>CAZYUF010000086.1:0-1506 GCA_964650605.1 uncultured Pseudomonadales bacterium | reverse complement strand
AGCCGTCTTAGCTCAGTTGGCAGAGCGGCGGTATCGTAAACCGCAGGCCCCCGGTCCGATCCCGGGAGACGGCTCTTAAAATTTTTCTTTTATTTCCTGGACTTCGTTTTTGATTTTGGTTAGTTTATCCTCTAAGAATTTAGCTAACTCTAAGCCTTTTTTAAATTTAGGAATACTTGTTTCCAAATCAAGGGTTTCCGCTTCAAACTCTTTAACAATGCTTTGGAGCTGCTGATAAGCTTGATCTAAAGATAGTTGTTTAGGATTCATAACCGGCCTTTCTTTTTTAAGATAACCCTGGTATCAAGATTACCATCTAACAAAATAATTTCAACCTGATCTTTAAGATTAACCTGGCTGATAGACTTAATAATTTGGTCTGATTGGTTTTTAGCAATGCTAAAGCCTCTTTTAAAGATACTTTTATAATCGAGCGCTTTTAGTTTATCTTTAAGATGATCGAGGTTGTCTTTTTGGCGGTTAATTAAGAAGCCGATGTTCCTGATCAGCTCTTTTTGGCTGCCGGTAATTTGGATTAAAAGGTTGGTTGCTTTTCCTTCAACTTGATTGAGAATGGTGGTGATTGAGTTTTTGATGTCCGCTTCTTTAAGATTAATCGTTTGGTTTATTTTATTTTCAATTTTATTGACAGACTCATTTATTTCCCGAATGACTTCTTGGCTGTTTCTAACCAGCAGCTGAGCGGCATTTGATGGGGTGGAGGCCCGAAGATCGGCGGCCAGCTCGGCTAAAGAAACATCGCCTTCATGGCCGATCGCGCAAATGGTGGGAATTTTACTGGAGTGGACAGCCCGGATAATCGCTTCGTCGTTAAAGGCGGCTAAATCTTCCAGTGAACCGCCGCCCCGGGTGATGACCAAGACATCGGTCTGGTGTTTTAGGTTAAAGTAAGCAAGGGCATTTTTAATTGAGTTAACGGCGTTATCCCCCTGGACATTGACCGGGTAGAAAAAGATTTTTAAGCCGCCGGTTATTTCGGCGCTGATTTTAATAAAATCCCGGTAAGCCTCTGAACCCTTGGCGGTGATTAAACCGACTGTTTGAGGAAACATCGGCAGTTTTCTTTTTTTTGCTTCAGCAAACAAACCCTCTTTTTCCAACTGTTTTTTTAGTCTTTCGTAAGCAATCCCCAGGGCCCCTGCCCCCGACGGAACGATTTGATTAACGGCCAGGCTGAAGCGACCGTTTTTTGGGTAAAGACGGGGAGTGCCGTGGACTTTAACCATCATCCCCGGCTCTAAGGCAGTCAGATTGAATAGTTGATAGACAATGCCAAACAGGTCAACGCTGGAAGTTTCGTCTTTGATGGTAATAAACACCACTTGATTATTAGAAATTTTGATACTGCTGATTTCACCTTCAACAATAACTTCTCCCAGCAAGTTAAGATGCCGGTTAATCATTTCGTTAAATTCGGAAACGCTAAAGACGGGCTGGGGCATTGGCAGCTTTTAATAATTTTTTCACTTCCCGGTCAAAGTCGGA
>CAZYUF010000085.1:0-1517 GCA_964650605.1 uncultured Pseudomonadales bacterium | reverse complement strand
GGCGCGGGCCGACCACGGCCACCAGCGGCATTTGTCGAAACAATTTTTTAATCGTCCGCTCTACATCTCTTTTAATCATGTCTTCAGTTTACCACTTTTGTCCAAATTGTCAATCCCATTAACAATTTGGACAAGTGATTTCTTTCACATAATTCCTGCTAGGATTAAAGCATGGCTATTTTTAGAATATTGCACTTGACTAAAAACTTAACTTTTGATATAGTGATTTTATGATAAATCGTAAGTTATTATCTGATTTGGAAAAAACCTTAATCAAGCCGACAAAAAAAATCGTTTTTTTGTGGGGACCGCGTCAAACCGGCAAAAGCACGATTTTGAATGAACTCCGGCAAAAATTCGGCGGCGCCTACTTTAACTTTGACGATCTCAATGACCAAAAACTGTTTGTCCCGGAAAGAACCAAGCTTTTAAGCGCAATTAAGCTCAGGGCCACCGGCCGCCGAAGCCGCCTGGTTTTTATCGACGAGGTGCAAAACCATCCCGAAAGCACCCGGGCAATCAAACTACTAACCGATACCGGCGATTTTATTATCCTAGCTACCGGTTCGTCGGAACTAAGGGCCAAAACCAAGCAATTTGACACTTTGGCCGGGCGTTATCAGGAATTCGTCCTTTTCCCTTTAACCCTGGATGAACTGGCGGTTTTTAAGGGTAATAAGTTGGCTTTTAAAAACCGCCTCAACTTTGCCGAAACCAACCATTTATCCCAATTTCTGGAAGAAATGATGATTTATGGCTCTTACCCGGGCGTAATTTTGGCAGACAATCAGCTCGATGAGTTAAAAAATATCACCCAAAACAGCGTCGTTAAAGACATTGTCAATATTTACGACCTGAAAAATACCGATCTGATTTATAATCTCCTGCGCCTGCTGGCAATGCAGATCGGCAATCTGGTCAATGTGACCGAGCTAGCTTCGTCCTTGGGTTCCACTAAAATAACCATCAGTAATTATTTAAGCATTTTAAGCCGCAACCGGATTATCTTTTTCCTGGAGCCGTTCAAAACCAACCAAAGACGGGCTTATTTGGAAAGAAAAAAGGTCTTTTTCTACGATTTGGGCATCAGGAACGCTTTAATTGAAGACTTCCGGCCGCTTGAGCTGCGCCAGGATTTGGGGGCGGTTTTTGAAAACTTAATCATCGCCGGGTTTTTACGCCAAACATTTTACCGACGCAATCATAACCGCCTGTTTTTTTACCGGGAAATCGGCGGCCGGCAAAAAGAAATTGATTTAATTATCCAAACTCCGGCGGGTAGAAAAACCGGCCTGGAGATTAAATACCGCGACGGAAAAATAAACCGCTTCCCCGGCCTGAAAATTGATCGCTATGGTTTAATCGATAAAGACCGTGCACCTAATTACCTAATTTAATGTAAATCCCCAAATTTCTACTGGGATTAAAGCACAACAAATTTTCTTGCTATAATACTAATATGACCCAAGAACAAGCTCTCAACCTCTGGTTAACCGGAGCCATCGATGCTTTAGACA
>CAZYUF010000084.1:0-1660 GCA_964650605.1 uncultured Pseudomonadales bacterium | reverse complement strand
ACTGCCCTCGGTTGTATTCCCACCGAACCTGAAAACTTAGTTAAATGGATTCTAAAATACGCCATTTTAATGGGCGGCGGGATTGCTTTTTTACTCTCGGTTTTTGGCGGCGTCAGTATTATTTTGGCCGGCGGCAACCCGGAAAAAATCAATGCCGGTAAAGAAATTATCGGTTCTGCCCTCACCGGCTTGCTTTTTATTATCTTTTCTGTCTTTTTATTAAGATTTATTGGTTATGATATTTTACAATTACCTGGATTTTCCAACCCATGAGCCAACTAGCGTTAAAACTTACAGATTACGAAATTCCCGAAAGCCTAAAAGATCTTGACCCGACAAATTTTAGCAACTGGAAATTTAGCTCAACCACCACTCCCGCTGAGATCATCAATACCCTTATCCCTATCATCTTTATTCTTGCCGGCATTGTCCTTCTTTTTATGCTTGTCTTTGGCGGCTTTACTATCTTTGTCTCTGCCGGCAACCCGGAAAAAATCAAAAAAGGCACCGGGATGATTACCAGCGCCCTAGTTGGGTTTTTAATTATCTTTGCCGCTTACTGGATTATTGAACTGTTGCAAATCACCTTTGGAATCCAGGTGCTTTAAATCTCAAAACGAAAAACGAAAAATGCAAAACGACAACGTAAAATTAAAAACTGATTTAAAAAAAAGGGTTTATTTATACGCTTTAGATATCATTCACTTCTTGGACAAACTTAATCAAAAAGATTTTACTAACTTTTTTAGCTATAGTTTAAAATCTGCTAATGAAAGCAAATTCTGGCTAGGCTTAATCAGGGATTCAAATAAAGCAGATAAAAATCAGGCCAATAAACTACTAGACGAAACTAAAGAACTAGCCAATATTTTAGGTGCCAGTATTTTAACCCTGAAAGGAAAAAATAAATGTTAAATAGTTTTGAATTTAAAATTGTAGTTTTGAATTTTTATTTTTTAGTTTTTAGTTTATGAATTTACCAATTCATATTGCCATCATTTGCGACGGCAACCGCCGCTGGGCCAAAGCCAAGCACTTGCCGGAATTTTCCGGCCATAAATACGCGGTCGAAACTACCGCGGAAAACCTGGTTGACCACTGCCTTAAACTTCACATCCCTTATTTAACTCTCTGGTTTTTCTCTACCGAAAACTGGAACCGGGGACAAGTTTGGGTCGCCAAATACTTCAATCTCTTCCGCCGGCTTATCCCCCGCGCTATGGATAAATATATTAAAAAGGGCGTCCGCTTAAACACCATCGGTGATTTAACCAAACTTCCCCGGGATGTGCAAAACTTTTTCAGCGGGTGGAAAGATAGATCTAAAACCAACCATAAAATTACCCTCACTATTGCCTTCAACTACGGCGGAAAAGATGAAATTATCAGGGCTATTAATTCTTTCCTACAAGGAACATCCTTGCAGGCCTGCAAGGATGTTCCTTATTGTATCTCCGAAAAACAATTTTCCCAATACCTCGACACCCGCAGTCTTCCCGACCCGGACCTCCTCATCCGCACCGCCCCCAACAACCAACGGTTATCCGGCTTTATGTTGTGGCAAATCGCCTATACCCAGCTTTACTTTACCGACACCCTCTTCCCTGACTTCACCCCTAAAGAACTGGACAAAGCCGTCGCCTGGTGGCAGAAACAAACG
>CAZYUF010000083.1:0-1672 GCA_964650605.1 uncultured Pseudomonadales bacterium | reverse complement strand
TTATTTTACCATTTATTCCACCAAGTCCGGGCTTTCTTCAAATATTTCAGTACGTACTTTTCCAAATACTCCCGTACCTGCAGGTTGGAAATCTTGGTGACAATTTCCTGCAGCTCTTTAATCGACGCTGCCTGTTTCAGCCGGTCAATAATCTTTAAATCTTCCGCCCTTAATTTTTCCTGCCTGGCTAATTCTTTGGCAATTTCCACCCCTTCGTCCAGATATTCCTTCACTGCCTGGGCGGCTGACCGTTTTTCGTGCTTGTACAAGCCGTTTAATTTTAATAAAGTAATTTTCTTGACCGGTAAATTTTCCAAAGCGTGATTTAATAAGACTTCGACCCCGAAACGCGACCGGGCCATCTTTGGCAATAATGGTAATAAATCGGCTTTGTAATACACTCTTTCCCCGCTTAATCTGGCAAACGGCGCCGGCAGCAGCCTGGCTTTTTTTCTGATGCCGATGACTGCCCGCCAATGATGGTTTTTAATCGGCTCCAGCATTGCCTCAATATTTTTTTGTTTTAAGTTCACCAAATCCGCGTCCATGAACATCAGTACTTCATTTTTGGCTTGGTTAATGCCGGCCGTAAGAGCATAGCCCTTGCCTTGGTTTTTCTTTAAGTCAATCAGTTTAATTTGTGATTTAAATCTTTTCAGAATGGTTAAGGTTTTATCGGTCGAGCCGTCATTGATAGCGATCACTTCCTTTATTTCCGGGCTTTTCAATAAACAGTCAACTACCTTGCTGATAGTTTTCTCCTCGTTAAAGCCGGGGACAATTGCACTTACTTTCATATTCCTGATTTTAACAGAAATATAATTTATAATGTTTTTATGAATATTAAAGTTACCAAAGCCTCCGGAGTGCTTGAACCTTTTTCCGAAGCTAAAATCCGCCGCTCTTTAAAGCGCGCCGGCGCCCAGCCCCAAGTGATTGATAAAATTTTAGTTCAGTTAATCGGCCGTCTGCACGATGGCCTGACTACCCGGCAAATTTATCGGCAGGTCTTTGATTTGTTAAATCAATATCAGGCCGGTCAGGGATATCATTATTCTTTAAAAGATGCTTTGATGCAATTGGGCCCGTCCGGCTACCCGTTTGAAAAATATATCAGCCGGCTGTTAACCCATTTGGGTTACCGGACGCAAACCCAGGTAATTGTTAAAGGCAAATGTTTGGATCACGAAGTTGATGTCGTGGCCGCCAAAGACAATCAGCAATTTTTAATTGAGTGTAAATTTCATAACCGTGCCGGCACTAAAACCCGTTCCAAAGACGCCCTCTATGTCCAAGCCCGGTTTGAAGATATTAAAGAGACTGGCTCCGGCTATCAGCAAATGTGGTTGGTTACCAATACCAAGTTGACCAGCAATACTATTAAATACGGCCTGTGCCGGGGAATAAAATTACTCGCCTGGCGCTATCCGGCCGCCAACGGCCTGGAGTCTTTGATTGAAGCCAATAAATTTCATCCCCTGACTTGTTTAACTTTTTTGAATCAGGATGACTGCCGGCGGCTTTACCAAAATAATCTGCTTTTATGTCGGGATTTAGCCCGCCTTAAAGATAAGCAACTGGACAACTTAGGGTTAAATTCCGAGACCGTCAATCAGATAAAAAAATTTTTCAGCTTGCCAAACAACATTTTTATATAATATAGTTAAGTAAT
>CAZYUF010000082.1:0-1799 GCA_964650605.1 uncultured Pseudomonadales bacterium | reverse complement strand
CGAGACGAAACGGCTGATTTACGCGGCCCGGCAGATTGCCAATAATTTTTACCAGGAGCATAACTTTTTTGTCCTGCCGAAACTGAACGGCTCCCCGGCTAACCATTCAATCGTCGTTTTCCCTAAATTTAATTATTTGTCTGTTAAAGGCTTCTGGCGCCGGGTGAAAACTATTGAGATTGAAAAACTGCCGCTTGAGGTCCAACCAGACCTGCTCACCCAAACTCAAGCCTTAGTTCAACCGGTCAAGCCGGATTTTACTGCCGCGCAAAAACTGTGGACCAAGGCCCAGCCGGAGATTTTGACGGCCATTGACTATTTAATCCCCTCGCCCGCCGGTTTAATTAAATCCGTTACCGTCTGGCCGACCGCTTACGGAACCACCTGCTCGTTTAACTGGCCGCGGCTTTTCCCGGCAGATATTTACATTTACCTGCGGACTGACTGCGGTTTAGCTCAAATTACCGAGGCGATCCTGACGGTATTAACCAGAAAACCGCTGGAGGAAAAACTGGGCGCCAAATGGGAGGAAAGCGAACTGCTGGCTGACTGGCTGGTGCAGGAGTCATTTTTGAAAAAAATCCTTGAAAAATACGGCGGCAACTACACGCCGACGCTGAAACTGACGCGCAATCAGCAGAATGCCAAATTATTAAAACAGTCCGAAGAGTATTTATCAACTCTGGGAATAAAGCCGAAAAACGGAATTTTGGCAACCATGCCGGCTAATTTGTCCGGCCGGGAAACGGAGATATTAAACGCCTTAAAGCGGCGGCAGGGGGAAATTGTCAGTTTTGACGAGATCAGCCGGATTACTTTTCCTGAAGAAGATAAATTTTCCCTGTATGCGGTGTCTAAAATCATAGAGCGGTTAAGGGGAAAATTGGAGCAGGCTGGGATTGACGGATCAATTATCCAGACTTTGCGGGGAGAGGGCTACCGGCTGAAGTAATTTTGCCACAAAAAATCCGGCCCTGGTGGTGGACAAGGTCGAACCTTGTCACTCACAACCAGAGGCTTTGACACAAAAAATGCTATACTATAAATAAATATGAAAGAAGAAACAAAAAATTGGCTGGATCAGGCAAAAGAACACTTTGACGATATGGAATATTTATATAACGGCAGCCGGTATTCGATGGCGGTTTATTGCGCTTATCAGGCGCTGGAAAAGAGAGTCCGCTATCCTGATTTTCAAACTTATACCTATACATCTAAAGCCAAAATTAAACCAACAATTGATAAAACCAAGGAGGTTTATTCATGGATATCCGCACGGTTAAACCAGCCATAAAAAATTATATCAGCAATGTTGCCAAGCACATCCACATTGATTCCGTACTGTTATACGGCTCGCTTATTCACGGCCGCCAAAATGTTAACGATGTAGATTTATTGGTGCTTTCCGATGATTTTGCCTCAATGGATCTTGATGAACGCTCTAAATTACTCTACCGCGCCAGCGTCGGTTTTCCCTACGATTTGCATGTTTACGGCTTGGCTCCGCGGGAATTTAATCAGGCTTCACCCCTGACCGCTCTGGGAGAAATCCGCCGCCACCAAACCATCCGCATTATTTAATCCCTATCTGTCTTGAGTATTCCACACCCCACTACGCCAAGGCTACGTGGGGGGTACAAAAAATCCGGCCTTGAAAAAAATTATCGCTGGATTTAAACTAGAAACAGCATGGCTTTAAAAACTTCCTCTATTCATTTAATTACCATGTCTGATTTGTTTATCAATATTTCTGCAGGGTTTTTTGGGTTAGTATTAATTACACCATTTCTAGAAGTGTC
>CAZYUF010000081.1:0-1811 GCA_964650605.1 uncultured Pseudomonadales bacterium | reverse complement strand
TCCGGTAAATTCGCTTTCAGCGAAACCAAGCTTTACCGGATTGCGTAAGTTAGCCGATAAAAACTGCGGCAATTTTTGTATAATTAAATTATGAGGTTTAAACGACTAGCCGAGTATTTTGAAAAAATTGAGAAGACGGCATCGCGGCTGGAGATGACCAGATTTTTGGCCGAGTTGTTTAAAGAAGCCGGCGCAGAGGAGATTGATTTAACGGTGTATTTATCTTTGGGAATGCTGCGGCCGAAGTTTGAGGGAATTGAGTTTAATTTAGCGGAGAAAATGATGCTGAGAGCAGTGAGCACGGCCTATAAAGTTGAGTTGGAAAAGGCAGAGGCAGAGTATAAAAAAACCGGTAATTTCGGGGCGGTCGTGGCTAATTTGGCCCAGCCGGGCCAAGAGGCTAATTTAACTGTGGCCCAAGTATATAAACGACTACTGGATATGGCGATGGATGAGGGCTTGGGCAGTCAGGATAGAAAAGTGAAAAGTATGGCGAAGTTAATTCAGGATTTGGATAGTTTGTCAGCCGGGTATGTGGTGCGGATTCCGATTAATAATTTAAGATTGGGTTTTTCGGAGATGACGGTTTTGGATGCTTTGTCCTGGATGGCCAAGGGGGATAAAAGTTTGCGGCCGGAGCTGGAAAGGGCGTTTAATGTCTGCGCGGATATCGGCTTAATCGCTAAAGAATATAAGAATAAAGGAATACAGAGAATAATGCAGATAAAACCGCAGGTGGGAGTGCCGATCAGGCCGGCCAAGTCGGAAAGATTACCCAGCGCGGAAAAGATTGCGGAGAAATTAGGCGTGTTCGGAGTGGAGGGCAAGTGGGATGGTTTAAGAGTGCAGATCCATTTGGACCGAGCCTCCGCCCCTTCGTCTTCGCTCAGGGCTTCGGCCGGCAAGCAAACCTTATTTGAAAATGAATCTCAAGCGCTGGTGCGGATTTTCAGCCGGAACCTGGATAATATGACAGCGATGTTTCCGGAGATTGCCAAGGCAATGGAACAGTTGCCGGTTAAAAGCGTAATTTTAGACGGCGAGGCAGTGGTTTATGACCCGAAAACCGGGAAGCTGTTGGGGTTTCAGGACACAGTCACCCGGAAAAGAATCCACGGAGTCGGGCAGAAGGCGGAGGAGATGCCGATTAAAGTGTTTGTGTATGATATTTTGCTGGTTGACGGCGAAAGTTTGATTGATAAGCCGTTTACCCGGCGTCGCCAAATCCTGGAGAGAGTTTTTACTCCCAGTGTTTCGGAAACTCTAAAACTGGCCGAGCAAAACATTATTAGTGACGTTGAGCAATTAAGAGAGTTAATGACAAAATATTTACAGCTGGGTTTAGAAGGAGTAATGTGTAAAAAACTGGATACTGCTTATCAGGCGGGGGCGCGGAATTTTAACTGGGTGAAATTAAAGAAAGCGACGGAAGGGGATTTAGTAGATACGATTGACTGCGTGGTGATGGGCTATTATTTCGGTAAAGGCAAGCGGACGGGATTTGGAGTAGGGGCGTTTTTAGTGGGGTTGCCAGATGAAAAAGGCACAGTTGGTTCTATTGCCAAAATCGGGACCGGTTTAACTGACGAACAGTGGAGGGAACTAAAAACTAAAAGCGAAAAATGCAAAACAAAAGAAAAACCGCAAGAGTATTTGGTGGATAAAAATTTAGAACCGGATGTCTGGTTAAAGCCGGAGTTGGTGGTGGAGATTTTGGCGGATGAGATTACCAGAAGCCCGATTCATGCCTTTGGTTTGGCTTTACGTTTTCCGCGGCTGATTAACTTTCGGGATGATAAGAATGTCAGCGA
>CAZYUF010000080.1:0-1834 GCA_964650605.1 uncultured Pseudomonadales bacterium | reverse complement strand
TATCAATTTTTACCCCCCTCTGACTATCCGTTTAATCCTGCCAAGATACCGGTCCCGGCTGTCACCGCCAGGGGAGTGATCGTCATTGACACTGATTCCAAAGCCATTCTCTATCAGAAAAATCCTGATTTAAAACTTCTACCGGCCTCCACCGCCAAAATTATGACCGCTCTTATTGTCCTGGAAAATTATTCTTTAAATGATGTCCTCACCATTGATCCCCTTGACACTGAACCGGTGACCATGGATCTTCAACCAGGCGAAAAAATCACTGTGGAAAATCTGCTTTATGGTTTATTAGTTGGTTCTGCCAACGATGCCGCTTTAGCTTTAGCCCGGCACTGGCCGACCGGGGAAGCCGGTTTTATTGGCGCGATGAACCTTAAAGCTAAAAGCCTGCACTTATTTAACACTCAATTTACCAACCCCGTCGGCTTTGATAACTTTGGTCAATACACTACTGTTCATGACTTAAGCCTGTTAACCGCCGAGGCGATGCAGTCAACTGTTTTTAAACGCCTGGTATCCACTATCAGCATTACTGTGACTGATGTTGATCATACCGTCTCCCATGAACTAACCAACTTAAATTTGTTATTAGGCCAGGTAGCCGGTTTATCCGGCGTTAAAACCGGCTTTACCCAGTTGGCCGGCGAATGCCTGGTCACCTTAGTCCAAAGGCAGAATCACCGGATTATTACTGTCGTTTTAGGTTCCAGCGATCGTTTTGGGGACACCCGTCAATTAATTGACTGGGTTTTTGCCAATTTTAATTGGCAGGAGCTGTCTCCAGCCACTCATTAGTGATTGCCTGGACATAACCATAAAAACCATTATCACCCTCAAAGACAATGATGGGCAGTAAAAACCCGTTCGAACTTTCCCCGTCATAATAAGCTAAATAAATCCGCCTGATGGCAATTACTCCGGCGGCATTTTCTCCGCTGCTGGCAATAAAACCTTGTCTGGTTTGCAGTTCTCTCCAGGCTTGGCTGGCCGTTTTAATCGGATAAGTCCCAGACTGTTCTAAATCTATCGGAAAGTAATTATACTCGGTTTGAATAATCTGCTTTTCTGCTTCCCTGGAGCCGGAAAAAATAATTCTCACTATCCCTTTTCCCGGATCTGTCGTCAACACTTTATTTTCTTCAATATCCGCTCTGAATAAATCAACCTGGACAAAATCCGCTTCTGATAAACTGATCTCCTTTTGATATTGGCCCGCGCTGAAGGTAAGGTAGGTAATTTCCGCCCGGGTTTGATTTAATTCGTCGTTTAATAAGCCAATTTGCCTTAAAAAATTTTTGGCCTGGGCGACGGCTTGTTCTTTCCCCGGCAGCTGTTTATCAGACAAAATGGTGGGATCAGTCTGCCAGTTTCTTTTCAAAGAAAATGAACCGTTAATAATATCCATTTCTAAAACACTGGGTAAAAATTCTTCACTTTCCCAGCGGTAGCGTCTTTCGGTAATTTCTTTAGGAGGATTGGCAAAATTCATTTTTTTAGCCGTTTGGTTGGCCTGGTCCAAAGCCATAAAGCTGGATCGAAATGTGGGCATTAAATATACGGTCGCTTTATCACCCAAATTTGGCGTTCCTCCGGTCGGCGTTTCCAGTCTCAGGGTTAATTCCGGGTGCAGTTTTTCCGGGAACACTAATGCCGGTAATTTACCGAACGTGACCGTCGCCGGCGGGGGCGGCGGTGGTTTAACCACCTTTAAATAAGTATTAAAAATAAACAACCCCAGCTTAAAGATTAAAAAAAACACTACTCCCGCCGCCGCAATCTTAATCAGCTTCTTGGTGGCAGCAGCCGTTTCCGTTAAAGTGGCCAT
>CAZYUF010000079.1:0-1839 GCA_964650605.1 uncultured Pseudomonadales bacterium | reverse complement strand
CGGGCTGACATTGTTAACTATTCCCATGCCGACCGAGTCGGTGACAGCGCTGCTGCTCGTTCGGGTCGGCAGCCGTGATGAAAGCAAAGAGATTAATGGCCTGTCCCATTTTGTGGAACACATGGTGTTTAAGGGAACGGAAAAATGGCCGACAACGCAAGCAGTAAACCGGGTAATTGATAGTGTCGGCGGGGTATTCAATGCTTTTACCGGCCAGGAATATACCGGCTTTTGGGTGAAGGTGGCCAAAAAACATTTACCTTTAGGCTTGGAGTTTTTAAAGCAAATTATTTTTAAATGCAGGTTGCCAAAAGAAGAATTGGAGCGGGAACGGGGAGTAATTTTGGAAGAAATCAAGATGCGGGATGATGAGCCGATGACGTTAGTGGCCGATAAGTTTGTATCACAAGTATATAGTGCGACACAGTTAGGACGTGATGTTATCGGGACAAGTGAGAATATTAAAAGAATACAGAGAATAGAGTTTGTGAAGCATTTGAAGAAATGGTATCAGCCGAGTAATATGGTTTTGGCGGTGGCTGGGCCAGCCTCCGCTAAAGCTACGGCGGCCGAAGTTGAAAAAATATTTAGCCAAAAAGCTAATAATGTCATTAATCAGCCGGAGAAGTTAAAGTTTAAACAGGATAAGCCGCAAACTCAGGTGATTAATAAAAAGATTGAGCAGGCGCATTTTTGTTTGGGAGTGCGGACTTTTGGCCGGGTCCATCCGGACAGGTATGTTTTAGCGGTGTTAACCACAATTTTAGGCGGCAATACCAGCTCCAGATTGTGGAATGAGATCAGGGAAATCCGGGGACTGGCTTATTATGTCAGGAGTTCGACCGACAGTTTTAGGGAGACCGGTTATTTAACCACTCAGGCCGGCTGTGCGACGGATAAGTTGGCAGAAACGATTAAATTAACGGTGAAAGAATATGAAAAAATTTCCCAGGAGCCGGTTAAAGACAAAGAGTTAAAATTAGCCAAAGAGTACTTAAAAGGCCGTCTGGCCCTGGCATTTGAAGACAGCCAAATCGTGGCCGGGGAGTATGGCGAGAGTTTATTATTGGAAGGTAAGGTGAGAACTTTAGCAGAAATTTATGACCAGTTGGACCAGGTCCAGGTTGACAGGGTGCAACAACTGGCCGGAAAGATCTTTCAGGCCAGCCAGTTAAACTTAACCATCGTCGGGCCCTTTAAAAATCAGGAAAAGTTTGCTAGACTATTATTATGAAACTACAACAGTCAGTGGTTTTGGTAAAGCCGGACGCTTTACAGCGGGGTTTATTAGGAGAGATTATTCATCGGTTTGAAAGAAAAGGGATGAAATTGGTGGCTTTGAAAATGATGCGGCTAACTGACGGGATTTTGGATGAGTGGTACAGCCATCATAAAGATAAGGCTTTTTTTAACGATCTGAAAAGATTCATGCAGTCTTCGCCGATCGTCGCCATGCTCTGGGAGGGGATTGAGGCGATTGCGGTGGTCCGGAAAATCGTCGGCGCCACCTCCGGCCGGGAAGCCGAAGCCGGTTCTATCCGCGGCGATTTTTCCATCAGCCAGCAGTTGAACTTAATCCACGCTTCGGATAGCGAAGAATCAGCCAAAAAAGAGCAACATTTAGTGTTTGAAGATCAGGAAATTATTGACTGGCAGAGTGCGGAAGAGTGTTTGTTTTACTCACGGGAAGAGCTGGGGGAGTAAAATATAGGGAAGTCCTCATAGTTCAACGGATAGAACGGGGGTTTCCTAAACCCTAAATGGAAGTTCAATTCTTCCTGGGGACACAAAACAACCTCCACGGTTGTAACCGAGAGGTATTTGCTATATTATATATTT
>CAZYUF010000078.1:0-1922 GCA_964650605.1 uncultured Pseudomonadales bacterium | reverse complement strand
AATTTTTGCTGTTCGAGGGCGGCGGGCGGTTTTTTATTAAAGTGGAAGTAGGCCTTGGGGGTAGCGAAACGGCCGCGGGAGGTGCGTTTTAAAAAGCCAATCTGCATTAAATAGGGCTCAATCACCTCTTCGATGGTTTCTTTATCTTCGCTGATAATCGCGGCCAACGTTTCTAAGCCGACCGGGCCGCCTTGATATTTATCAATCAAGGCTTTTAATAAGCGGCGGTCGTTGGCGTCTAAGCCCATTTCATCAACTTCCAAAAGGGCTAGGGATTCATCCAAAACCTCTTTGGTAATCCCCGCCTCGCCTTTAATTTGGGCCAGGTCGCGGCAGCGTTTTAATAATTTTAAAGCAATGCGGGGCGTGCCTCTGGCCCGGCGGGCCAGACTTTCGGCAGCACGGGCATCAAGATTAATTTTGAGTTTGTGGCTGGCGTTTTTAAGCACTTGCATTAAATCTTCGGGCTCATAAAAAGTCAGGCGGTGAACAATGCCAAAGCGGTCGCGTAGGGGCGCGGCAATTAAACCAATTCTGGTGGTGGCGCCGATAAGGGTAAACTTGGGCAGATCCAGTTTTAAAGTCCGGGCGGACGGACCTTGGCCAACAATAATATCCAGATGATAATCCTCCATGGCCGGATAAAGCGTTTCTTCTACAATCTTCGGTAAGCGGTGGACTTCGTCAATGAAAAAAATATCGCCTTGGTTTAAGTTGGTCAAGATTGAAGCCAAGTCGCCGGCGCGCTCCAAGGCCGGACCGGAAGAAGCGCGGATGTTGACATTTAATTCCTTGGCAATTAGGTGGGCCAGGGTGGTTTTGCCTAAACCGGGCGGGCCGTAAAGTAAAATATGCTCGGCCGGCTCTTGCCTTTTTTTCGCGGCGGATAAGGCCACCCGCAAGGCTTTTTTAATTTTTCCCTGACCGATAAAACTGTCCCAGGAATCGACGCGTAAATTGGGAAATAATAAGTCTTTTTTATCCATATTATTTTTTGCCTAGCAATTTAATCGCCTGGGAAATTTTGGCTTCCAATGTGGGCTGGTCAAACACTTGATTTAAGGCTTCGCGGGCTTCGGAACGGGAAAAGCCCAAACTAATCAGGGCAGTAATGGCATCTTTGGTTTCGCTGGTATCGGAAGTTAAATCTAAGTCTTTTAAGCCACCCAGTTTGGATTTTAATTCAATAATAATTTTTTGAGCGTTTTTGCGGCCAAGACGAGGAACCGTAGTAAAAAAATCCACATCCCCTTTCGAAACAGCCTGGGTAATCGCCTCAACGCCTTTGTCCATAACATTAATGCCGGTTTTGGGGCCAATGCCGGAAACACTAATCAGCAGTTTAAATAATTGAAGTTCGTCTTTGGCAATAAAACCGTAAAGATCTAAGGCGTCATCTTTAACATGGGTATGAATAAATAAGGTTGAGGGTAAAGGTTGGTTGGGTTTGGGGTTGAAAAATATTTTATAGCCAACGTTATTAACGTCTAAAATAATTGACTGATTATCTAAGATTTCCGGCTTGCCGGTCAGTTTGGCGATCATTATGTTTATTGTAGCCTAGATTTCAGCTTTTGGCTAAAGCTGTGGGTAATGGCGACGGCTAAGGCATCGGCGGCATCGTCAGGCTGGGGAATCGAGGGAAGTTTTAGAATGGCTTTAACCATTTGCTGAACCTGGTTTTTGTCGGCGCGGCCGTAACCGGTAACGCTGGATTTTACCTGAAGCGGGGTGTAGGAAAAAACCGGAAAACCTAAGAGTTCGCTGGCAACTAAGATCACTCCCCTGGCCTGGCTGACTTTAATCACGGTTTTTTGATTTTTAAAGAAAAACAGATCTTCGACAGCGACGGCATCAGGACGGAATTTTTTTAATAGTTTGGTAAAACCTTTAAAAAGACTAAGTAAACGTTTAGATTCCGG
>CAZYUF010000077.1:0-2124 GCA_964650605.1 uncultured Pseudomonadales bacterium | reverse complement strand
AATGTTTTTATGTGTACTACAGCTGCTGAGAAAATAGATAATTCCTGGTGGTTAATCAAAACTCGCGATCCTGTTTCCTGGATGCGCTGGGACGATGAAATTAAATTATTTAACTCTCCAGCAGACAAATTTAAAAAATTGATCATCCAAAATCCTGATCAACATGAAGACGGCTATTATGGCGGGATTAATGATCAGGGAGTGGCGATGGTGGCGACTTTTGTGAGAGTAGCCGAAAATCAGATTTCTTATATCCGCCGGCTGTGAAAACTAATCATTTTCTGAAACTGCCGAATCGTAACTTAGATTTTGACACTTCATCGACTTTTGAGCAGTGGTCAAAAACCCACCAAACCCATTCTGCTTTTATCTTTGACACTAAAAATGTTAAAGTTTATTACGCTCAAGGCAATCCCACCAAAGTACCATTCAAAGAATTTGGCTTTACTTAAATTTACCAAGAAATTGCTTTGGGGAAAAGATTTGCGTTTGCTGAAATTTCTTGAGCACCAATAAATCTTTATCGCCGGTAATCAAATAATCGGCCGAGGCGGCCAAACATAATTCCAAAAACTGATTGTCTTTCGGGTCACGGCAAAGAGTCACTTTTTCACTGGGGATAATTTTTTTGGCCCGCTCTTCAATCTCCTGCTTAATTTTCTTAATTCTGTCCGGATCAAATTTAAAGACAGCCAATAATGATACTAACTCAAACAATGCTTCCGGGGAATAAAGCAAATTAAACCTGCCATTTTGCCATAATTTAATTACTTGTTTTGGTATGCCTCCCCAGACGTAAGCAGATAAAAAGACGTTTGTATCAATAACGACCAGCGGCCTGATTGATAATCTCATAAACTTTTTCTTCCGTCAGTCCTTTAACAGGAATATTATTCGCTTTAAGATACTGTCTGAATTTTGTTTTGGCGCCGCTGAACAATTTATTAAATTCTTTTTGCCAGTTTTTTTCTCGAGCTTCGATTTCCTCATAAGGTACGATCGCCGCCTGAGGCTGGCTTTTCCGCAGTAAGATCACTGTTTTTTTCTCGGCGACGACTAGATTTAAAAGATCGCTGAAATTGTTTCTGGCAAAAGTGGCACTGACTAATTGATTCATATGTACATTTATACTAACATTTAAACGTACAGTTGTCAATAACTACTTAACCACTATAAAGGTGCCGAGATTGGTCGTCGGAGCGGAAATCTTGGTGCCCTTAACGGTGGCTTGGAGTTCGGTATAAGCCTGGCCGTTCCAAAACATTAGTTTGGCACCGGTTAAATCGTCTTTACTTTGAATGGAAATGGTGGCATTTTGCAAGCTCGGGCTGGCAGCGGCCACAAAACTGTACGGACCGGCGACGATTTCACCCTCAACGGCTTCGGGCAAACCCATGGTATTGCTAATAATCAGATAAGTCCCGTTCGGCAATCCGGCTTTACCGACGTCCAAAGCGGCCTTAGCGTCTTTGCTGGTAAACACGCCTTCACGGTCAAACATCTGCTGCAGATTAAAATCGGTTTTTAAGACATAGGAATTATCACTGCCTTCAAGACGCAAGGTCAGACTGCCGCCGGAAACGCCTTCATCATAGCGGCAAACGCTTTTGGAACAGGTTCCAAACAAGCCTTTTTTGACTGCCGGCAAAACATCTTTACTTAAGTCAATCGTGCCGAAAAAACCGCTGATAATATCTTTGGTGTTGTATTCGACCTCATACTCGATTTTGGAAGCATTGGTTACCTTGTCAACCGTAATGGTCATCTCTTTACCGTCGCTACGGGGGGACAAAACTACAAACGGCCGGTCTTTGACCGCCAACTGGTTAATTTGCTCGACTTTTCTGGTATCCGGAGTTTGCGTTGTCGGAGCAGTTTTTTTAGCACAACCGGTTAAAGTAAAGCATAAGAATAAAAGAATAAAAAAATAAGTAATTAGTTTTTTCATAGTTTATCCTCAAAATATTTTAATAACTTATCAATCTTAATTCGCTCTTGTTTCATCGTATCCCGGTCCCGAATGGTCACGGTTTTATCTTTCAGGCTATCAAAATCAACGGTGACACACCAGGGAGTGCCGGCTTCGTCCTGGCGGCGGTAGCGCTTGCCGATGTTGCCGTTATC
>CAZYUF010000076.1:0-2133 GCA_964650605.1 uncultured Pseudomonadales bacterium | reverse complement strand
CTCAGGCTTTAACCACCTGGCAAAATTCCACTACTGCCAAAATCTGGCCCTACGTTCCCATGTTTACCCGTGAAGACACAAAAGGTTTTGTTCAAGCTGTTGATGAACCCGGCCAAAACAGTGGTAATAATATTGAAATTATTCATCCCCATCTTGCCCGCACTTACGAAGTTTCTAGTGCGCTTTCCGGTCTGCTGACTCCCTTATTCCCGCCCCAGAATCCTGATCTTGCCGAAAAATTTTTTACTCCTGCCCCTTGGTATCTTCCTGCCGAACAACCCTGGTGGCTGAAATCCGATGAAAATACTGCCAACCAGTGGAACCAATCTGCTCCTATTTGCGACCCCCAAACCGTAGTTTACGGCTCCGGCGATTTGGCCAAAGGCGGTACCATCAACACCTCTGTTTATAAACCGACTAATCTGTCTTCAATCCAGGACATCCGTTATTCCCCCACTTATTTAATTACCCACACCCCCTTCTTAGAGCAGATTGCCGCTAATCTCATCACCGGCCCGCATGCTGTCTTTTCCGCCCTTAGTCCTTTGGCTAAACCGGTTACCGAAGACTGGCCGGCGGCCGCTGATTATAACGAGAAAAACCCTCAATATTCTTTCTCTGCCGGTAGGGCTGAAGCCGGTTATAAAAAGTCCGGTTCTTTAGGCCAACTTTTCTACAAATATTTAGGATCGATTATCTGCCAGGAAGAAAAAACCCTTGCCTGGCTCCAGCCGTTTTTCCTCGGCCAATCCCCCTCTTCATCTCTCTGCAAAACCACCCCGTCCGGCTCCCCCGGCCCTGGTACGACCGGCACTCCCATTGGCCCAATTACTTCTACCTGCGCCAGCACTAACGGTATCTTTGTATGGCAATCTGACCCTTCATGGGGTAATGTCAAATCTCCCAACCATCCTGAATATGACCACTGCACTATCGGATTATGTGGTTGCGGCAGCGCTTCAACCACGATGATTCTTAATAGTTTTGGGGCTAACACCGATGTCGTTTCTGTCTGGAATCGCCAGCATGAAATTGGTGGTTATGTTTACCAGCTTGATCCTGAAACAAACCACTATTACTGTATGACTGTCCACGCTGGCCCCTCGCAAATATTTGCTGAGTCTGGCTTAAGCTCTGCCTATATCGGTACTGGAAGTGATACTGACTGGCAAGAAGTAGAAACTTTTCTTAACAACTGTGGGTTAATTTATGCTACCGGCCTCGCCGACTGGCCTGGACGTGATCCTGGTGGACATGTCATCGTTATCTCTGGCATAATAAAGGATAGTGACGGAAAAGTTGTATCAATTAAAACTCTTGACCCGGGAACATCAGGCGGCGACGGACTTATCAGAACTCTTGGCGCCGGAACCGGTGATTATGCCTATGAAGTTAAACATCTCTGGGCTGTCACCCAATAAATAATATGAAAATTCCAAAATTTCATCTCTCAATTAAAATTCAACTTATAATTCTTTTTATCGTTTTTGTTTTCATTGTTATTTTTGTTCAGTTAAAACCTCGGCCTCGTCTAAGCCCGCCTCTTTCTTCGCCTTCTTCTGGTTTTAATTTAGACAATTTAGACACGCTCAAAGTAGTTAAATCCATTCCTGAAAACAACCAGTACCACAATCCTTTCGATCCTTTGGAAATTACCTTTAATCAAGCTGTCAATCCTCAAACTTTATCATATACCCTCGATCCAAACACAAAAGTAGAACTTAAAGCTGGATCTCTTCCCAATATTTTAATTATTACTCCTCAGCCAAAATTTACGCCGGAAACAGAATACACTCTTACTCTTACTACTCAACCGCCTTATATTCTTAAATTTATCACTCAGGTTGAAGCCGGCAACGTTCCTCAGTGGAATGAACAATTTAATCAACAACTTAATGATTATATTCAAAATTACGGTGCTCAAGATAAAGCTTTAGCTAAAATCAGAAAGTCCGCGCCTATTAACGAAACTGGTTTTACTATCAACTATAGCTATAAAAATAACGCTTACACGATTACTTTAATCCAACCCTATGATCAAAATAAGACTAAGGCGCTTGATTGGTTTAGAAACCAAGGGGTCACCAATTTTGATCATTTGCGAATTGAGTGGAAACAACAGTAACAAAACTG
>CAZYUF010000075.1:0-2137 GCA_964650605.1 uncultured Pseudomonadales bacterium | reverse complement strand
ATTGCCGAAAAGATGTATGCTGGCGACCAGTTAGCTTTACAACTTTATACTACTTCCTCTTTAATAAGTGCCCACGCAATTGCCGGCATGAGAAGGGTAATGGATTTTCCCCAAAAAGATGTCGCTGTTGTTTTGCACGGCGGAGCCTTGAAAACTAGACGTATGGTGGAGCTAATCCTGAAAATATTATTAAAAAATGGAGAAAATATCGAATTAATTCCCATGGCAAAGTTAGGATTTTCTAATGGCTGTCTGGCCGGTTTAGCCATCTCCGCACTCATGGCAGAATAATTTACTTTACTAGTCTCGAAACCTCATTGCTCAAAATCCTGGACACCAGGGAATAGATATAAGTTTCCGCATAATACTTATCCGCATAACTCGTCTGCGCTTGATTTAACCACTCTTCAGCTAGACTTAACGTTTCACCTACTCCTAAGTTTTCCCCGCTGATTTTCTTTTTAATTTTGCTCACTACTTGATTATGTAATTTATCCGCTGTGCTTAACTGCCGGTCAGCCAAAATTTTACTGATTGGTTTTGCTGACTGGCTGTCTGTTTTTAAAAAGGCTTTAATTAACCGCTCGCCCGCGGCATTGATATCGCTTAACTGATTCACCTTTTGCCTTAACAAATAATTGGTCCCGATCGCTGCCTGGATGTATTTTTCCGCCAGCGTCAGATTATTGGCCTTCAGGTATATTAAAGCCCGGTCGATTAACCTGATGGTTTGATTGATATAGACGATCTGGTTTCTTTTATTTCTTAAGGAAATTGACTGGTTATTAATATCTTCTTTTAACTGTTCCAGTCTGAATTTAGCCAGTTTTAAATAAGTTTCGGCCGTTTCCTTCGACAAAGGATTATCCAGCGGCTGATCCGGGTTAAAAGTAAGTTGATAACTGTCAGTTTGTCCGGTAGTAATATTATTAGCGACGGCACTCCATTTTTCGCCGTCTTTGGTTAACTGGCCGATTTCTAAATGATAACTGCCGTTACCAGAGCCAATGACTTTTACTTGGTAGTCGCCGGCCACGGCATTGTAAATTACCAATAATTTATCCTCAGCACTGTAAATACTATTGCTCATCGGCGCGGCCACGTCCTCTCCGGCCTGAGAACCGTCCGGGGCAGTGACCTGGATCTTAGCCGGCGAGTGCAGGAAAAATATTAAGCTGGGATTTCTGGGTAAGTCGCTGGTGTTGGTCAACGGAGTAACCGTGATTCCCAAGGCGTCTAGAATCGCCTGAATTCCAGCGCTGGTTTCCACCAGTTCCCCGTGCGAGGCATTAATAATCGCCGGTGTTGCTCCTTCAATTAAAGCGCTTTTTTTCAAAACAGTTAAATCGCCTTCTGTAGTATATTCAAAACTTTCCGGTTTGCCGTCCGACCATTTTCCCAGTAATTGGTCTGTCAAACTTCTGTCAGTCAGCTTAATCCACTCGACCGTATCTTGGTCATTGCTTTGCTCCAAACCGCTGATCGTGGTCATTAATTTTTTTAAATCTGCTGACAAACTGGTTTTTAAGCCGGCTAAATAACTATTAAACGAGCTCATGCTGTTAACACTGATTACCTGGTTACTATTATTCTTGGCAAAGTCAAAAATAGGGGAGAGGTCGATTAAGCCAGGGGCCAAATCCCTGACCGCTTTCACCGGCGAAGTATAGTTGTCTTTATGAATTTGCAAATAAAGCTGTAAGCCGATCCATTCCCATGACCAGCGGTCGCCGATCTCCGCCCCGGACCAGCCTTGCCAGGCTTTGATCGCTCCTTCATGGGGAGAGCCGCTGGTGACGATTTGGTTAATTTTATCCCAGCCGTATTTTTGCGCATAAGCTCTGGCCACCATTCCGCCCAGGCTATGGCCAACTAAATTAACTTTTGTGTCACCGGGAACAATGTTAACCAGATAATCTTTAAAACTATCCGCCAAATTAGCTAAAGGTTTGCGCCAGTCATAATAAAACTCAAAGTAGTTGTCTCCCTCGGTGTAACCGGCACTGTTTAAAAAAGTCTCTTTTAAATTATCGTAAATTTTTACAAAAGGAGTTTTTTTCCAACTGCCGCCGCTGCCTCCGGAAATCATCGCCGCAGTATTCCAACTGCCACCTAAGCCCGGCAAAAGCACCACCGG
>CAZYUF010000074.1:0-2282 GCA_964650605.1 uncultured Pseudomonadales bacterium | reverse complement strand
GCCACGCTTAAAACCGCCAGCTTCGCTGACCTGCTTTTTAATTTAACCGTATCGGTAATCCACAGTTTATCAATCGGGCTCTGATCGATTTTTTTCTGCACGCCGTTGACAAACAAATGATGGGTGGCACAAATTTCAATTGATTTTGCTCCCTGTTGATGCAGCAATCCCGCCGCTTCCGTTAAGGTATCGCCGGTAGCAATCAGATCGTCTTTCATCAGCACTTTCATTCCTTTAACCGGCTGATCAATCCCCTTAAGCGTAATTTTCCCGGTCACCAGACTTCTTTCTTTATCAATTAAGGCCACCGCTAAACCGCCCAGATCCTGGGCAAACCGTTTAATCGAATTTTGCGAGCCTTTATCTGGTGCCACAACCATCGTCCGGCTGTCCACCCGTTTCTTGAAAAAGTTATTGAACAACCGCCTCCCGGACATATTCATCACCGGACATTTAAAAAATTTAATTATTCCCGGATTGTGCAAATCATAGGTAATCACTTTCTCCAAAGGCAGAAGCTGGAGAATTTTCGCCACCACCTGGGAAGACAGCGGTTCGCCCGGCCGGAAAACTTTATCCTGCTTGGAATAACCAAACCAGGGAATTACCAAAATAATTTTTTTCACTCCCAGCCGCGCCAAAGCATCCCCAATCAGCATTAATTCCAGCAAATGCCTATCCGTCGGGTGAGATAAAGATTGCACTAATACCGCCCGGCTGCCCGGGTCGTTTTCTTTGATATATACCCGCGCTTCGTCGTTGGGAAATCGGGACAGTTCAATTTTCCCCAACCTTGTTTTTAAACTCCTGGCGATTTTTCGAGCCAGCGGCTGATTGGATGATCCGGAAAAAACCAGCATATTAAAATTGTACCGCCGCCCGACCTTCGGCAAACTGCCGGATTAAAGTATTTAATAATGTTTGATAAGGCATATTATTTCTTTTCGCCCTGGCTTTAACCTTAATCAAATCAGCCTGATTAACCCGTATTGTGATTCTTTTTGTCCTATTAAGTTCCAGGTAATTTCTAGCCGCTTCTTCAAACATTTTTTTGGTTGCTGTAAAGTTAGCTGCCTTAACATAGTTACCCTTTTTCAATTCTCTTTCAATTCTTTGTTCGAATTTATCAAGTTTAATGTTTTTCATATTCTGCCTTTTGTTAAATGTTTTTTAGTTAATTCCCGACTGGGATAAACTGTTTTCAAGAATATTGTTCCTTTTTTTTGATTAAAAACATAAGGGATTGCGTACACATAATTTTTTATTTTTACTACCATAATTCTCTGTTTCGGATATTTTTTAATATTTTTATGTTGCTGATCATTTAAAATATTCCCGTTATTTATCGCTTTGATCGCCTCTTCAAGGCCTATTCCCCGGGTTTCACGAAGAAGCAAATTTTTCTCCTCGTTAAACTCTATCTTTATCATCTTTATATCAAATTGTACATCCATTGTCAATACCTCACTAGAGTTTATACCACTTGGGCAGGAAGTGGCGCAACAAATCCCCGGCGTCGGCCACCGCCCGCTTACCGCTTAAATAATACATTTGGTTCAACTGATTACATTCCCCAACCGAATAAAAAGTACTGCCAATTCCCAATTTATCCAATTCCTTCCTGACAAAAACTACCCCCTGGCGCGTCAAATTAATTGAGCGGTGATTCACTTTCGCTACCCGCAGGCCTTTGGCCTGAGCCGCCAGAATAAACGCCAACCCCGACGCGCCCGAGGCCGGATTGACAAAATCAGAGAGCAAAATTTCCTGATTATCAATCGATTTAAGCTTGTCTAAATCCCGCCACTTCACTGTCACTGACAAATTTGTTTCCGGTTCGCCGATCAAGTGGGTCCGCTTGGTCACCACCGCCACTTCATTGTCAATCACCGCATCTGGACCCAATCCCAGCGCTAATCTTGTGGTCACCAACCCGGCCCGTTCCAAGCTTGTGGGTATGCCCACTGGATCATATTTAGTTAACATTTCATAGCCGGCTTTTGCCAGCTCAAAATATTCCCGGCAAAAACCCACGTCGTCATATTTTTTTGCGTCAGCAATCACCTGCTGGGCTAACTTATTAATTTTATCCATTAACTTTTTCGCCTCGATATAATGATGTTCCAAAATCATTACCCCTTCTTTGGGCAATGGAACCTCGCTTTTACCAATTAAACTAATAAACGAGTCGCCAAATTTAACTAAATGATCGACTTGGGTCGACCCATGAAAGTCCTGGGGAAATTTTAATAAAGGCAGAACATCAAGTTTTTCTTCTGGTT
>CAZYUF010000073.1:0-2285 GCA_964650605.1 uncultured Pseudomonadales bacterium | reverse complement strand
AGAACGGCCGGGCAATTGACCCGTTAACCGTGCTGCCGGATTTCTCACTTTAGAAAATAATTTTTATACTCGCCGCCTGCTGGTTGGCGGCAATTAGAGAAATTGCCAGAATTGTTAGGGCAATCAGGAAAAAAATAACTGTAGCCAGGGCGGATAAAAAATAGCGGTGGAGTTTGGTTAGTTTAAGCATGGATGTATTCTACCAAAAACCCCGGCGGAGTGCCGGGGTTTGGTGTTAATTTTTAATCGGCCATAGGCCGATGAAACATTAGTTTCACATTCCCATGCCGCCCATGCCGCCGGGCATACCAGCGCCGGCTCCACCCTTGCCTTCTTTTTCAGGCAAGTCGGTAATCAGGCATTCAGTGGTCAGAATCATGCTGGCAATTGAGGCGGCATTTTGCAGCGCCGTCCGGGTGACTTTGGCCGGATCAAGAATACCCATCTCTAACATGGAACCAAATTCCATAGTCAGGGTATTAAAGCCAAAATCGGCCTTACCTTCTTCAACCTTTTTGACTACCCAACCAGCGTCCGCACCGGAGTTTTCTGCCAAGAGGCGAACAGGCTGTTTTAAGGCAAATCTTAGGATTTCCAGGCCGACTTTTTCATCGTCATTATCTGGCTTAACTGTATCTAAAACCTTTACGGCCCGCAACAAGGTCACGCCGCCGCCGGGAATAATACCTTCTTCAATCGCGGCCTTGGTCGCTTCCACGGCGTCTTTGACGCGCTCCTGGGTCTCTTTAAGCTCGATCTCCGTGGCGGCGCCAACATTGATCACGGCCACTCCGCCGGAAAGCTTAGCTAAACGCTCCTGGAGCTTTTCTTTATCAAAGTCCGAGTCGGTCCGGTCAACCTCTTTTTTAATCGAAGCAATCCGGGCCTGAATCTCGGCTTTAGCGCCTTTGCCGCCGATGATGCGGCAGTTGTCTTTATCGGCCCAGACCTTGTCGGCCCGACCACAGTCTTCGACGGTGACGCTGTCCAACTTTCTACCGGTATCTTCGGAAATAACCGAACCGCCGGTGAGAATAGCAATATCCTCGAGCATGGCCTTTCTCCGATCGCCAAAACCCGGGGCTTTAACAGCCAATAGATTAAAGGCGCCGCGAAGCTTGTTAACGACTAAGGTCGCCAGGGCCTCACCGTCGATTTCATCGGCAATAATGACGATATTTTTGGTGACTTTGACTGCGCCTTCCAAAAACGGCAGCAGGTCGGCAATTGCCGAGACTTTTTTATCAGTAATTAAGATGACCGGATCTTCAATCTCCGCTTCCATTTTGTCAGCATTGCTGACAAAGTAAGGTGAGACGTAACCGTTATCAAACTCCATGCCTTCTTTATGTTCAATGGTCATGGCAAAGCCTTTGGATTCCTCGACCTCGACCACGCCGTCGCGGCCAGCCAGCTTTAAGGCTTCGGCAATCTTGGCGCCGATCGCCGGATCAGTTGAAGAAATTGTGGCCACTTGGCTGATTTCCTGATCGGTCTTGACCGGTTTGCTCATTTTTTTGATCTCCGCCACCACCGCTTCCACACCCTTATCAATCCCTTTTTTCACCTGCATCGGGTTGGCACCGGCAGTAACGTTTTTCATGCCTTGGGAAACAATTGCCTGGGCTAAAAGCGTTGAGGTGGTCGTGCCGTCACCGGCAACATCATTGGTTTTGGAAGCCGCTTCTTTAATCAACTGCGCCCCCATGTTTTCAAACGGGTCTTCCAACTCGATTTCTTTGGCCACTGTCACGCCGTCATGGACAATACTGAGCGCGCCCCATTTTTTGTCCAAGGCCACGTTACGGCCTTTAGGGCCTAAGGTGGTAACCACGGCTTTGCTTAAAATATTAATGCCTTTTAATAATTTTTGGCGGGCTTCGTCGGAAAAAATTAATTGTTTTGCCATACTTCGACTCCTTTATTTAACGATTGCTAAAACGTCTTTAAATTCAATAAACAAAATTTCGTCTTTGTCAGTAATCCCGAGCTTAACTTCATTACCGCCCCATTTTTTATAGATAATGGCGTCGCCGACTTTACAGGGAGCCGGCCGCTTGGCGCCGCTGTCAGTGATTTCATCAGGACCAACCGCTAAAACCTTGGCTTGCTGGGGTTTTTCGTCGTGAGAATCAGGTAAATAAATACCGGAGGCCGTCTTTTTCTGTTGAGCGACCGGTTCAACTAAAATATATCCGGCAGTTGGCTTAAAATTTGGTTTAGCCATAAAATATCCTCCTTAAATAAATAATAATTATCACTCAATGATAACAAGTGCTAGTTTA
>CAZYUF010000072.1:0-2468 GCA_964650605.1 uncultured Pseudomonadales bacterium | reverse complement strand
TTCTGCTCCCTGGCTTTCTTTCCAGGCTCGTTCTAATTCCTCTGTCTGCACTGACCCACCTTTTTGCTTTTCTAAAATCATTATCCTTAAACAGCGGTTCAAAAGCGTACCTTCGCCGGCCCCCTGTCCCTCTAAATCCACCACCGCCAGTTGTTCCATAATCTCTTGGTGAAGTTCTTGCCTTTTCCCAAGATCTCCTTCTAATATGATATTTCCCTCCTTATATAAACACTCCATCAGTTCCGCGGCTAACTTTTCGTCTTTGGGAAACACTAAGCAGCCGATCAGCGCCAGAAGATCAGAAGTACCGTCTGCATTCCGGGTTTCCGTTATTAACTGTTTAAGATTGTCTCTGGTGCCAGCGGCTTTAATGAATAATTTCATTTCCTGATTCCGGGCGGGTATCCCAGCTTCACCTCGAGGTATTCTGGCCGCCGGCGCTAAACTTTCTACTCCATAACGGCTGGCTTCGTTTTTGGTTAAAGCCTCAATTAAGGGTTTAGCCTCCCCACCGAAAGCATCCGGATTGATAATTTCAGGATTAAAATTTACTCTTTCATTCATTTTTTCCCAGCACCTCCTCTAAAATTTTTATAGCTTCCGGCCAGTTTTTATTCCTGATGAGCCGGTCCAGTTCTTCCTGTTTGGCTTTATCCGCTTGGCCGACTTTGGCCGCGTCGCTTCTTATTTGTTTTAACAACTCCGCTAAAATAACAATATAACGGTTGTACAGCCGCCGCAGTTCTTCCAAGAAATACACTCCGGTTTTGGCGTGGTATTTTTCCTCCAAAAACTCCAAGCCGTCTTCCGGCTTAATCCCCTTTTTGGCCGCCTCTTCACCGATGGTTTTTAATTCTGTTTCGTTAAACGCGCCTTTGATTTTTGCTTTAAACTCCAGATCAATCAAGCCGGCCATGCCGACCAGCAGTTTAATTACCCCGGCCTTGTCCACCCCCAGCTTTTCTAAGGGCTTAAAATCTATACCTTGGGAAAAATCAACTGATGTAGCCATTTTGCCTCAACCAATCCTCCCACCAACTATAATCATGGGTGGAAAAAATTTGTAATGAATTATTGTCCAAAGCTCCAGAAAATATTTTATCACCGGGGATCTGCCAACCGATACTATCTTTAATCGCCGTGAACGCCGCCTGCCTGGCATAATTACTAACCCACTCGTCTCTTATTCCATTTTCTTTCATAATCTGGCCGAAGGTACTTTCCAAATTAAACCGGGCAATAGTCGTATTAACATCGCTAATCATCGCCGAACCGCTTATATTATTATTCACCACGGCAATATGCGCGGCCTGCGCCACTTGAGTCGCATTCAAATTCCCATTTACTTCATGGACGTCGTGCATAATGATCCCCTCATCGCCGCCCCGCGGCCCCATCGCTAACTGATCAAAAGTCAATGAACCGGATGGTGCTCGGTAAGGTTCAGGTCGGGAAAGATTCAAGTTAATCGGTTCGCTTTGGTGCAAAAAGGCGGCTTTGGCCACTTCGTCCGGTGTCCAGTCCGGATGGTTAAGCGCCAACTGGTACTGCCACGCCATAATGCCTTGACCTTCAATCCTCCGGTCAAAGGCCAGTGTTTGGTCGTTGGCTAATAAACAACCCTCTTTGACCAAATTGCCGTTACTGTCATACTGCCATTGTCCCTTATCTCCATGAAATTGAATCACCGCATCTTTTAAAACTAAACGAAATGCTTCTGAATCCCCAGATTCCAAACTAAAATTATTAATATTTGCGGCTTTAACTTCAATTCCGCCGTTCGTAAATGCTGTAGTCGCTAAAGGGTTGGCTTCATCAAGTTCATAGCCTCCATGGTCAAGCCACCAACAATTATCTTGAAACACCAAACCGATCATCTTGCCGTCAACGCCCCGCCACCACTTCTGGCCGTCAACTGCTTCCAGTTTGGTCACGTTTCCGGCACTATTAAAAACCGGGTCTTCGCTTAACCGGACATCGCCTTCCCCGAAAGCAAAATTCTTATTCCTGTCAAGATACCAACCGTCTGCGTCATTTAATAAATCATTATCGCCGTCATCATCCAAATCATAATCTTTCATCTCTAAATTCAACGGTCCTCTTTCTTCGCCGGCTCCCTGCCAGCTTAACAGTAAATGATTGTCTTCCAAATCCTTATATGACAGCGCGCCCTGATCAATTTGTCCGTCCAGATTCAAATCCGCTTTGTATAATCCGCCTTTATCCTCCCATATCCATGGGTGCCAAACCCCCTGGTTGTCTTTGACTGCCCAAACTTCCGGCTGTGTATCACTGTCCAAATTGAACCGGAAAACTTGTTCCGGTTCAGCATCGTTATCAATATTTACCTGAATGCTGTCATATCTTCCACCTGAATTAAACACCTTTTGCAGCAAATTACTATCCACTGTCTGCCCCGGCTGCCAATCAGGCATTGCCGACGGCGGCGTTTCCGTTGGCGGCGGTGT
>CAZYUF010000071.1:0-2509 GCA_964650605.1 uncultured Pseudomonadales bacterium | reverse complement strand
CTTGCTTCTCTTGACAATTCTCCTAGCCTGTAATAAACTCCCAGATAAATTATAGGATAATATGAATCTTTCCGAAATCATCAATACTCCAGAATCATATCACGCTTTTATCAGCCAAGTAAAAGGTAAAACCGAAGAGCTGAAAGCCAGCCTTCCCGCAGAAATTCTAAAAAATTCAACCACAGCAGGAATAGCCGCCCTCGCCCGAGCCGCCTGTTGGTGCAACCCAAGCATGTCTACTGAAATTTTTATGCGGGTTGCAAAGGCGGTTAATGATCCAAGAGATCATCAACCGCTCGATCCTTTTTTGGTTAACAACATTTGGCTAGATGAAACGGCCAAGCGGGAAAAAGAACTAGTCGGCCACCTCTCCGTTAAAACCGCTGTCCTGCTTCATTTATTAAACGAGCATCTTGTAGAAACGGCCAATCCGTCAATCACCTGCGAGGAATTACATGACGCGATTGAAAGACGGTGTAAAGAGTCAACTTGCGACCCGACGATTCCGACTTTCTCCTATCCTCTCGAAGAGAGATACAACGAGCCGCCTTATTTTTTCCTAATGGCCCAAATCCGGCTGAATCAAAGTCAAAGATTAGTAGATTACTACCTTCCACAAGTAGCCAAACAATTTGGTTACAAGATTGAAGAATTAGTCGGCAAACCCTTCAGCCAAATTCCAGGACAAGCTCCAAGACAAATGGCCGAATTATTAGCCAAAGAGTTGGAACAATCCCGCCGCTATTAGCCGCTTCTCCCCTTTTCCATCGCCGCGGCTAACAGCTCGGAAAAAGTAGTTAACCAAACCAACCGCTTCAAACCGGTCAACTGACTAGCCAAGTCCAATCCTAAACTCCGGCGGATAAAGTCCCGCCATCCCTGACGCTGGCTCTTCACCGATTCATAAATGACCCCTAAATCAATTTTCCCGCTCAACATTTGCGAGGCAAAAATCTTCCGCTGCCCGGCTAAAAACTCGAGCAATTTTTCATCCGCCCATTCAGGTATTAACACCAGAGGGTCAGTTAACTTCCTTGAGAGTCCTTCCGGATGCAGTTCTCTTCCGGGCAAATTAACTTCGGTAAAAGTTATTTGTTGAATTTCTACCACTAACGGCCCGCCATTAACTTGGCCAACTGCCATTGCCACCGCCTCGCCTAAAGGCTGAATCTCCACCAGCCTATCCGGATAAATTTCTATATACCTGTCTGGCCTAATTTGCCATGGCAGCCACTCAACACCAGGCACCTCTGTAAGAATCTTGCCGCCCCTAACAATATCCGTGTATCCTTGTATTGCTGGGGCCAACTGCTGTTCAGTTGAATCATCAGCTATTTGTTCGAAAACATCCAAGGCTCTATGACTAATCTGAAGTAAGCTTCCGGGAGTGGAAGAGTTTAAGACTAAATTTCTTTCCGCACTCTGTAATTTAGTTATCAAAACATCCCTGCCAGCTAAGGCTAACTCACATACTTGAGCCATAAACCTAAATTTTCTGGGACAGGCAATTATTAATTATTTTTCGTTGTTCAACATTAATCGCCAACGCTGTCAGGATATTACACCCATGAAATCCTTTTGGCAAGCCCCGAAGCAAAGGGTTGTCCCAAACCCTGCCCATTAATTCAATCTCGTCAAGCAAGGCCTGTTCAATGTGAGTAAAGGCGCCGTTGATCCCGTCTGAGTTAAGCCGGGTGCCATAGATCATTTGACTAATCGTTTGCTCTCCGTAGAACTGCCTGTCCGTAATTAAAACTTTTCCGCTATTATTCTTTAACCAAACCTGCCAATACAAAGGACGATAATCTATATAATGACTACGTAATTCAGCTACTTCTTCTTTAGTTTTCTGATACCAATTTTCGTCAAAGGCTGCTTCTCCCAAGAGCATTCCCGGCAAATTGCGGCGATCATCATCACGAACCCAAGAGTTTTCAAGATACCTCCGGACCGTGTCCATTGCGTCTGCCAAAAAATCCGGAATGTCCGGAAATTCAAATCTGGGAAAATAATTATCGTTAAAATCGTTTTCACGACCATAATCAAACCGCAGGACCGGCCGGGTGTCAAAAAGCCAGTCATTAATCCTGGCGCCGCTTTCCAATAACTGCCAGACAAGCGGTCGAAAGCTGCCTAATAAATCATTTTCTTGATTAAAAGGAACGACCAACCTATAACCAGAGATTTGGTCGGGCATTTTAATTTCTAACCACTGGCCGCCGTCCGCCAGAGAAAAAAGCGGCAGCGCTTGAGACTGATGTTCCCGGTTGAACTCCTTAAAAACGCTTCCCAGTTGAGGCGCAAAAACCGGCCCGGAAGAATCTATGGGGCTATCAGCATATAACCGCCAAAGTTCCGCCATGCGATGTTTAACTAACCTATCAATTATTCTTGCCGGCGCAGTCTGCGGAGTAAATATTCGCTCGCTAATTTCTTTAATCATCCACTCATTATAGGCCATCAGTCAAGCCCATTGACAATTAGCCTGTAGCATGATACTATACAAAAA
>CAZYUF010000070.1:0-2634 GCA_964650605.1 uncultured Pseudomonadales bacterium | reverse complement strand
TGAAAGTCCTGGGGAAATTTTAATAAAGGCAGAACATCAAGTTTTTCTTCTGGTTTAGGGTTGACGATTTGATATTTCATTATCTGTATTTATTTATTTCATCTCTTAATTTTTGCGCTTCCAAACGGGGATTGGCACTAAAAATAATTCCCCGGCTGGAATTAATTATCATCCCGCTCTTATTAGAATTTAAACCTGCTTTAACAACTTTTGCAACCTCTCCGCCCTGCGCCCCGATTCCCGGCACCAGCAAAGTCATTTCTCCGACAATCTTTCTGATTTGTCCCAGTTCTTCCGGATACGTTGCCCCGACTACCAACAAGCAATTATTATTTTTATTCCACTCACTCACTACGTTTTTGGCCACTTTTTCCCAGATCAAGTCCTGAAACTCACCACTGCCCGGATTGGAAGTCTTACACAAAATAATTATTCCCTTATCTTTTCTCTCTAAAAACGGCTGCAAAGCTTCTTTACCAAAATACGGATTAACTGTCACCGCATCGAAGCCTAATTCATCAAAAATTGCTTTCACGTATCCTTGATTAGTATTGCCGATATCTGCTCTTTTCGCATCAGCAATCGTTACCACCCCGGGGTGGTAACGTTGAAGATATTCAACCGTTTTCTTGAGATTTTCCCAACCCTTAATCCCCAAGGCTTCATAAAAGGCAAAATTGGGTTTATAGGCACACACCAAATCGTGAGTTTGATCAATAATTTTTTGATTAAACTCCCACTCTCCCTGGTCCAATCCCACGCACAACAATGAATTATTTTTTTTAACGATTGCCTCTAATTTCTCCTGAAAGTTCATTTTTGCGCCTTTTTAGCTAAATATTCTTTACCATGGCCAACATTAGTATTGATCGGCCGATTTTGTTTACAAAATGGGCACTCGGCTTCGTCAAACGCCTGGGCTTCCAATACATCTGCCGCAACAAACGGTGCGCCGACCGTTGACTCATTTACATTTACTGGATCTCTGTTCACCATCACGCACACCGCTATTACTTCAGCGCCGGCCTGCCGGACCGTATCCACAACTTTTTTTACCGATCCGCCGGTAGTCGTCAAATCTTCCACCACCAACACTTTCTTACCCTTAATTACCTGATCGTAGCCCCGCCGCAACACCTGATTATCCGTCTCGTCTTTTTCCGTATAAACGCCAAATACTTCTTTCCCTTTTATTTGCGATAAATGATGAGCGACCCATTGCGATAAAATTATTCCCCCTAAGGCCGGTCCCACTACCGCTTCAATGTCTTTATCTTTAAACATCTCCGCCATTGCCCGGCAGACTTCACTGGTCTCTTTGGTATGCGGATACAACGCGTCTTTATTAATATAAACACTCCCGTGCTTGCCGGAAGTGTAAACAAAGTGATCGTCGGTTATCACCGCCCCGATCTTTTTTAAAATATCGACAACTTTACCCATAAAGTCCTCCTAATTTTTAATTGGCCCAAATAATAAATCATAATATCTATCGGTTTTGGCCATCGCTTCCATATTCGGCACGCAAAGATCACATACAAAAGTAGTACCGTAGGGAAAATTTGTTTCTTGGGTTGGACTCAATAATATTACTTTATTCCCCGGATTTTTACTGCCACAAAGTTTGCATTTCTGGCCTTGATAACCGCCTTCCTGCACATACCATTCTATTGGCTCTTTTTGTTCACAAGGCGCAGTATGGATTAGAGTGGCTTTTAATTGTTCATCCATGAGCCCCTCCGACTAATTCTTCTAATTTATTAATTTTATTCTCTTCCATATACTGCCGCAAATCTGTTTTAATCTTTTCGTAAATCCCAAAACCGTGGCGGTACCAGGCCGAGCCAACCCCGACTAAACTCGCTCCGGCCAGCATAATTTCCACCACATCTTTGGCCGTTTCCACGCCGCCCATGCCTAAAATCGGCAACTTAACGCTGTTATAAATGTCCCACACACAGCGGACAGCCAGCGGCCGGATGCCTGGGCCGGACATACCGCCGCACAAATTCCCCAGCATCGGTTTTCTCTGTTTAATATCAATCACCATGCCCGGACCAACAGTATTAATCGCCGAAATCGCGTCGGCGCCGGCATCTTCCGCCGCTTTGGCCACTTCGCCGATGTTATTCACATTCGGACTTAACTTGGCCAAAATTTTTGTCTCTTTTTTTAACGCTTTCCTCACCGCTCTGACTGCCGCCGCGGTCGACTCCGATCCCATTCCCAACGGCTCGCCCAATTCATCAACCGTGTTCGGACAGGAAAGATTTAACTCAATCATTGCCGGATAAATTTTTTGGACTTCCTGAGCCAAATAGACAAAATCCGCCACTTTAACGGCAAAAACACTGCAAATCACCGGGATCTTGGTTTCCTTGATAAACTTGGCCCATTCGCCCGCGCCTTTATTAATTCCCGGATTGCGCAGTCCCACTGAATTTAAAATCCCGTGTTCATACTTAATTACCCGGGGCATCGGGTTGCCCTCGCGCGGTTCCATGGTCATGGATTTGGTCGTCACCCCGCCTAAACCATTCTTCTCTGCCTGATAATGGGCCGATACTTCCTGCAGAATCCCCGACGGCATCACCAAGGGATTATTAAAATCTATTCCTAAAAATCTAACTTTTA
>CAZYUF010000069.1:1498-2654 GCA_964650605.1 uncultured Pseudomonadales bacterium | reverse complement strand
GGGAGTTTTTTGAATGTGGTGATTTACCGGTTAAGGCGGGGAGATTCGCCGATGCGGGGACGGTCTTACTGCGATCAATGCAAAAAAACGATTTCCTGGTTTGACAACATTCCCCTGCTCTCATTTATTTTATTAAAAGGCAAGTGCCGCAAATGCAAAAGAAAAATTCCGATTGAATACCCTTTAACAGAGTTGTTAGTCGGGATAGAGTTTGTCTGGGTTTACTGGCTGTTAACGGTTAATTTTAAGTTTTTCGGCACCTGGGAGGGGTTTTATAGCTTGGCTTTATTAATTTACTGGCTGATTTTGTTTTCCGGCTCACTGGCGATAATAATTTTTGATTTTAAATACATGCTGATTCCCGATGAGGTGCTGTACCCATTGATCGGTTTAGCTTTGTTAAGACTCCCCTTCTCTCATCAATGGCAGGTAGTGCCGGCGGCCTTAGCTTCAGGGGCGTTTTTATACAGCCTTTATCTAGTCACTAAGAAAAAAGGCATGGGTTTAGGGGATGTAAAACTGGCTTTGCTGTTAGGTTTAGTTTTAGGCTGGCCGAAAATTTTGGTGGCTTATTTTATTGCCTTCTTGACAGGAGCAGGTGTAGGTGTGATACTGATATTAAGCAAAAAAAAGCGGCTAAAAGACAAAATTGCCTTTGGTCCGTTTTTATTAACCGCCATGCTGGCGGCAAAATTATGGGGAGAACAAATATGGCAGTGGTATCTAAAGGCCTGCCTGCCGGCAGGCAGGGTTTTACACTTCTAGAGTTATTGGTAGTGATTTCCATCATCGGCATATTAATGGCGATTGGTTCAGTCAGTTTTTCGACGGCCCAAAAAAAAGGCCGGGATTCGCGCAGGATGGGAGATATGAAGGCAATCCAGAAGTCCTTAGAGGAGTGTTATGCCTTAGATAATGAATACCCGCAGACAGTGAGTTCTGATTCCAGCTTAGAATGTGAAGGTGGTACAGTGACAATGAATTTGGTGTCGGATGATCCTAAACCGGACGAAGACTATACGTATACGGTTGATGCTAATCCGGCCACGATTTATTGCCTATGTGCGGAATTGGAAAATACGGGAGCCGGTAATGCCAGCGACGTCGGTAGTGGTGGAAGCTGCAGTTACGCAGCGGATGATGATTATTTTTGCGT
>CAZYUF010000069.1:0-1398 GCA_964650605.1 uncultured Pseudomonadales bacterium | reverse complement strand
GAAATATTGGTAACAGTGGTGATCAGCGGGATTTTGTTTGGCGGCGGGATAGCGGCTTTCCGGGGAATTGGAGCCAGACAGAATTTGAAACAAGCCGGGATTGAATTCCAGAGCAATTTAAGATCTTTTCAACAGAAGGCTTTATCCAGCGAGAAACCTAGCGATTGTTCGGGTACTTTAGACGGGTTTAGAGTCCAATTTGATCCGGATTTAACCAGTTACTCGGTTAAAGCTGAGTGTAGTACTAATGATGGTCTGGAGATTGAGTTTAGTTTAACTGAGGGAGTCAAGTTTACCAGCGAATTTTCAGATATGGTGTTTTATACTTTAAAAGCAGAAGTTGAAGGAGCACCACAAACAATTACTTTAACCAACGGTAGTTTACAATATCAGGTTATTATTGAGTCCAGCGGGGTAATCAGGGGTGGCATGCTTTAATAAAAAACATTGTGGCCAGTCTTTGATAGAGGTAGTGGTGGCGGTGGGGATGATGGCTTTATTATTGACAGCGGTCTTGGCCTTAATTTCTTTATCGGTTAAAAACAGCCGCTTAGCCAATGATAGGACTAAAGCAGTGGCTTTAGCCCAGCAAGGGGTGGAATTAATGCGGACATATAGAGACTATAGCTTTACTGATTTATCCGGCCAGGCGAACGGAACTGTTTATAATTTAGCGGAAAACTGGACAGTGGGACCGGCCTTAAGCAGTCCTTGTCAGGAGAAAAATATTTATAGTTATTATACCCGTTGTGTTAAATTATCGCCGGGTATAGAAGTGATTGTGACCGTTAGTTGGGTTGAAGGCAGCCAAACTTATCAAACAGTGCAAAGCACTAACTTATCGTTATGGGAAAGATGAGAAAAAACGAAAAACGAAAAACGAAAAACGAAAAGTTTTCGGGATTTACCCTGATAGAAGTAATCACCGTGTCCGGGATTATGGCTTTATTCAGCATTACCTTAATCAGCGTTTTTATGGCCAGCTTTAGAGGCGGGACTAAGTCCCAATTAATCCAACGGATAAGGCAGGATGGCGATTATGTGCTGACTTCAATGAGCCGCGAGATAAAAAAAGCCAAAACAATAGATAATATAACTGATTGCGAAGAACCAGCAGGAGTAGCAGAGTTAGAACTGACTTTAGTGGATGGCAGTTCGATTACGTATTCGCTGTCGAGTGACAAAATCGCTTCTGACAGCAGTTTTTTAACCGGAACAGCCGGTAAAGCAGAGAACTTAAATTTTCGTTGTTATGTTGTCCGGCCAGGCAAACAGATAGTGACAATTAGTTTCACTTTAAGCGCCGGAGAGGAGACTGGGTCACAGGCCCAGGAAAAATTAACTCAGAATTTTGCCACTTCAGTATCGACAAGGGAGCATTAGTATTGTAAGATTAAA
>CAZYUF010000068.1:0-2666 GCA_964650605.1 uncultured Pseudomonadales bacterium | reverse complement strand
CCGGTGAGGATTTTATCGCGCTCTTCCTGGTCTTTTTTGGCCTTTTCTTCCAGCATGGTTTTGATTTGTTCAGGCGAGCAGTGGGTTTTTGGCTCAGTGCCGGAGATAAAATACTCAGGTTTAGTCGGGCAATCGTTACAGGTAAGCTGGCCGGTAAGAGTGCAGATATCGACCTTAACAACATTGGCGGGAGGAGTGAAGGTCTGGGTGGGCTGGTCTTGTAAAAGCAAAGTCATGATTTTATTCCAGATCGGCGAGGCGCCGGTAATGCCGGAAGCAACTTGGGACATGGGAGAGTTGTCATTGTTGCCGACCCAGACGGCGGTTAAAAAGTTGGGCGTGTAGCCAATGGTCCAGTTATCCCGCTTATCGTTGGTGGTGCCGGTTTTAACAGCAACTTGATGATTGGGGATGTTGAGGTAAGAACGGGAGCCAAAGGCAGGAATCCGGGCGACGGGATCGGCAAGAATGTCAGTGAGAATAAAGGCCGTGTTGGACTGAAGGACTGTTTGCGGGCTGGAGTTAAAGTCCAGTAAAACTTTGTTATTGGCATCAATAACTTTAAGAATAGGGTGGAGGATGACTTTTTTCCCCTGGTTGGCTAAAACGCCGAAGACAACTGCCATGTCGGTCATGGTAACTTCCGCTCCGCCCAAGGTTAAAGACAGACCATAACGCTCCGGCTGGGTCCAGGTAGTGATGCCCATTTTTTTACCCTGGCTAATCATTTGTTCCACGCCGTAACTGGCCAGAACTTTGACTGCGGGTACGTTATAAGAGCTAGCCAGGGCAGTGCGTAAACTGACCGGGCCGTGCCAGGTGTTGCTGTAGTTGACCGGCGAATAGGGCGGAGAACCGGGTGTGTTATAAGTAACCGGAGAGTCTTGAATAATAGAAGCGGCCGTGTAGTTATGTTCTAAAGCATAAGCATAGTTTACCGGTTTGATGGAGGAACCGGGCTGGCGCAGAGCCGTGGTTAAGTTGACCTGGCCGTCGCGTTCCACGTCAAAGTAATCCCGGGAGCCGACCATGGCCAGAATTTCGCCGGTTTGAGGATTAGTCACCAAAGCGGCGCCATTGGTAATATGCAGAGGAAAGAGTTGATTAATCTCTTCGGTAACAATGGTTTGGACTTTATCCTGAAGATCAAGATCAAGCGAGGTAATGACCGTCAAACCGCCTTGTTCAACCATAGTTTCGCCAAATTCCTGGGCCAGCAAGTTTTTAATATACATGACAAAATGAGGGGCTTTAATATTGGCATATTGGGGAGCCAGTTTGATTTTTTGCTGTTTGGCCAGCTGGGCTTCCTGGGGGGAGATAAACTTTTCTTCGACCAGACGGTTTAAAACCTGATGCTGGCGGTAAATCGACAGATAAGGGTTAGAGCCGAAAGGGGAGTAAGTCGTGGGTGAGGCCGGCAGGCCGGCTAAGAGGGCGGCTTCAGCTAAGTTAACATCTTTAATGGATTTACCAAAATAAGTTTGGCTTGCTTCTTCAGCGCCATAGGCAGTGCCGCCATAAGAAACCTGATTAAGGTACATTTCGAAAATTTCGTCCTTGGAAAATAAGATTTCGGTTTCAATAGTTAAAATCAATTCTTTCAGTTTTCTGGCAATCGTTCTTTCCGGAGTGAGCAGGGCATTTTTAACCAGTTGCTGAGTGATGGTGGAACCGCCCTGAAGTTGTTGTTTAAAGACAATTTGGCTGAAAGAGCGGATAATGCCGGACCAGGAAATGCCCTGGTGGTGATAAAACTGGCTGTCTTCAATGGCCAGAGTGGCTTGTTTAAAATGTTGGGGCAGTTCATTTAAGCTAATCAAGGAGCGGTTTTGATCTTTGTAAAAAGTAAACAGAAGTTTTTGGTTGCGGTCATAAATCTTGGTGGAAAGGCTGGGCGGCCGATTGACCAGGTCGGTGGGGCTGGGTAAGTCTTTGAGGATAAACCAGTAAAATAGACCTAAGAACGTAAACAGTAAACCGTAAACAGTAAACCGTAAAGGAGTGAATCTGATTTTAGGAAGGCGGGTGATGCGTTTAGGGCGCAGTTTAATTTTTGGCAGCTTAACAGAGATATGGAGAGAGGTGAGAAAATTAAAAGTCTTTTTGGAAACAGTAATAAAGACGACAATAGAGCTGAAAATTAATTTAATCAGCCAAAAAATAGAACGGTAAGTGGCCCGGCCGATAATCTCCAATAGTTTAAACATGAAGGGTATTATACCCTATAATGTCAGAAAAGGGGAGAGATAATAATGAAAGTATTTAGTGATAGAATAATTACTGTGAATAAAAACATAGAAAAGTCCAATCGAGCGAAAGCTGATTTATTTGAACTTCTAATAACGCAGGGATTGATAAATTACTTCAGGTTACAGATTAATTATTTAAAACAAGTAACTGATTTGAAGACGAATTTAATGAATTTTCCTGATGGAGATAAAAGGATTAATGAACAAGAAAGAAAAGCAAAAAATTTATTGCCAAATATTATTAAGTTGCTAAAACGTAAGGTGAAAAGTCAAGGAGAAATTGTAGGAGTTATTTGGATAGGAAGAAATTTTGTAAAAACTCAATCGCTCGCCGATATTAAAATTGACTTTAATGACAAAAGCTCATTGGGAATTTCTTTAAAATCGGTAGGAGTAGGGACAGGAACTCAGAAA
>CAZYUF010000067.1:0-2831 GCA_964650605.1 uncultured Pseudomonadales bacterium | reverse complement strand
CTGATCTTTTTGTCAACTTTAATAAAATAGTTGTGGTGGCTGGACTGGGCCCAAGATTTAATTGCCGGGGTTTTCACCCAGTTTAATTTATTAAAGTGCTGGTTATAGCGTTTAAAAATTTGGGCGCGCTTAAAATTATTAGACTTTAATTTATTAAACTGGACCAGGCCGATACCGGCGGCCAAGTCATTCATCTGGTACTTAAAGCCTAAGTCAGTAACGGCATATTCCCACTTACGGGCCTTGGTGCCGGAATAGCGATTCCAGGTAGTGGAAGCAATGCCGGACCAGGCTAAGTGCCGTATCCGGTCGGCCTTTGGCCGATCATTAGTCACCACCATGCCGCCGTCGCCGCAGGTAATGTTTTTGATAGCGGCAAAGGAAAAACAGCCCAAATCCCCAAAACCGCCGACGTGCCGGCCGTAATAATAACTGCCGGAGGCATGGGCGCAGTCTTCAAGCAAAGTAATACTTTTCTTTTGGCAAACAGCGATTAACGGTTTCATGTTTGCGGGGTGGCCGCCATAATGCAACACTAAAATGGCTTTGGTTTTTGAAGTAATTTTATTTAAGATATCTTGCGGGTCAGAGGATAAAGTGTTTGGGTCACAGTCGGAAAAAACAATCCGGCCGTGGGCAAGGAGAATGGCCTGGTTGGCGGCGACAAAGGTTAACGAGGGACTGATGACTTCGTCGCCCGGCTGAATACTGGTTAGAAAAGATAAATGCAAAGCGGCAGTAGCCGAGTTTAAAGCCACGCTATATTTTGTCCCGGTTAGCTTGGCCATTTTCTGCTCAAAAACTTCCACCTGGGGTCCGCTTCCCAACCAGCCCGAGCGCAAAGTTTTAATCACCGCCTGTTCTTCTTCTTTCCCAAGACTGGGTTTAAACAAAGGAATCATGAGAGGATTATATCATTTAACGATTCTTTGCAGTCTGAACTTCAGGCCTAATAAAGCTCCGCGCAGGACGGCTAAATCGGCGGTAAGCTGAACTAAAGGCAAACAGATAATTGCCTTAAAACCAAAAACATCGTGGTTGAATTTAATTATCGGCCAGAAAAGATAAGCCAAAAACAAAGGCGGCACAGTGAAAAAGACAAGGTAGCGCAAATAAACCGAGATAATCTTAATTAAGTGCGGCCAATAACCAGCCAGGACATCGCCGGAAGCGTAGTTTTTTAAACGGTGATAAAAACCTTTTAAACTGTCTTCAATTTGCCAGAAAACAATCGCTTCAGGTTTGACAACCATGCGGGTTTGAGCTTTAAGTTTGGCGCTAAAAATTAAGTCTTCGCAAAAATCCAAATTTTCCGGATATTGGCCGACCTTTAGCCAAGCAGATTTTTTCAAAGCCAAAGACCGGGAGGAAGGCAGATAGGTTTTGTGATTAAACCGGTCAGGCATAACCGCTACGAATGGGGCCATGGCTTTGGCTAAAACACTATCAGCAGTGGTTTGATAGTACCCGGCAACGCTGTCGATGGACGTGTTGGTTAACGGCCCGGTGATTCTGGCCAACCAACCATTGTCTAAAACACAGCCGGCATCAGACAAAGCAATGATTTGATGATTAGCTGATTTAATGCCTAAATTCCGCCCCTGGGAGCGGTTAAGACCATGCTGTTTAATAATTCTGATTGTGGCGCTTTGGTTCAAAGGGTGGGCTTTGATCAAATCCAGGGTAGTATCAGTCGAGCCGGCATCAACAATAACCACTTCGTCGGGCAGTTTGGTCTGCGTTTGCAGAGAGTCCAGCAACAGGGTGATTGTTTTGGCTTCATTTAAAACCGTGGTGACAAAACTGGTTTTCATATAGTTTTATTGATGCCGAAGGTACTTTTAACAAAAAAATCAAGGCCGTCGCAGTCAATAACGGCATGGCCTAAGTTAGCAATCGGCATACTGACACCCGGTATCCATTGTAGTTGCTGAAAGGTGGCAAAACCAATCCGGATTAAAAAATGGCGGATTAAAGCGCCATGGCGGACCAGATAAATGGCGCAGTATGGTGGTAAAATCGGCTGATGCATAACTTTAAGTCCTTTTATGAAGGTTACCATAAAAACCGGCATTTGCCCAAAAGAATTATTTCTAAAAAAGATTTTACTTACCGGAATATTGTAGGGGTGTTAGATAAATTTTGCCGGGGAAAAAATGTTTTAGATATTGGCTCCGGCGTCGGCACCTTGGATCTTTATTTAGCCCAAAAGGGCCGTCAGGTAACAGGAATAGAGATATCTCAGAGAGCAGTAGACATAGCCAGACAGTCTCAGCGCTTGTTAGGAATAAATAAAATTAAATTTATAAGAGGGGATTTCTTTCAATTAAAAATCAGAGAACAGTTTCCCTTTGTCATTTGTTCGGAAGTTTTAGAACACTTAAGCAATGAGCAACAGGCGATTAACAAAATTTACCGGCTGATTAAGCCAGAGGGATTACTGCTTATCACTGTCCCCTCGCAGAACGCGCCCTTGATAAAATTAGGGGCAATTAAAAAGTTTGACCAAGTTTCCGGACACTTAAGAAGATATACGCTGGACAACCTTAGATTATTATTGGAAGAAAATCAGTTTAAAGTCATTTACGCAAAGAAAACAGAAGGAATTTTGCGAAACAGTTTGTATGTGTTTAAATTAAACCTGGTAATTAAGCTGGCAAATAGATTTCCTTTGGTTTCTGATTTAATTACCTGGCTGGATAATTTATCATTAAGGCTGTTTGGCGAGTCGCAAATAATTACTGTTGCCAAAGCTTCAGGTAAAGTTTAACCGCCTGTTCCCAATTTTGCGTTTTGACCCACGCGTATGCTTGATTGATTTTGGCTTGAGC
>CAZYUF010000066.1:0-2841 GCA_964650605.1 uncultured Pseudomonadales bacterium | reverse complement strand
CGAACTCCTCTATTCAGCTTGGAAAGCTGACGTTGAACCGATCAACTAATCCCGCTTCATCGCTTCGCTCTTCAGCGCCGGCGCATTTTTTTCCGAATGTGGTCGGGGTGGGCAGACTTGAACTGCCGGTCTCCTCGTCCCAAACGAGGCGCTCTACCAACTGAGCCACACCCCGCAGTGTGCTTACCCTGAGGCTAAAGCCGAAGGGCTCCGCACCGAGCGAAGCGAGGTGGCCTGGGCGGGAGTTGAACCCACATCCGCTTGCGCGGACAGCATTTTAAGTGCTGCGTGTATACCAATTCCACCACCAAGCCAAGCTGGCTAATTATATCAAACCGCCAATTGAGCTGCACCCACAATCCCGCAGTCTTTAATCTCTTTAAACTTAACTTTATACTTGGTCAAACTTTTCACCGTCTCTTCCACTGTTTTCCGGTAATTATAACCAACCCAAAATAAACTGCCTTCCATAACAAAAACCATGTCTCGCTTTTTAAAATTAGCCATGCCCGCAATCTGGCAGGAGATCAACTGGGCCGAATACTTAAACAGGTCTCTCGCTAATAATTTATCCCCGCTAATTTCTCCTCTGGCAACTTTATCCATCTGGTGGGTGGACTCAATCATCCCCGATTCTTTTTTCCGTCTTAAATTATAATGCTGGAACAAATACGCCCCGGAGACTTCCTTTTCAAATAAAGCCTCTCCCGGCTTAATTGATTGGGCATCAACCTGTAAACCGGATACGCTCGGCGGAAACCGGTCAAAATTAGCCGACTGTAGATTAACCAAAGTCTGCTCATCCAGAAAAAAGGCAAAATTCATCCCTGTCCCCACAATCCCGCCCGCCAATCCTAAAGGCCCTGCTGTCCCTAAACCCGACAAAGCCAGGCAAATTGTATCGTTAGCCAAAGTCACTATAATCTGTTTATTAAATTTCAGCTTAATAAATTTTTCAATCTCCAACCCGACCTGCTTGCCGACTAACCCGAAAAAAGCATGCTCTTTACTGCCACTGATCAAAACTCCGTCCAAGCGCCCGTTTTCCAATACAGGTTTTAAAGGATAAGCAAAATTAAGCGCCAGCACTTTAATATTCTTTCTTAAATGTGACTTCACTAAAGCCAATAATGATTTTCCGGTTGCAAAAATCGGCAAATGCTCTTCTTCCAGTGACTCCACGATCACTCCCTGCCCTTTTTTAAAAACCAGCGCGTTCTGACAGATTGACCCGCCGATCTTCAACACCTGAAATTTTTCGCCGTCTTCAACCAACGGGGTCAGGGAAAGCCGATGGATAATAAACGGCAGGCTGGTGGTTTTGCCTTTGGCCGCGGCTTTGATTTCGTTTTGAAAGTTCTCAGCGATTTGCCTGTAATTGAAAATCTTTACCATAAACTTTATAATACAGCTCTTATGGGCTCAAAATCAATTTATTTGGGTATTGACCTGGGCACGTCTACTATCAAAGGGCTGGCAATGGCTGATGATGGTCAAGTTTTGGCTAACTTCCTTAAAGAAACGCCGATGGTGTCGCGCCAAATAGACTGGGTTGAGCAAAGCCCGGAATTCTGGTGGAGCAGTCTCTTGGAAATAGTCAATCTGCTTAAAACTAAGGTTGATCTGAAACAGGTTAAAGGCGTCGGCCTTTCCGGCCAAATGCACGGTCTGGTTGCTTATGACTCTCATTTCCATGCTTTGCGCCGGGCGATCATCTGGATGGACAAGCGTTCTTCGGCAGAGGTGGAAATAATCCTAAAAACCTTTGGAGTAAAATTTTATCAAATTACCGGCAATCCGGTTTTTACCGGTTTTTTATTACCCTCTTTGCTGTGGCTAAAAAAGCATGAACCAAATATTTATCAGAAAATCCACCAGATTTCCTCGCCCAAAGATTACCTTGCCTACCGATTAACCAATGTTCTGCGCACTGAACCAACCGACGCTTTGGCCACCGCCTGTTTTGATTATCACAAAAATACCTGGTCGGATAAAATTCTCAGCGCTTTTAAGCTTAAACGCTCCCTTTTCCCCCCAATCCGGCCCACGCTTGAACCCTACGGCGGGATTAGTGAACCAATTGCTAAGATTACCGGAATCCCGGCCCAAACCCTGATCTTCGGCGCCAGCGATCAGGCGATGTCGGCGATGGGCACCGGCCTGATTAAACCCGGCCAGGCCTCGATTGCCATCTCCACCGGCGGCCAGTTTTTGGTCACCGCCCCCCAAGGCCTGGTCGACCCCCAGCGCCGTCTCCATACTCTAAATCACGCCTTTCCGGATATTGGCCTGTACATGGCGGCGACTTTGTCCGCCGGTTTTTCTCTACGTTGGTTTAAAGATCTTGTCTGCGAACAAAAAGAAACCGGCTTTAAAAAATTTACCGAAGGCATTGCTAAAATTAATCCCGGCGCCGACGGGCTTTTCTTTTTGCCGTTTTTAGCCGGCGAGCGCACTCCCTATTTCAATCCTAGCCTGCGCGCCGCCTTTATCGGCCTGTCTCAAACCCATAAAAAACTCCATCTTGCCCGGGCGATTATTGAAGGGGTTTCGTTTTCCATGGCTGAGTGCCTGGAAGTTTTTAAAAAATTAAAACTGCCGGTAAACAAAGTCATTCTTTCCGGCGGGGGAGCGCAAAACCCGGTTTGGCGCCAGATTCTGGCCGACGTTTTAAACCTGCCCATGAAAACCATTAACATTGCCGACCATTCTCCTTTCGGCGCCGCCGTCTTGGCCAAGTTCGCCCAGGCAGGCCTGGAAAAACTGCCGGCTTTTTATAAAAAAGTCATTACCCCCATTGACTATCTCTATCCCCACGAAAAAAATGTCCAGATCTATCAA
>CAZYUF010000065.1:0-2863 GCA_964650605.1 uncultured Pseudomonadales bacterium | reverse complement strand
ATATAGTCTATAAATAATCGAAAAGGAAGTCTATGGCCCTGCCTAAATTTTTTATTAAAGCTTTCTTGATAGTTTTAGTAGTTGTTTGTATCGGTTTAGTTCCTGGAAATAGCAAGCTTCTTTTTGGTTACGGTGATACTGCCGGCCAGTTTCATAAATTTGTCTGTGAAAATTCCACCCCTTTAAAAGTAGTTCTCTATGAACCCAATCATCCTTCTTTGCCGAAAACTACGGTTAAAGGCGAAGTAATTCTTAACTGGTTAAAACTAAAGGAAAATGCTGACAAATATACCATTGCTTACGGCGTTCAGCCCGGCAATTATATTTACGGCTTGCCGGATGTTGGCAATATTAACAGTTTTACTGTTAGATATTTAAATCCCGCTACCCGCTATTACTTTGTTGTCCGCGCTGTTAATGGCTGTATGCCCGGTCCCTGGTCTCAGGAATGGTCAGCTGTCGCTCCCGGCGGAATCGGCGGCGGCCCAGTTGCTTTAACTCAAACTCCCAAAACAACTGTTACTCCTGCTCCTAAAACAACGGTTACCCCGAAAACCCAAGTCACTCCCAAGACTCAAGTTCAGCCAAAAGGCGGTACTGTTCCAACAAGCCAGCCGGCTCCGGTGGAAACTCCCAAGCCGTTAACTTTCTGGCAGAGAATCGGCCAATGGTTTAGCGGCTTGTTTAAATAATTTAAGGGCGCTGATAGTATAATCAACTTAAGGTGAAACCAATCTTAACTGTGATAATGCCGGTTTACAATCAGCAGTCTTCGGTTCTGGCGGCAGTGGACAGCATTTTAAGCCAAACCTTTTCAGACTTTATCTTTATCATTGTCGATGATGCCTCGTCAGACCGTTCCCTGGAAATCCTCCAAACAGCCGCCCTGCAGGATCAGCGGATTAAATTAGTCGCCAATCACCATCATTTAGGTTTAACCAAATCTTTAAACAAAGCCTTAAGGCTTGTCAAAACCAAATATATTAGCCGCATGGATGCTGATGACATTGCTTTACCTACCCGTTTCCAAAAACAGCTCCAATTTCTGGCCACCCACTTGCAAATTATGCTGCTGGGCACTGCTGTTTATTTAATTGATGACTCCGGCAAGCAGATCGGCCTTAAACGCCACCCCAGCGATCATCAGCATCTTCGCGCCCTCATTCTTAAATACTGCCCGTTTATCCACCCGACCTGGATGTTTCGACGCTCTCTTATTGACGAGGTCGGGGAGTACAATGAAAATTTTCCCTTTAGCCAGGATTATGAGCTGGCTTTAAGAATTACTAGCCGCTTTCCCACTGCCAACCTAGCTGATCCGTTATTAAAATACCGGGTTAATTCCAGCCAGGCAATCTCGATTAAAAACTTAAAAAAACAGGAATGGCTGGCCCTTAAATCCCGGTTTTTAGCCCTAACCAGCTATGGCTATCCTTTAACCGAAGCCTGGAAACTAATTAAACCGCTCTTGTCTTTTTTAGTTCCGGTTAAGATAAAAAAAATTGTCTACCGAAAATTTTTCTGGACCGCCATCATTTTTTTTAGTTTAATTTCCTTAAGCGGCTGTGCTCAGCAGCCGGCGCCGATACCGATCACTGCCCCTGAGGCCTCAGCAACCAGCCCGGAAGCCGGATATATTGGCTGGCCTGAATATTTTAATCCGGCCTTTGGCTATCAGCTTAAATACCGTTATGACTGGACTCAGCTAGCCATTGACCCCAATACTCCTAACCAAGTCGTTTTTGTTAACTTAACCAAGACAGACCCGCTTACTAAGCCCCATGTCAGTTTTAGCGTCGCCGTGGATAAACGCAATAATCAAAACTTAGATAACTATCCGGGCCGGAAACTAACTATTGCCGGCTCTCCGGCCGTATTTATTGACAACTTAGGCCCTGACGCCGACCTCTTAAGCGTTTTTATTAGCCATGGCGACTATATTTACCGGCTTAGTACTGACCAAACTGAATCCGGTTTAATCAAACCTCACTTAGAAACGATTTTACAAATGATTGCCAGCTTCAAGATAAAGCTTTAGGCCTGCTTCTAAGCTTATTTCCGGCTGCCAGTTAAGTTTATTTTTCATCTTGCTGATATCCACCCGGTTTAAACTCACTTCCTTGGGCCGCTCCTTGCCTTCATAACTTACTAGAGGAGTTTTAGCGCTCACCCGGCCGATTGTCTCGATTAATTCTTGCAGGGTGGTTGGCTTCTCCGGCCCGACATTAAATACTTCCCCTGGCTCAGTCTGGGCTTCAGCCAGCCGGATATACGCTTCCACCAGGTCGTCAATATAAATAAAACTTCTTTCAATTTCCGGTTTAGTTAAAGTTAGTGCCTGGTTGTTTAAAATATGGTTAAAAATCAGCGGCACTAAATACTTGTCTTCCTGGCCAAAGCCATAGACATTGCCGGTTCTTAAAATCAAACTGTTCACCTTTAATACCCGCGTGTAAAAACAGCATAATTCCTCGCCTAAGAACTTAGTGAAGGAATAATGAGTGGTTGGTTTACACGCCGAGGTTTCAGTTTTAACTTCTTCATACGGTTGATCATAAACATAAGTGCTGGGAAAGATCAGTTTGGCCCCTACCCGGCGGCAATACTCCAAAACATTCACTGTCCCGTTCACATTCACTTCATAAGCCGGATTGGTATTTTCATCGCAGTCTTTATAGCCGGACACCGCCGCCAGATGAAAGACAGTATCTGTTTTTGGCAAGGCGGCCAGATCTTCTTTTTTGGTCACGTCCCGGTTGTTTTTCCGGGAAAATTCGCTCACCTCAATATTTTTTTGCCTTAATTTTTCAGTTAACTTTCTGCCGATAAAGCCGTTACTGCCGGTGACTAAAACTTGTTTCAT
>CAZYUF010000064.1:0-2978 GCA_964650605.1 uncultured Pseudomonadales bacterium | reverse complement strand
AATGAGCGATTTCAGTATCTACATATTGAGTTAAAAGAACCGCATGAGTTGGAGTTTCAGGCCGGCCAGTATATCTCGATGGATGTGGGCGGGCAAGTGAGGCGGGCTTATTCGATTGCGTCGGCGCCCAGCATGAAGCACGCCGTGGAGTTATGTGTGGATATAACGCCGGATGGGAAAGGGTCAAAGTATCTGAAAAGTTTAAGACCAGGCAGTGAGGTGAGTTTTTTAGCCCCTTTGGGAGTGTTTGTGATGAAGCCCGGAGAACAAAAATTGCTCTTCGTGGCTACCGGGACAGGAATTGCGCCGTTAAGAAGCATGATTTTGGATTTACTAAAAGATAAGCAGGATGCTCGGCCGATATGGCTTTATTGGGGATTAAGATTTGTGGAGGATATGTTTTGGGAAGAGGAGTTTAGGCAGATGCATGAGTTTTTCAAGAATTTTAATTTTCATTTAACTTTATCGAAGCCGCCGAATCATTGGCCTTTATGCAATGGTTATGTGACTGACTGTTTAAAGAATGAGTTAAAATTAGACGCAGATTGGGGAGTATATCTATGCGGCAGCAAGGAGATGGTAGTCGACGGCAATAAATTAATGATCGAAATGGGCGTGCTAAAAGAACAAGTGCATTTTGAAAAGTTTTGATTGGAGGTGAATGGTTAATGGCAAAATATAAGATCAAAATTATCAGAGATAAGTGTATTGGCGCGGCTTCCTGCGTGGGGATTGCGCCCAAAACTTTTAAACTGGATGAGGAAAACATTGCGGTATTGATAAGTGAAGATGGTGATACGCCGGAAAATATTCTATTGGGCGCGCAAAGCTGTCCGACCAATGCGGTGGAAGTTTATGATGCTCAAACTAATGAAAAGGTGTGGCCGAAAGAATAGGCCCGCCTTGACGTCGAGGCAGGCCCATAATATTCTTGAGGTGTTCCTCTTGACAATTAGCTAGGAACTAGTCTAGGCTTATCTTGAAGGGGGGTGAGGCACAAATGGCTTTTACATTTAAAAACTCTAAAGGAGTTAGTTATTATTTGCACTTTAAAGATGTTAATCTTCGCGGCGGCAAAAAACAGAGAATTTATTTCTTTGCCCGCGATGTTCGCAGCGGTTCTTTAGATCAAGTTCCCTCTGGCTATAAAGTGATGGAAACTCAAAGAACCGGAATGCCGGTTTTAAAGAAAGCTTAAAAACTTTTTTAAACTAAAACTAGTCCCTTCGATATTACGTCGGAGGGACTTTATTAGAGAAAGGGTTTTAGGGCCTGCCAGATTTTTTGGGGACTGGACTGATGGGATTTTTGCCAGCGTTTAAGATAGGGAGAGTATTGATTTAAAAGCTGAGGGGATTTAATAATTTTAAGAATCAGGTTGAAAGTATCAGGAATTGTGAAAGCAACTTGGCCGAGATGATGTTTGACAATATATTGATAGTTGTTTTCTTCCTGGCCAAGAGGCTGGCCGGTGGCAATAAAAGATCTTCCCAACGTGAAAGTCTCCAGAAGAATATTGGGTCCGGGTTTGCCAATGACGAAATTGCTGGCAGAGATTAGTTGGGGGATTTGGTTGGTATAGCCAAACGGAAAAACAGCCTGAGGATATTTTTTTTGCAGTCTTTTAAATCTGTCTAAAAGCAGTTTATTTTTGCCGCAGGCAACAATGAGCTGGCAGGATTGAATGACCAGATTGGTTTTTAAAAGTTTGGCCACCAGGGAGTAAATGTTGCCTAAGCCTTCACCGCTGCCGCCGATAAAGATGGTCAGTTTGTTGCGGTCAAGATGCAGTTGGCGCCGGACCTTCGGCAGAGAAAGCGGAGACTGATAGATTTCCTGCCGTAGAGGCAGGCCGGTAACTTTGATTTTTTTAGGATTAATTCTGCGATTGATGAAAACAGAGCGGGCGTTAGAATCGTGGACTAGATAAAGGTCGGCTTGTTTATAGGAGGTCCAACCATGATGAATGGAAAAAGGGTCAGCTAAAATAATGACATGGGGGATGCGCTTATTTAAGATTTTTAAGGTAATGTTCACTTCTTCAGTAGAAAAAGAATTAGTGGCAATAATGAGGTCGGGTTTAAAGTTGACAATGACTTGGGAAAGCTTGGGAAAGATTAAAGGAGTGATTAACTGATGAACTAATTTGGCAGACGATTCATTATCTAAGGCTTGATAATTTTTAGTGTAAAATTTAGCAAAGTAGTTGCCAATAATCCGTTGAATGAGAGAACCGATGACGGGAGTATTGTTAAAAATTTTAATCTGGTGGCAAGGAGCGTGAGCTGTGATAATCTGTTGAACGGCCTGCGAGATCGAAAGATGGCCGCCGCCAACCTGAGAAATTAAGATTAAGATTTTTTTAGGATTTGCTTTCATAGGGTAATTATAATAAATTATAGACAGATTTAATTAATTAAATTAAAGGGGGAGGGAAAAAATATGAAGAATAAAAAAGCCTTAATCGGGGTGATCGTGGTTTTGTTGATAATCGGCGGTATAGGGTTAATAAAGAAAACCAAGAAGCCGGAAGAGAAAATCAGTCCGGAGATAACTTTAGAGTCAACCAAAATGATAAAGAGCGAGGCTAATTTAGTGGCGCCGATGACTGAGGCGGAAAAACAAGCGATTGAAAAAACTTTTGCGCAGGAAGGGGCGGAGATGACGATGTTGAAAGACGTGAGCGGCAATCAAGCAGTCGGGACCGGCTGGAGACATTTTGACGGAACTAATTTTGTGCTGAAAGTCGAAGTGAGCAATTTACCGGCAGGGGAAAAAGGTTTTTATTATGAGGGTTGGCTGGTGAGCGATAAAGGTTTTTTCTCGATCGGCAGAATGGCGGCGGCAGAAGGACAAGGCAAGCTGTATTATCAAACGAAAGAAGATAAAAGCGAGTTTAGGGGAGTGGTGGTGACCTTGGAGCCGGAGGACGGCAACGCGGCCCCGGACAAACATATTGTTGAGGGCAGTTTTTAATG
>CAZYUF010000063.1:0-3272 GCA_964650605.1 uncultured Pseudomonadales bacterium | reverse complement strand
CTTTTTTCTTTCCATTTTTTCAAAACCGACTCGACCGTAACGGCCGCCAGTTTTTTCTCCGGCCGCACTAGGGCGCAGGCAATAATTAAGCCGGAGAGTTCGTCACAGCAATATAAAGACCACTCCATCTTTGTTTGCGGTTCCGCTAATCCCGGCTGGAATTTCCAGCCGTGGGCTTTCACTGCCTGAATAATTTTTGGGTCGAATTTTAACTCTTCCAGCTGTTTAAAAAATTCTTCAGAGGGATGTTTTTCTTTCATTTCTTCATAATCAGCATCATGAACTAAGCCGGCTAAACCCCATAATTCTTCGTCTTCCCCCTGTCCGCCTTTGGCGGAGAAATGTTTGGCTAAGCCCCGCATTTCCGCTTCGACTGCCAGCATATGCTTGACCAAATTGACATTTTTGGTCCGGCTCTGCACGTATTTTAAAGCTTCTTCTCTTGTCATCATATTTCATTGGGAATATCAATAAATTCCACCTCCAAGTTATTAATAAATTTTTCTTTAATTTTTTTGCCCAGCTTCTGGACTCCGAACACTTCCGTCGCATAATGTCCGCCGCAGAAATAATTAATTTCCGACTCTTTCATTTGATGGACAATCCATTCGCTGGTTTCGCCGGAGATATACAATTCCACCCCCTTGGCTTCCATTTCTGCCAATTCTGCCATGTCCGGCGTGCCTCTGCCGGAAACTACGCCGATTGTCGTTATTTTCTCTGGTCCGGCTAAAACCGTAAAAAGCTTGCGTTTTAATAATTGCTCGCATTTTTTTAATAACTCTTTAACATCTTGCGCTTGGTCAAATTGAGCCGTATAGCCCCATTCGTCAAACAACGGTTCTTTAATTTTGGCCCCTAATAATTTAATAATCACGGCATTGTTGCCGATTTCCGGGTGGCTGTCCAAAGCGTAATGCAGCCCCATGACGGTAAGTTTATTTTCCACAATTATTTTTAGTCTTTTTTGGGAAAAAAGCGGATAACGCGATTTCCACACCCGGGTATCCAGGCCGTGGTGGAAAATGCAAAAATTGGTTCCTGCTTTCACTGCCGCCTTTAAAAATTCTTCATTAGCGCTGACTCCCAAAGCCACCTTGCTGATATTTTCCTGGCCTAACCACTGCACCCCGTTGGCAATCTCGTCTTTAACTAACGCCTTTTGCATTAGCTCTTCGCCGATCGTCTGCTCAACAAACTTAATTAACTCATCGCGTTTGATCATAGTTTATTTTTCCTTCGGTCTCATTAAAGGAAAAGGGATTACTTCTTTAATGCTCCAGGTATTGGTTATAAACATTACCAGGCGGTCAATGCCGATTCCGATACCGCCCAGAGGAGGACAGCCATAACTTAAGGCTTCTAAAAACTCTTCGTCTAGCGGTTGGGCCTCTTCGTCGCCGGCCTGCAAATTTTTCTGTTCGTTTTCAAAGCGTTCCCGTTGTTCCGCCGGACTGACAATTTCCGACCAGCCGTCGCAAATTTCCTTGCCGCCGATATAACCTTCAAATCTTTCTGTTCTCCCGGGCCTTGAACGGTGGGCTTTAGAAAGAGGGCTGACATCCATCGGATAATCAATTACCCAAGTGGGTTGAATTAATTTATCTGTTACCAAATGGTCAAATATTGTAAACAAAGCTTTATTTTTTGTATAAACTCCGGGAACTTTAAGTTTATTTTTCTTGATAATTTCCTTAATTTCTTTATTAGTAATTATTTCCCAATCAATTTTTAAGTATTTTTTTAAAGCCTGATCAATGGTAATTCTTTCCCATTTTCCGGATAAGTCAATTTTATTTTCACCTACTTTAATTTCAAAACTATCATTGGTTTGTTTAGCCACATATTGAATTAAAGTTTCAGTTAAATCCATCATTCGCTGATAATCAGCGTAAGCTTCATAAAATTCCATCATCGTAAATTCCGGTTGATGGGATAAATCCATGCCTTCGTTTCTAAAATTTCTGGCAATTTCGAAAACTCTTTCATAACCGCCCACAATTAATCTTTTTAGATATAATTCCGGGGCCACTCGCAAATACATATCGATATCCAAGGCATTAATATGAGTGGTAAATGGTCGGGCATTGGTGCCGCCATAAAGACTTTGCAGTACTGGCGTTTCCACTTCCTGATAATTTTCTTTCCAGAGAAACTCCCTGATGGCTTTTTCAATCTTCCAACGCTTATCCATTACCTCTTTTACTTCGGGATTAAGGATTAAATCAATATATCTTTTCCTAAATCTCTCTTCCGTATCTTTTAGCCCGTACCAAGCATCCGGTAAAGGGTGCAGCCCTTTTTGTAAAAAAGTTATTGTTTTCGCCTTAACGGTTATTTCTCCGGCATGAGTTTTAAACATTTCACCCTGGACCCCGATAAAATCACCCACATCTAAAAGTTTGATCATTTGATAAGTTTTCTCGCTTAAAGCGTTAGCGGTAGCTAAAACTTGGACTTTCCCGGTTTCATCTTTTAGATCAAAGAAACATAGTTTGCCGTGTCTTCGATAAGCAATAATTCTCCCGGCAATATTAGCTTTTAGGCCGATTTTTTTTACATTTTTAATCTGTTGTTCTTTTTTATAAAAAGGCGGGCTGGGATTAAATCCTAGTTTAATAATTGCTGTTAATTTTTCTTTTCTATTCTTAATTAATTGATTTATTGGTGTACCCATATTGCCTCCTATTGATAAAGTATATCAAAAAAACCCGGCTTTTTGGCCGGGATTAATTGTTTTCTTTTTTTATCTTAGTGGATTTTGAGAATGTGATAGGTTACTTTCCCGGCCGGAGCCTCAATCTCCACCTTTTCGCCTTTGCCTTTGCCCAATAAGGCTTGGCCCAGCGGGGAAGTGTGGGAAATTTTTTGTTCTAAAGGATCAGCTTCCCATTCGCCGACCACTTCAAAAGTTTGTTCTTTACCGTTAACCTTCACCGTTACCTTACAGCCCAGGACAACTTTATTATTAGCCGCATGATTATTTTTAATCAGTTTCGCCTTGGCAATCAAAACCTCAATTTCTTCAATTCTGCCTTCCACAAAAGCCAAATCTTCTCTGGCGGCCGTATACTCGCTGTTCTCGGTTAAATCCCCATGAGCTCTGGCGGTCGCTACTCTCTCAATCAGCGCCGGCCGCTTTTGCTCCGCCAAAACCCTGAGCTCTTCCTTCAGCTCTTTCAAACCTTCACCGGTCACATACACATCTTGCTGGTTCATATACAAAAATTAGCCTCACCGGGCAATCTGAAGTTGTACAAACATGGATTATA
>CAZYUF010000062.1:0-3420 GCA_964650605.1 uncultured Pseudomonadales bacterium | reverse complement strand
TCTTCGTGAAAACTTGGGGTTGACATGCTCGTGAAAATGGATAAAAATAGATCAAAGTGGAAGAAAGTGGTAGAAGTATGTTTATTGGTCAATATCAAACAAAAGTTGATTCCAAGGGAAGAACGGCAATGCCGGCCAAGTTCAAACGCCTGTTAGGAATAAAAGCAATCTTGACTGCCGGGTATGAGAATTCCTTGATGATTGTGGCGCTTAAGGATTGGCAGGCAGTGGTTGGCCAGGTCACTAACCGGGGTTTGACCTTAGGCCCGGCCCGGGCGACCGACCGTTTTTTACTGGGCGGAGCCTTTGAAATTGATCTGGATAAATTGGGCCGCTTCTTAATCCCCAGAGCCTTACGTGACTATGCGGCGATTGCTGCGGATGTCGTTTTTGTCGGCGTCGGCAACCGGATTGAGTTATGGGCCGAGATTAAATGGCGGGAGTACCAAAAATTTCTCAAAGCCAATATCAGCCAATTAGGGGAAAAATTGTCTGCATAAACCCGTTCTTTTACAATCTACTCTTAAATTTTTGCAGGTTAAACCTCAACAGGCTTATCTGGACTGTACTTTAGGCAGTGCCGGCCATGCTTTGGAAATCATCAAGCGCGGCGGCCTTGTTTACGGCCTGGATATCGATCCTGAAGCCTTAAAGCGATCAAAAGAGCGTATTTTCAAGGCCTACCCAAACGCTTTTTTTAAAGCCAAGCTGGAAAACTTTAGTCAGTTGTCATCAGTAGCTCAAGAATTCGGTTTAACCGCTGTTGCCGGGATTTTACTTGATTTGGGCTTATCCAGCGAACAGTTAGCTGATCCTAACCGGGGCTTTTCCTTTAACTTAGATGCCCCTTTAGACATGCGGGCCAGTCCTGATTATCAAGTTACCGCCGCTGATTTATTGAGCGGCCTGAATAAAGGAGAACTCGATGAACTTTTTACCAAACTGGGTGAAGAACAGCATTCTTTATCAATTGCTGACCTTATTGTTCGCACCCGTTTAATCAAACCAATTACCACTACCAAGCAGTTAGCCGAAATAGTGATGAAAGCAGTTAAGTTCAGAGGCAGGATCCATCCGGCCACTAAGGTTTTCCAAGCCTTAAGAATTGCCGTCAATGACGAACTTAACAACTTGAAAGCCGTTTTGCCTCAGGCAGTGGCTTTATTAAAACCAGGCGGCCGCCTGGCAGTAATCAGCTTCCATTCTTTGGAAGACAGAATTGTCAAAAACTTTATTAAAAATGAAAAAAAATTAATTAATTTAACCAAAAAACCAATTATGGCTAGTAATGAAGAAATTACCGCTAATCCCCGGTCAAGAAGCGCCAAATTAAGAGTAGTAGAAAAAATATGACTAAATTACAAGTCAAAAAATTAAACCAGACTTTGAGTAAAAAATGCCGTCTCTGTTTTACGGTTTCCTTAGCCGTGGTTTTACTTCTTAGTCTTGGTAAAATTATCGTTTCCAATCAAACCGCCACCTTAGGCCGGGACCTCGAAGCCATTAAACAGGAAACAGATTTAACTAAACAGCAAAATTTACAACTTAAAAGTCAATTGGCTGTCAAAACCGGCGGCTTAAACGAGCTCAGTCAACAAGCCTTGAGCCAGGGTTTTACCGATAAGCCAACCATTAAATATCTTAATTCTTCTACCACCGTGGCCCAAAAGCTGCCATGAACTCTAACCGGCGGCTGAATTTAATTACCATTTTTTTCGGAATTCTGGGGATTATTTTGATTGGCAGGCTGTTTTATTGGCAGATTTTAGCCGGTGATCAATTAGCGGTTTTAGCCCAAACGCAACAGCAAACCACCATTGAACTCCCGGCCAAAAGAGGGGAGATCTTCACCGCTGACAACAGTATTCTGGTAGCTAATCAACCAGCCTATTTTAGTTATTTAGCCCGTAAAGACCAGCCTTTGCCCACTGACTTAGCCGCCAAACTAGCCCCGATTATCTTTAATCAGCTGACTGTTTCCGCCACTCCTTCAGCCCAGCTAACCGCCAAAGAAAAAACCCAGTTGATTAAAGAGACGCAAGCGATTCTGGAAACCAGGTTGAATGATCAGCGCTTGATCTGGATTCCTTTAGCCCGAAAGTTAACTCAGCCGGAGCGTTGGCAGCTGGAAGCCCTCAATATTGATAATCTTTTTTTTGAAGAAGAACAGGTCCGGCTTTATCCCGAAGCCTCGATGTCTAGTCATTTGCTGGGTTTTGTCGGCTCCAATGAGCAGGGTAAAGATATTGGCCTTTATGGGCTGGAAGGGTATTATCAAACCGAGTTAGCCGGCAGGCCGGGGATTATTAAACAGGAAAAAGATGCCTTTAATCAGCCGATTTTATCCGGCCAATTTCAAAAACAGGACCAAAGGGATGGCCGCCAGCTTCAGCTTTATCTTGATAAAAGCCTGCAGTTTTTAGTGGAAAAAAAACTGAATTCAGCTTTAGAAAAATATGGTGCTAAAGCCGGCTCGGTGACAGTGATGGATCCCTATTCCGGAGCGATTTTAGCTATGGCTTCCCGCCCCGGCTATGATCCGGGTGAATTCACCCGTTATGGCCCTCAGCTGTATCTCAATCCCGTTATTGCCGATGCTTTTGAGCCAGGCTCGGTTTTTAAAGTTTTTGTCATGGCCGCGGCCTTGGAAGAAAAGGCGATCAAGCCGGAGACAATTTGTGATATTTGCGCTGGGCCAATCAAAATTGATAAATATACGATTAATACTTGGGATAACCAGTATCGGCCCAACTCCACCGTGATTGATATCTTGGTTCACTCAGACAATGTGGGTATGGTTTTTGTTGGTCAAAAGTTAGGCTTAGATAAGTTCTTGGATTACTTTCACCGCTTTGGTTTTACCGAAAAGACCGGTATTGATCTTCAGGATGAGAGCGTCCCCGAGGCCAAGCCGGACAAGCAATGGACTTATGTTGATCTGGCTACCGCCAGTTTTGGCCAGGGTTTTGTCATCACCGGTATGCAGTTATTGCAGGCTGTTTCGGCAATTGCCAACGGCGGTCAATTAGTCACTCCCAGAGTGGTCAATAAAGTCATCGGCGACGGCAAAGAAAGAGGCATTTCCACTAAAATTAAGCAAACTGTGATCTCTCCGGAAACAGCTAAAATCGTCACTGGTATGATGGTGACGGCCGCCAAGTCCGGCGAAGCCAAATGGGCCAGCGTCAAAGGTTATCAGATTGCCGGTAAAACCGGCACTGCCCAGGTAGCGGTAGGGGGTAAGTATGCGGAAAAGAAAACCAATGCCTCGTTTATTGGTTTTGCTCCGGCGGATAAACCCAAGTTTGCCATGCTGGTGACCTTAAAAGAGCCGCAAACTTCCCAGTGGGCCTCCGAAACCGCCGCGCCTCTATGGTTCTCTATTGCCCAGGATCTTCTTAACCACTTCAACATCGTGCC
>CAZYUF010000061.1:0-3519 GCA_964650605.1 uncultured Pseudomonadales bacterium | reverse complement strand
AGTGACAAGGTCCAACCTTGTCACTGAACTGCCTCGACTATCAGACGGTTTTTCGTTGTTCCCCGGGGCGTACAAGTTACCAAATACAGTTTTTCTCCGTTCTTTTCGGCTTTAAAAACCTCCGCATTGCTCGGCGGCAGTATTTTGCTTCCCGTTACCCGGTAGACTTTTTTCTCCCCCAAAAACCAAACAATCACTTCATCGCCCGGCACCAACTCATCCAAACGGTAAAACAAGGCATTATATAAACTGACATTGGCCTCAATATCGGTTGAATGGGCAAACAAAGTCACGCTTCCGCCCATGCCCGGCAGATAAGTTCCGGCCGCATGGACCACGCCTTGTTTCAAAGCTGATTGATACTCTTTTTTGTCCGCGCTGTTAACATTGGCGATTACTTGGGCTTTAGCTTCAATTTTAGGAATTTCCAGGCTAAAATAACTCAACGGCGTCACTTTCAGCACATCCGCCGCATTTAATCTTAACAAATCATTAAAAGTAATCTGTGGGTAAGTTGGCTTTTTCCCTAAGGAAAACGGCAATAACAGCGTCGTCGCTAACACCAAAACCGAACCCAATAATATCCCTCGGCCGGCATGAGCGAGGCGCTTTTTGGCCAAATGACGCTTTCGTGAATAAATTATGACTGCCATAGTAAAGGTTTTAATATAATGGTTATAACGATTATAAAAATTATATTAAAAGCGCCGCGAGCTGCAAACCAATACCGAGGCCGGCCGAGACTAGCCAAAGCCACCAGTGATTTGTCTGGCCGGCGGCCGGCACTTGCGGCGGCGGGGACACCTCGACTACGCCCGGTGTGGTAAAGTTGCCAAAATCAAAGTAATAAGTCTTGGCTTCATCTAAAATCTTTATTTGGTTCACGCTGGTAGTATTCACCCAGCCGTTAACGCTAATTTCTTTCACCTCAACCTTGGTGCCCAAGCTGATGCTGACCACTCCGCCCCAGCCGGACTGGCTGTCAGTATAATAATCCTGCCAGGGATCAGCGTTAATGCGGTATTGAAACTGCCATTTTATGCCGGTGCTGGTCTCATTATTATCCCAATTGCCGTCTTTATCGCTGTCTTTAAACTTCCTGATGATAAAGCCGGCCTTGTTTGGCTCAGGTGAAGGCGACGGGCTTGGGCTCGGCGATGGACTGGGACTCGGGCTTGGGGAAACTGACGGGCTTGGTGACGGTGACGGTACTTGGTTGCTAACATAGGCTTTAAAAGTAACCTGATAACTGTTTTCCGCTCCCGGCACTACCGTCCCCAAACTCAATCCATGAACCGTGATCCCGTCGGGAAGAGCGCAACCCGAAGCACACCCCGGCCCCCATTTGAGTGTGTGCCCGGGAATATAGACCAATCTCTGACCGGTGGTACCGGAAACATTAACTGTCACCGTATCCGAAACATCCTCGGCGCCGGCACCGGACAGCAAAGCCGTCGCCGTAATATTAGTTGCATCGGAGTCGGGAAAAGACGCCCGGACGCTGGTGTTATCAATATTTGCTTGACCGGCATTTTGGACTAAAACTCTAAACTCTATCACCTCACCCGGATCAGCGGGAATCGGATCTTCCCAATTGGTAATTCTGTCAGTTCGATTACCGCCGTCAAAGATATTACCGGTTTGCCAAGCTGAACCGCCTCCGCCAGGAGTGCCGACAACCTGAAACTCAATACTCACCTGATAACTCTGCGCTTCGCCGGGAGAAACATTTCCCAGACTGACTCCGCTGCTGACCACCTCGTCACCCACGCCGCAGCCGGAGGGGCAAGCCGGACCGTATTTTTTCCCTGAACCGGTAAGGAAATTAAGACTGCTGCCACCGGGATTAATATTAACAATATCACCTTGGGAATCGGCATTATCCGCGTTAAGTTCGACTGCCGGCGCTGCGCCATTGGCTAAATTAAATTTTACCGTGACGTTTTCGGCATCCACCGTTCCCTGATTTGCCACCCTAACCCTCACTCTTAAAGTCTGACCGTCCGCACCATTGACAGGATCAACATAATCAGCATCGCCAAGAGTAAGGTTTTTCCCCGCCAGAATATCGCCTCCGGAAAGATTGGTATCCGCCGCATTAATCTTAAAATTAATAATCTTCCGGGCAAGAAAAACAAAAAAGACAATAAAAAATCCGTATAAAATTTTAGCTGGTAAATTTTTTATTCTCATATTTTTCATATTTTAAGGAATATTCGTCGCCGTTGGCTCCAGTGTCGGCGGCGGGCCGGCAGTGGCAGTCGGAATTATGTCTGTGTTAGTAGGAACAAATGTGGGTGTGGGAATTGTCTCCGTGTGAGTAGGAGTAGGTGTGGATGTAGGTATCTGTGGAGTTTTTTCCGGCGGCTGTTCCGTCTTACCAGGCGTAGATGTCGGCGCAGGCGCGCCAACACCGCAAGGCAGCCAGCGGTAGCCGGCGGCAGAAACATCGGCAGCCCTATCCTGATTTTGGTCATCATTAAGCAGATCCGGAGTGTTCGATAAAGTATAAACTTCCACTCTTAAAATCTTACCGTCAGGAGAAACTATTGACACTACCAAAACATAATCATCTGAATCTAAATAAGTCGCTTCTTCTCTTTCTAGATTATTATCAATTCCAGTTTTTAAATCTTCCTCGGCCGGATCAAAAGATAACCAGCGGCTGGCTTCCGGTTGCTTACTTCTTTTATCGGCGGTCTCGGTGTAAGTCGAACAGGCAATGTCAAAACGGTCATTGACTGTTTTCCAATTATCATCTCCGTCATCCCCTGCTTCTACTCCCAAATCGCCAAAAATAATCCGCCTAAAAATTTGCTTTCTTAAGGCTTGAACCGAATCGCCTTCCGGATCTTTACCATTCAATTTCAACCAATTATCAACATGAGCTAAGACGGCGGCGTCAGCATTACGCGCTTCCGTTAACAACCAAGCCCGCTGATAACCATCTTTACCTTTTTTGGAAATAAGATCTTTCGTGTCCAATACTGACAAATCCTCACTACTAAACCCTAAACCTTGACCGCCATTATGCCAGTCAAAGTTAAGGCTTCTATCACGGAAATTCTTAACCGGTAAAAACAGTTGGGCAAACATGCGGTCAAATCTAACTATCGGCAGACCCTCTCCGGCCAAAGCCTCCCTCTCTTCAAAATAAGCTTTAAAAGCTTCAATGGTAGTAATTGATTCCCCTGTTCTTTCATCAGCTAATTGATTAAAACCGGCCAAGTAATTCGTTAGTTTTCCTTCATCGAAAGGAAAAGGTGTAGATGTGGGCATTTCCGTGGGCATGGGTGTTAGCGTAGGTGTGGGCGTTTCCGTTGGTGTTGGTGTCGGTGTGGGTGAAGATGTGGGTGTTTCCGTTGGCAAAACTGTAGCAGATGCTTGATCCGGCTTGCTGGAACAACCAGCCAGCCATAAAGAACCCGTTGCAATTATTACCAATAATGCGCCTTCTTTATTACTCATAATTTCCTTAAGTGGAAGGTGGTAGGCCTGCCCAACTTACCACCCTCCGCT
>CAZYUF010000060.1:0-3704 GCA_964650605.1 uncultured Pseudomonadales bacterium | reverse complement strand
TGTCATATTATTTAACTAATAAACCAACGACATTTAAAAACAAGTAATCTAAGCCCCCGATAATCAAGCCGGTTAAAAGACTAACACTAATTACCACAATTGTCAGCCTGACGACCGTTGATTTAGTCGGCCAGATGACTTGTTTTAGTTCGGCTAGTGAACCTTTTAAAAATTCAGAGACTGATTTTATCATGCTTTAATATGTTATACTAGACATTGATTATGTTCAAGGGAAAAGTAACTAAGGCAGTGATTCCGGCGGCCGGTTTTGGCACCAGATTTTTACCGCAGACAAAAGCGATCCCTAAAGAAATGCTGCCGATTGTCGATAAACCGGTGATCCAGTACGTGGTGGAAGAGCTGGTGGACGCGGGCATTAAGGACATTATTATGGTGACCGGTTATCACAAGCGGACAATCGAGGATCATTTTGATGCGCCCAACTTTGAGTTGGTGGAAAATTTAAAGATGGGCGGAGAAAAAAAGAAAGCCTTGTTGGAGGAAGTGGAGAAAATTGCGAATTTGGCGAACTTTGTTTATGTGCGCCAAAAAGGGCCTTACGGCAACGGCACGCCGCTTCTCAATGTCCGGCATTTAATCGGCGACGAGCCGTTTATTTATACCTGGAGCGATGATTTTATCGTCAGCCAGCCGAGCCGGTTTAAGCAACTGCTTAATATTTACGAAAAATACGGCTGTACGGCCCTTGGTAGTATCCGGGCCAGGGAAGATAAGGATTATGAGCGCTACGGTTTTACCGGCGGTAAAGAGATCGAACCGGGAGTGATGGCGGTTGACAAGATTATCGAAAAACCGGGCAAAGCAAAAGCGCCGTCGGACTTAGCCAATGTTTCCGGTTTTATCTTTACCCCGGAGATTTTTAAGTATCTGGACCGGGTTCTTAACGATCTTAAAGCCGGAGAAGAGCTGTGGTATAACGATGGTTTAAAGCTGATGCTGAAAGACAAAAAGCAAATTTTGGCAGTGGAGATTAAAGGCGGCAAGTACTATGACACCGGCAATAAAATGGATTATTTGAAAACAGTGGTCGAATTTGCTTTAAAACATCCGGATATTAACGGCGAATTTAAGCAATATCTTCATGAACTTAAACTTGTTGATTGACCAGACTAACTTGAAACCGACAATGACAAGGTTGGACCTTGTCAGCTTATGCCGTGAAGCGAAAAAATTCAAATTTTGGTCAGTGTGCGTCAATCCAATTTGGGTTAAATTGGCTAAAAAACAAGGGGTGCGCGTTACCAGCGTGATTGGTTTTCCTTTAGGTGCCAATACCTTGGCAGTTAAAGCGGCAGAAATAAAGCAGGCAGTTAAAGACGGTGCGGATGAAGTGGATGTAGTAATTAATCAAGCCGGCAATATCCTTGAGGAAGTAAAGGCGGCGGTTAAGGCGGCCCAGGGTAAAACAGTCAAAATTATTATTGAAACCTGCTATTTAACAGACAAAGAAAAAGTTTTAGCAGCCAAGCTGGTGAAAAGAGGCGGGGCGGATTTTGTGAAAACCTCGACCGGTTTCGGCCCGGGCGGCGCGACGGTTGAGGATGTGAAACTTTTGCGCCGCACAGTGGGTAGAGATTTCGGCGTTAAAGCCAGCGGCGGCATTAAGACCAGAGAGCAGGCTGAGGCGATGATCAAGGCCGGGGCCAACCGGATTGGTACTTCCAGCGGTGTAGAAATATGTTGCTAAAGAATTTGTTCGGAACTTCCGGGATCCGGGGTCTGATCGGGAAGGAAATTGATGAAAAATTCAGTTATAAAATGGGTTTGTCCCTGGGTCAATATTTGGGTAACAGAGGCAAAGCAATTGTGGCTTGCGACCCGCGGCCCGGGGCGAAAGAAATAACGCAAATGTTAATTAAGGGATTAGTGGATTCGGGGCTGACAGCATTGGACTGCGGCATTTTAGCGACGCCGGAGTTGACTTGGTTTCAGGTGAAGCAAGGAGATGATTTAGGTGTTTCCATCACCGGTTCGCATCTACCCTGGAACATGATCGGGATTATTCCGACCTTGAAAGACGGCGGGGGGATTGATGGTGCGGTGGGAGAAAAAATTACTAAAATTTATGAATCACTCTGAATATATCGACGCGCTTCTGAAGAGCGTTAACTCTAAGCTGATTCAACAACGGGCTTTAAGAATTTTATTTGATCCGGTTAATGGCAGTGCCATCGACGTCGGCAAAAAACTATTTTCTCAATTAGGTGAAGTGATAATGATTAATGACCGGCTAGGCCAAAGGCCGACTCGAGCGGCCGAGCCGCGCCGTGAAACATTGACAGAAACAGCTAAACAAGTGGTAAAAAATCATTGCGGTTTGGGTATTGCTACGGATGTTGATGCCGACCGGGTGCTGTTTATTGATGAAACAGGGGTGGTGTTGTCCGAGGATTTGAGCGCGGTTATTCTGGCAAAAGGAAAAAAAACTCTAGTTACTCCGGTGAACTCGTCGGGTTTATTTAAAGCCGAAGCAAAAAAATGGGGCGGTCGGGTAATTGAGTGTTTGGTCGGGCCGCCGGAAATCATCAAGGCGGTTAAAAAATACCGAGCTGATTTTGCTTATGAAGAGTCAGGAAAATACTTTTTCAGCGACTGTTTTTTATGGGCGGACGGCTTGCTGGCAAGTTTAAAGATGCTGGAGGTGATGGCGGGAGCCAATCTGCCTTTGAGTCAGATCAGACAAAGTTACCCGGTCTATTTTCAGGTGAAATTAGCCTTTGACTGTCCTTTTGAAAAGATGCCCCGGCGCTGGGTAGGCAAGGGCGAAAAACTGATTTTTCAAGATAGTTGGTTGTTTATCCGGGCTTCCGGTACCGAGCCGTTGATTAGGATTTTCAGCGATTCGCCCCGGCAAAGCAGGGCGGAAGAATTAGCACAAAAAGGTAAAAGAATGGTGGAGGAGTTATGCGCCGGATAGGAGCGCATGTATCGATCAGCGGCGGATTAGATGAGGCTGTGGAGAGGATTAGGAAAATGGGCGGCAACTGTTTGCAGATCTTTTCTTCCAGTCCCAGAAGTTGGATTGGGACTCCGTTGGTTCGCGGACAATCTTCTGATATCCGGCCAATATTTATTCATGCCAAGTATTTAATTAATCTTGGCTCGCCCCAGCCGGAGCTGGTAGAGAAGTCAATTCAAAGCTTGAAATTTGATATGCAGGCGGCGGAGTTAATCGGAGCTGAAGGAGTGATTGTTCATCTAGGCAGCCATTTAGGCCGGGGATTTGAGGCGGTGCAGGACCAGTTGGCGGAGAGTATTAAAACTATACTACAGGCTAGTCCAGGAGAGGTAAAATTTTTAATTGAAAATAGTGCCGGTCAAAAGGGGAAGATTTGTTCTCAATTTTCTGAAATTAGCTTGTTATTGCGGACTATTAATGATAGCCGATTAGGCTGGTGTTATGATACCTGTCATGGGTGGGGGGCGGGTATTTCCTTCGGTAAAGATTGGGAAAATACCCTGCATGAGTTTGATCTAGTTAAATCCTTGGTTTGTCTGCATATCAATGATTCTAAAGGTGTTCTCGGCGGCGGGTTGGATAGGCATGAAAACCTAGGCGAGGGCAAGATGGGATTGAAAGAATTGGCAAGATTTGTCAATTACCCTGCTTTTACAACTTTGCCGTTGATTATTGAAACTCCGGGTTTTGACGGCCAGGGGCCGGATAAAAAAAACTTGGATAT
>CAZYUF010000059.1:0-3737 GCA_964650605.1 uncultured Pseudomonadales bacterium | reverse complement strand
TTTGGCTAAATCAATCGCTTCCTTTGCCTGAACTTCAGTATAACTTTCAAACGGTACCGCCGGCGGCGCTAAAGCATCAGGATAACGGGTAGGAATATAATACTGATCCAGAGTTTTGCCAGCGTTAAGCAAAGCGGAAAATTCTTTCCGGTATCGACTGCATTCTTCTACTAATTCTTTTACTGAATGTTTCCAAACCATCCGGCTGCCGCAAAAATAAAGATAGCCCTTAAGCGCCTTTTGCGCTGCCTGTTCGGCTGAATAGCAAGCATCGGAAAAAAACTTTCGGCCAATATCCGCTCCGCCGGCTTCCAGGTCGTGTTCCGCCTGCTTCAACCACCGCTGACTTTCCTCACGCTGATGCTTCATAAATAACCTGCCCTTCTTCCAAAGCTTTCATAATTAACGGATTTTCCCATTCTATCATGCGCTTGAACTCATCGGGAGTATAAATAAAAGCATCGACTCGCGGCAGAACTCCCGGTAATAATAAAGCAAATTCTTTAAGTCTTTCCAAAAATGGCTTGGAGGTTGATTTGATTAAAATTAAATCAATGTCACTGGCTTCATCCTGGCTGCCTTTAGCCTGTGAACCAAAGAGAATCGCTTTTTGCGGCTGATAACGCCGAATCGTAGTCAACAGTTCAGGAGGAAATTTCAGCGGCATATTGTTATTGTAACATACTAATCTTACATCTTCTCCGGACAACTGATCCCCAACAACTCCAATCCCTGCTTTATAATCTCCGCCGTTGCTTGCGTCAGCCATAAACGGAAAGGTTCGGCTTTGCCTGAACCAATCACCCGGTGTTTATTGTAAAAACTATTGAATTTTTGGGCCAGATCATACAAAAACTCGGCAATTTGATTCGGCGCCAGCTCCTCTGCCGCCGCCGCCACTACCTCTTCATACCGGTACAGCGTCCGTAGTAAAATCTCTTCTTCCGGATGACAAGGTCGGACCTTGTCAGTAAACAAGGTCCGACCTTTTTCAGGCTTTCCTGCTTTCGCCAAGACACTCTTCGCTCTTGCGTGCGTATACTGCAAATACGGACCGGAGTTGCCTTCAAAACTGATTGATTTATCAAAGTCAAAAACAACATCCTGGCCAATACCGGATTTCAATAAAGCGTACTTGACCGCGCCGACGGCTACGGCTTCGGCAACCGCCTCGGAAGACTTAAAGGCGGTTTTTATCTTTTGCTTCGCCTCATCCAGCAGCCACTCGCCGGTTAAAACTTTTCCGGTTCTTGAAGACATCTTGCCTTCGGGTAGACGAACCATGCCGTGGCCGAGGTGCTTCGTTTTCCGCCGCAAATCCGGGTTAATCTTGTTAAGCGCCGTCAACACCACTTTAAAATACTCGTTAATCTCGTTACCGGTGACGATAACCGACTGATCATAAGGATATTTTTCAAACTTAGCCAAAGCCAAACCCAAATCTTTAGCTTCATAGGTAGGCAGGCCCAGCTGATTAATAAACACCCGATCGTGTAGGCCGTATTTTGAACCGGCAAAGATCACCGCTCCCTGGCTTTTAACAAAAACGTCTTTCTTTAAATACTCTTTTACCAGTTCCAGGCCGATTTCCCCCGCTTCCCGCTCGAAAAAATAATAATCAAACTTGGTGCCCAATCTCCGGTAAAGCGTCTCAAAATATTCCAAGCTCCAAGCCCGGCCGGTTTCGTAAAGCTGTTTGACTGACTCATCCAGCTCGTAAATTTTTTGGTTTAATACCTCCATCTCTTTTTTCGCCGCCTCTCCGTCAGCTGACGAATCTTCGTAAGCAGTGGCGCCTAAAGCATAGGCCTGGCCCATAAATTTAATTCTGTCTGCCAATGGTTTTTTAATCACAGTTGCCCAGTTTTTTTTCTTCATTCCCCAGACAGCCTTGGCGACGTGCATGCCCACGTCACCTTGGTAACAAGCTCTTTTGACTTCTGCTCCCTGGCTAATAAATAATCTGGCTAACGACTCACCGACGATATTGGAAAAGAGGTGGCCGATGTGAAACTCTTTAAACGGATTCGGGTCGGTAAACTCCACCATAATTTTACTCCTCTTAAGCGGTTTTTCCCAATTACCCTTTAGCAGTTTATTAGTTAGAGTGATAAGACACTCTGATTGGATTGATATATTAATAAAACCAGCTCCGGCGACTTTAATTTCTGAAGCCAGCTTTTTCATACTTTCTTCGGCTTTTAATTTGGCGCAAATCTTAAAGGTCGCTCCTTTGCTTTGCGAAGGTGCGACCTTATTGGAATTAATTACAATCCCCACATTGGTTGAATAATCCCCCCAAGCCATGTTTTCCGGATGCTCAACAGTAAATTTCACTTCCGGCAATTTCAGTTCTTTTAAAACTTTCTTGATGGCTTGCTCAATTATTTGTTTCATGCTTGACAATTTATTGCTGTTTGCTATTATATATTTAATCACGCCCCTGACCTACGGTTGGGGGTCATTTTTTTAAAAACATTCACTCCTAATTTTAATATAGACGCTTTAAAAATTCCCCGCTTTATATTCCATACTTCCCTACCTAAACTGCCATACATATAAATTACTATCACTTGTTTTCTTATTTTGATTAATCTTTCATAAAGCGTAGCAAAGTCCCCGTCGCCTGAAAAAATAATAAAGCCGGTAAATTTATCTAATCTCTCAAAACAATCCAAGCCGATTTCCAGATCAAAATCACACTTTCTTAAACTCACCCATTCCCCAGACTCAGCCCGGGTCCGGATATATTTCACCGGCTTGGTTGTCACCCGACAGCCAATTTGCTGCGCTCGTTTAATCTGGCCTTTTGAAGCCGGATGGACATCGGTGCCGAAATAAAAATTAATTTCTTTAATCTGCTTGTAAGTCAACAAATATCGATATAGTTTCTTCAGGTCGACATTTTTCTTTAGACTATCTTTCCAGTGATACACATTCGCCCAGTCGATAAAAACGGCGGTTTTGCCATTAAGTTTTAATTTAAATTTTTCCGGTTTCATCATCTTGACTTTTTCTTAACAAATTTTTTAATATCTTCTAATCTTAACATCGTCGTTTCTGTGCAATGCTTGATTAAAGCATAACTGGGCCGGTGGGAAAAACCAACATAAACCACTTTCTTTTTCATCGACCTGGCCTTATCTATCACCGGCAGTAAATCAGTATCGGAACTAATCAAATAAACCGTGTCATACTTATTTTCATAGGCTCCGACCAAGATATCCATGGCCATTTTAACATCCACTCCCTTTTCATGATATTTCCCGCCGCTTTTAAGCAGGTAGCCTAATTCCACCCTGAAACCAAAGCGTTTTAAGCGTCCGATTAACCGTTGCTGATCAATCATCAATCGATGACTTTTCCGGCTGCGCGGATTTTCCCTGACCGCCCCCACATAATAACTCCTATCCACCAAAATATTTCTGTTTGCTAAATTATCCACAAACCTGCCAAAATCAAAATTTATTTGCTTCGCCACCTTCAGTTCATCTAACCGATGGTAAAAATTACTACCATCAATAATAATAAAAATTCTTTTTTTAGCCATAAAAAAGCCCTGCACCTATAAAAGCGCAGGGGGTGTTAGTAAATTTACTATACCCCCCAGCGGCTTGCTTGTCAACTTTAAATTTCATACAATGTCCTTACCTGCCCCGTGAGTTTATCTTGCGGGGCTTTTTTGTTTTATCTTTCTTATAAACTTCATCCAAAATCATTTTGTCAGTAATTTTTAA
>CAZYUF010000058.1:0-3784 GCA_964650605.1 uncultured Pseudomonadales bacterium | reverse complement strand
CCGGTAAAATTTCCAAATTCTTCTCTTCACCTCTTCGCTGTTAGCAATAAAGTATTTAACTTTTTGCGCCTGATGATAATCATAATGCCGCAGCAAATGGCCGATTATTAATCCATAAACTCTGACCGGCCAGTATTTCTGCCAATTGCTGGCAGTCTGATAACCATAAAGCCACCGCGGCGGAGTATGGCAGTAACAAATCTCGTTAAACCCTTTAGTAATATACCAACTTGAAGAACTAATCACTAAATCGTATTGGGAAAAATCGAATGAACTCCAAATTTTTGGCGCTAAAAATCTTAAAGGGGAATAAAGTTTGGTGGAAAACCACGGCACGTTTTGCGCCCAAGAAGTAATAATTTTTTTATCCTTAAACCGTTCATAAGCCGCCGATCTTTTCCTGTAAAAGGCCGTATAAATCACCGCTTCCGGCCAAATTTCCGTTAAAGCCAAAAGGACTCTTTCCGCCCCCCCAAACTCATTTAGATAATCATGGACTAAAGCTACTCTCATTTATCAAATAAACTAATTTGTAATTTTGTTAAGGCTTGCCCCGCCGAAGCTTTAGCGAAGGGGGGCATTCTTTTAATTAATGATTTAAATCCCCACTCTTCAAATAATTGAACTGCTTTTTTCTGATCATAATCACTCACCCGGCACGCTTCTAAATCCAAACTAATCGGCACATCCGTCACAATCGTCGCCAGATGTTTTCCCCTTACCGCCTCCTCATAATCATCTGCCAGTTTTTCTCCCACTGCCTTGGATATCTCTCCTTTTTTCATCGCTTCATCTAAAGTCGCATAAATTCTTTCTACCGTTAAATATTTTTGTAATAAACCTCTGGTTGTCTTCGGCCCCACTCCTTTTACTCCCGGAATATTATCCGACGCATCCCCGCTAATCGCTTTATAATCAATAATTTGTTTTGGCTCTAACCCATACCTTTCTTTGACTTCTTTTTCCCCATAAATCATTGCTGGGGTTTTTCCTCTGCCCGGCACGTACACTTTCACCGATTCGTTCACTAATTGCATCGCATCCTGGTCTCCGGTCACAATCACAATTTCTTTAATTTTGCATTTTTCGTTTTTCGTTTTGCCTTTAAGGCACGCTTGCTCCGCAAGTGTGCCGATTACATCATCGGCCTCAAACCCCTCCACTTCAAAAATCGGAATATTCAGGCTTTTGACCACCTGCTTCACCCAATCCAATTGATCGGTCAACTCCACATCCGCCTCCGGCCGTTGGGCTTTATAGCCCACATACTCAATATGCCGGAAAGTTGGTTTATCCAAATCAAAGGCCACAGCCATATACTCCGGATGCAGCTCTTTAATCACGGAAAGCAGCATTGAACTAAACCCATAAACCGCGTTAATTTGTTTTCCCTCTTTGTTGGTCAAACTCGCCGGAAACGCATAATAGGCCCGGAAAACTAAGGCATGTCCGTCAATCAAAACTAATCTATTCATGGGAGATTTTCTCTTTAATCACAAAGTCCAGTTTTTTCTCCAACCGGTATAGCTTATTGTTAATCGAGTCCAATTCTATCCTCATTCTTTTCGTCCAATACTTTTCCTCACGATTGTTGATCACCGACGATAAAATCGCTACCAGCAAAGAAAACAAAATTAATCCGGCCGTCATTAGCACTGCCCCGATTATCCGGCCCATTCCGGTTACCGGCACCAAATCACCGTACCCCACTCCGGTTACCGTCGTAATTGCCCACCATAAACCGTCTTCCCAAGAGTTAATTTTGTAGCCATATTCGAACGGGACAATCAAAATCCCCAGCAACAGCGATAAAACCACTAAAGAAAACAAATATTTCTTAAAACGTTTGTCGTGCTGGATTTTTTCAATCGGATTGTTCATGACATTAATTTTTCAAATTCCTCCGCTTCCAAAGTTTCTTTAACTAATAATTCTTTAGCCACCAAATCCAGTTTATTTCTGTTTTTCGTCAATATTTCCCGGGCTTTTTTGCCGGCTTTATCCACAATTTTTTTCACCTGTTCGTCAACTTTCGACCTCATTGATTCCGATAACTGCTCCGGCTCATACCAGTTCGCTCCCATATCGGAAAAGTCTATTCTTGAGCCGAAGTTAATCGGCCCCAGCTCGCTCATCCCCATGTTCACTACCATGGCTCTGGCTAGCTCGGTCGCCCGGCTGATATCATTGGCCGCTCCGGCGGTTAACTCGTTAAAAACTAACTTCTCTGCCGTTCTCCCGCCTAACAACGAACAAATCTGCGCCTCTAAATGCGACTGTGTTTCTGTATATCTGTCTGTTTTGGGCGGGATCAAGGTATGGCCTAAACTGCCGCCTCTGGAGACAATACTAATCCGATGCACCGGATCCATCGCCTTAAGATAATAAGTGACGACAGCATGACCGCCTTCATGATAAGCCGTCATCTTTAAATCAGCCTGGGTCTGTTTTAATTTTTTCTCCGGCCCCAGCTTCACTTTCAAGGCCGCTTCTTCTAAATCCTTCATCGTGATCGCCGTTTTGGCTTCTCTGGCTGCCAAAATCGCCGCTTCATTCAGCATGTTTTCCAAGTCTGCTCCGGAAAACCCCACTGTTCTCTTACCTAATTTTTCCCAGTCTACGGTTTGATCAAAAAACTTATTTTTAGCGTGAATCGCAATAATTTTCTTCCGGCCTTCAATGTCCGGCATGTCTAACACAATTCTCCGGTCAAACCTGCCCGGCCGGATTAAGGCCGGGTCCAGTAAATCCCCCCGGTTCGTCGCCGCCATTACCAATATTTGTTCATTGGGAGAAAATCCGTCCATCTCCACCAAAATCTGATTTAAAGTCTGCTCTCTTTCATCATGTCCGCCGGTTAAAGCCCGCGATCTCTGCCGACCGATGGCATCAATTTCATCAATAAAAATAATTGCCGGCGCTTTCTTTTTAGCGCTATCGAATAAATCTCTTACCCTGGATGCGCCAACCCCGACCAGCATCTCCATAAACTCACTGCCGGCCATGGAAAAAAACGTCACTCCGGACTCGCCGGCCACTGCCCTTGCCAATAATGTTTTTCCACAACCCGAAGGGCCGATTAAAATCACCCCTTTGGGCGTCCGCGCTCCCATGTCCTTGTATTTTTTCGGGTGTTTCAAAAAGTCGACGATTTCTTCCAGCTCTTTTTTCGCCTCATCCACTCCCGCCACATCTTTAAAAGTGACATTTTGTTTGCCTTTCATAAACAGTTTGGCCCTTGACTGCCCAAAACTAAACAGTCCGTCCTGCGATCCTCTGGCTTGCTTAAACAGATACAGGAAAATAAAACCGGTTAACACTACCGGCAATAAAATTTCCAAAATATTTGACCAGGCTTTGCTGGCTGAAGTATCTTTAGTTTCAAAATTCACCGTGGCCGGATCAATCTTGGCATTATTTAACACTTCCACAAAGCTTTCATTCGCTTCTTTTCTGGACCCAAACAACCCTTCCTTGTCCTTATATTTAACCAAAAGTTTTTCTTCCTCTACGTCAATTTTTTCCACTTTATTTTCTTTTATATCATTTAACAGCTGGCTCAAGCCCACTGTGCCTGCCGGCAAAGGCCCGGAAAATAAAGACAGGAAAAACGGCATTACAAAAAATATCACCACCAGCCACATCACCATCCGCTTCGGGTTAAATCCCAGCTTCACCAGCTTCACCTTGCCCCCGGTCTGTTTTTCTATTGCCTTGGCCAGCTTATCGATTCCCTGGGGATTTTTTGGCTCTGTCTTTTTTTTCATTCTCCAATTTTAACACA
>CAZYUF010000057.1:0-3921 GCA_964650605.1 uncultured Pseudomonadales bacterium | reverse complement strand
GACAAAAAAATCAAATGGGGTAATTACGCCCGCGGAGTAGTTAACGAACTCTTAAAACTGAACTATCCTCTTAGCGGCGCCCAAATTTTAGTCGACACTAATTTTTCTACCAGCGGCGGTTTGTCCTCTTCAGCCGCATTAGAACTCTGTTTAGCTTACGGCTTAATGGCTTTAGCTAAACAGCCGATTGATCCGGAAACAATCGCTCACGCCTGCCAAAGAGCGGAAAACAGCAATTTGGTCATGAGCCCCTGCGGCTTTTTAGACCAGGCAGTGATCACCTTCGCCGGAAAAGACAAAATGGTGCTTTTGGATTTTTTTCCGCCTGTGAAAACCAAACTCATTACTGCCAGCATAAGCAAATTATCTGTCAAACGGGTCTTAGACGCTGTCGCCGCCCTGGAAAATAATAATGTCGTTAAATTCGGCCAACTGTTAAACCAGTCAGGCAAAAGCGCTCTGGACCTGTATGGTCTGGACGAAAATACCCCGGAACTGCGTTATTTAATGGAATCGGCCCAAAAACTTGATGGGGTATTAGGCGCCCGCAACATGGGCGGGGGATTCTCCGCCATTATTTTAGCTTTGGTCAAATTCGACCGCTTCTTTAATTCTTTTCACCGCTTCTTTTAATGAGGGGAGACTGCCGGCAATGGAAATCCTAATATACTCTTCCTTTTCCCTTGCTAATTTTTTGCCGAAATGCTGCCGCGCCAATACCGCCACGCCCCGTTTACCTTTCTTATCGTAAGTCAGCAGATATTTTCTCATTTCTTCCGAATCTTTTAGTTTTAATTTCCTGCAAGCCTTGGTCACATTCACAAAAAGATAAAACGAACCCAGCGGATTATGGCATTTAATTCCTTTAATTTCATTCAAGGCTGGCACAATTACATCCCGTTTCTGCCGGTACAGCTTAACTTCTGCCTGGGCTTCACTCTGGTCTTTGCCTAAAGCCGCCGCCGCCGCCCTCATGCAGGGCATGGGCAGGTTCGACCAAAAATTAATCGCGAAAGTCAAAAACTTGGCGCTGAACCCGGGAATTTTGGAGGCCGCGTAACCTAAACGCAAACCGGTCATGGCATAAGTTTTGGAAAACCCGTCCATCAGCACCGTTCTTTGGGCCATTCCCGGCTGGCTGACAATACTATCGGTGACTTTAAATTTATTGCCTTTATAGTTCACTTCCGTCATCTTATCGCCGAAAGCAATCCGGGAATAAATCTCGTCAGACAAAACATAAAAATCAAATTTTTTTGCCAACTTAGCAATTTCTTCCATGTCCTTTTTTTCCAAAACTCCGCCGGTCGGATTGGAAGGGGAGTTCAACACCAACAGTTTAGTTTTCTTATTCACTAATTTTTTTAAATCATTAATTTCAAACTTAAAACCGTTCGTTTCTTTCAATAAAATCGGCCTGGGTTTCGCCCCGATAAAGTTCACCATTGATTCATAAATCGGATATCCCGGCGTCGGATAAATCACTTCATCCTCAGGGTTCACCAAAATAAACATTGTCCCGCCGATTACCGGTTTGCCGCCCGGCGCCATTACTATGTCTTGCGCGGCAAACTTTACTTTCCTGGTAGCCGTCAAATATTCGGCCACTGTCTCCCGCAAACTATCGATTCCGGCCGAAGCCGCGTAATGGGTTTCGTGGTTTTTCACCGACTCAATCATCGCTTGGCTGGCCGCTTTGCTGATATTACAGCCGGGTTCGCCGATATTCACCCGGACAATATCATAACCTTCTTTTTCTAAAGCGATAATCTGCGGTCCGATCGCGAACGCATTCTCGGTGCCGATTCTGGCAAAAATCTTGGCTGGAGGCTTCATCTTTCTCTTACTCCTTTAAACTCTTAACAACTTTTTGAGCAATAAATTCAGCGCTTAATCCGAACCACTTCATCAGTTCCCAAGAATTGCCGCTCTCTCCGAACCGGTCCTCGATCCCGATCATCTTAAACTTTATCGCCTTACTTAAATTCGCTTCCATTATCACCCCGGCCACTAAATTACCCAAACCGCCTTTCTGGTGTTCCTCCGCAGTCACAACCAGCTTGGTTTCTTTCGCCGCTTTGATAATCGTTTCTTTATCCAATGGCTTAATCGTGTGCAGATTAATCACTCTGGTTTCCAAACCATATTCCTGTTTGAGAATCCAGGCCGCCCTCATTGCTTCCGCCAACTCCGGCCCGCAGCTGACTATCGTCACTCTCTCTTTTTCGCTTTTATATTTTTCTCCCAAAATTGTCTCAAACGCCTCCATAAAAATTTCCGCTTCTCGCCTGAACCTGATCACATTAGCCTTGCCCAATAATAGGGGAGTATTCTTCGAACTGACAATCGCGGTCGCTTCTCTGGCAAAACGGATATATTTGGGGCCTTTAACCTTAAACAGCAAATACTCGGTCAGTCTTTCTGTCTCCACTGAATCTGCTGGGACCACTAAAGTCATGTTTGGTAAAATTCCCACTACCGAAATTTCTTCCAAGGCCTGATGGGTCGCCCCGTCCGGCCCGACGGAAATACCGCCGTGCGCTCCGCCAAACAGCACATTTAAGTTGCCGTAGCAAATTGAGGTCCGCATCTGGTCGGCATTTCTTTGCGAACAAAATACTCCGTAAGTGGACAATACCGGCAGCTTGCCTTCCCGGGCTAAGCCTCCGGCCGCCGCCGTCGCGCTTTGTTCGGCGATCCCCATTGAAAGAAAGCGTTGCTTTCTTTCCGGGAAGCCGTCATAAAACTTGGAAATCTGAACTGACTCGGAAATATCCAAACCCAAACAAACCACCCGTTCGTCAGCCCCGCTTTTGGCCAAAGCCCGGCCAAAACCGAACCTGGTCGGTTCCATCATTGCTTTCATTTTTTCCTGGCTGTTCCACCAATAATTATGATTAAACTTGGGCATCATCTTATCTATCAGCTTGTCCATTTTTTTCTGGTATCCGGCCGCTTTCGCCTTAAAGGCTTTAACATCAATCTTTTTCTCTAAGCCCAATTCTTTTAAAGCTCTTGCCAGCTCTTCATCATTCGGCGCTTTGCCGTGCCAAGCCGCCGCATTTTCCATAAAACTTACCCCTTTGCCCTTAATTGTCTTAAAGATAATCGCCGTTGGCTTACCTTTAACCGCTTTAGCTTTTTTAAATACCTGCAATATTCCCGTCATCTTATGGCCGTTGGCGCTATAGACCCGAAACCCAAAACTCTTTAATTTTTCTGCCAGGCTGTCTAATTTCATTACTTTTTCCGTCTCACCGTCAATCTGCAGCCCGTTTCTGTCAATACAAACAATCAGGTTATCCAACTTAAAATTGGCCGCTTCCATGGCTGACTCCCACATCGAACCTTCATCCCATTCGCCGTCGCCGGTAATCACATAAACTTTATGCTTTTGTTTATTTAACTTAGCCGCCAAGGCCATTCCCACTGCCAAACCAAAACCCTGCCCCAAAGATCCGGTGGACACTTCCACGCCTTTTAATTTTAACCAGTGCGGATGGCCCTGGAATTTTGAGTCGATCTTTCTTAGTAAAGCTGTTTCTTCAATCGGGAAAAACCCGCTCATGGCTAAACTGATATACAAAGCCGGGCACTTGTGGCCGGCTGACCAGACAATTCTGTCTCTGTTTTCCCAGTCCGGATTCTTCGGGTCAATTTTTGCTACCTGTAAATACAATGCCGCCGCCACATCCATGATTGATAAAGTTCCGCCTGAATGCCCGCTCCCGGCGCAGTTTAAAGCCACCAAGTTATAGCCCCGCATTAAATTCGCTTTGGCAATCAACTGTTTTTCCACAGAGTTCTAGTTTGCCATTATTCCCTTATTCTGTCAATAGCTCTTTTAGGTTGCTATATCAATCCTTGGAGCGGGAAACGAGATTTGAACTCGCGACCTTTACATTGGCAATGTAACGCTCT
>CAZYUF010000056.1:0-3967 GCA_964650605.1 uncultured Pseudomonadales bacterium | reverse complement strand
AGGTACCTTGATTTAAACATAGGTGATTTTCAGCAGATAAGAGAAAAGATTGTTTCTGCGCATTGACACTCGACTGACAATTTTTTATAATCTATGGGGATGACTAAGGTCAGTTTAAAAATCAAAAATCCGGAAAGCAAGGCTTTTGCCCAAGGCGATTTTTTGGTGGACAGCGGCGCGGTCTATACGGTTATCCCCTCAGCATTAGTGAAAAAACTGAAATTGAAGCCGAGTTTTCTGCGCGAGTTTATTTTGGCCGACGGTAAAAAAGTGCGCCGCGACGTCGGCAGTGTCATCATCGGTTTCGGTAGCGAAGAAATTTCTTCGCCGGCGGTTTTAGGAGAAAAAAACGACAGCGCCTTGTTGGGGGCGATTACTTTGGAGGCTTTTGGCTTGGCCCTTGATCCTTTTCAGCGCAAGCTTTATCAGGCAAAGATGATGCTTTAGGAAGATTTTCAAGCCTGCAAGGTCCAACCTTGTAGGCGTGTGCAGGTTGTGAGTCCGCGGGAACCGTGTTATACTGCCTCCATCTTAAAGAAAGCGAGATTTATGAAATGCCGGAAGCAAAGTCAAAAGTAAAAAGTAAAAAGTTAAAAGTAAAGAAAATTAAAGTTCCGGTAAAGAAAGTTGTTTCCAAGCGCGAACCCCGGACAATGGAGGAGCTGTTAAAGCAGACAGGGTATGAGTTAAAGGGTTTGAAAAAAGGCCAATTGGTAGAGGGAGTGGTGACCGATGTTACCAAGAAGATGATTCTGATCGACATCGGCGCTAAAACCGAAGGGGTGGTGATTGAAAAAGAGTACGAAGCGGCTAGGGAAATGCTCCAGGATATTAAAACCGGCGACAAAGTTCAGGCTTATGTGGGCAGTCCGGAAAATGAGCGGGGCCAGATTTTGCTGTCTTTGCGCCAGGCAGTGATGAATAAACGCTGGGAGCTGTTTGAGGAGTTGTTAAAGAGCGGCGAGACGATAGAAGTTCATGGTTTGGAAGTGAATAAAGGCGGGATTATCGTTAAAGCCCGGGGGGTGCGGGGGTTTGTGCCGTCCAGCCAGTTCGGCCGGGAGTATTTAGGCCGCTTAAATGAGTTGCAAAATAAAAGCTTTATCGTCAAGGTAATTGAGGTTGACCGGGAGAAAAACCGGCTGATTTTCTCGGAAAAAGCCGTTTCGGAAAAAGCCGCCTTAGCCCACCAGGCCGAAGCGATTAAAACCGTTAAAGCCGGGGATATGCTGGAAGGGATAGTGTCCGGGATTATGCCGTTTGGGGTGTTTGTCCGGGCCAGTCTTAAAAAAGACCTGTTTTTGGAAGGATTGGTGCATATCAGCGAGATTTCCTGGGAAAAAGTGGAAAATCCGGGGACTCATTTTAAAACCGGAGATAAGATTAAAGTCAAAGTCATCGGGGTGGATAATAAAACTTCCCGGCTGAATTTATCGGTCAAGCAGTTGTCTGATGACCCGTGGAAAAAGATGGCGGATAAATATCCGGAGGGGAGCAAGGTGACCGGCAAGATTACCAAGTTGGCGGCTTTTGGGGCATTTGTCAACCTGGAGCCCGGAGTTGATGGCTTGATCCACATCAGCAAGATTCCCTCGGATAAAGAATTTAAGCCGGGCCAGAAAATTGACTGTTTTGTGGAAAATGTCGATGCCGCCCACCGCCGGATGAGTTTATCCTTGGCGCTAATGAAGAAACCGGTAGGATATAAATAGTATATAATACTAGTATGAGCAAACAAAAAATGATTGTGACTGACGACAATTTATTAATCGATTTTGAACTGGTGTTCAAAGCCATCCGCGAGGAAAAGGGCGACTGGAAAAAGGTGGAAAAAGAGCTGTACGAGTATCTGGAGTCGGTGCGGAGGGAGTAAATGGCGCATATTGCCGATGCCATCGTGGTCGCTTGCATTGACTTTCGGTTTCAGCAATATATTGACGACTGGCTCAAGAAAACATTTAAAAAATACCTATTTGACCGGGTGGGTTTAGCCGGCGGGATTTTTGATTTTTACAGCGTATTAAAACAAATAGAGATTTCTAACCGGTTGCATCAAATTAAGAAAGTGGTGTTGATTAATCATGAGGACTGCGGCGCTTACGGCCAAGAGGGGACTTTTACGCGGCACAAGTATGATTTGGAGGAGGCAGAGAGAAAAATTAAGGCATTATTTCCTCATTTGGACGTCGCCACATTTTATTTGACTTTGAAAGGCGAGTTTCAGGAAATCTCCCGTACCCGGCCGCGGTTCAAGTAACCTGCGAGGAGTCTCCTTGCAGGCCTACCGCTGCAGGCAGGCATGATATACTACGGTTAAATGGCTAAGAGCGTGACTCATTTTATCTGCCAGAACTGCGGCGCGGAGTTTCCCAAGTGGGCGGGGAAGTGCGAGCAGTGCGGGGAGTGGAATACACTCGTTGAGACAGTAGTCTCGGCGAGAAGCACGAAGCACGAAGCACGAAATTCTAAACAAGCACAAATAATCAAATTTCAAGACATTCAAAACAAAGAAGTGGAGAGAGAAACAACGGGGATCGGGGAGTTGGACCGGGTGCTGGGCGGCGGTTTGGTGCCGGGCAGCGTAGTGCTTTTGGCCGGCGAACCGGGAATAGGAAAGAGTACCTTACTTACTCAATTAGCGATGAAATTGGGGGGAAAAACGGTAGGTTCGGTTCTTACGGTACTTTACGTCTGCGGGGAGGAAAGCCCGGAGCAGATAAAATTAAGAATTATGAGGTTAAAAAGAACCGATCTCTCTGAAAGATCGGTTCTTTCGCTTTCCTTTCTCCCGACTACGGACGTGGATGAAGTGATTAGCCAGGCCGGAAACCCATCATTAATGATTGTGGATTCGATCCAAACCATGGCGACGGAAGATTTGACCGGGATGGCCGGCAGTGTCGGCCAGATACGCGAGTGCGCATACCGCTTATTAAATTTGGCTAAAGAAACCGGCGTGCCGGTGTTTTTGGTCGGCCATGTCACCAAAGAGGGGGCGATTGCCGGGCCAAAAGTCCTGGAGCATCTGGTCGACACGGTTTTATATCTTGAAGGCGATAAACACCACGAATTTAGGATTTTGCGCTCGCAAAAGAACCGCTTTGGTCCGGTAGATGAGGTGGGAGTTTTCACTATGTCCGGAAGCGGTTTGATTGAAGTTAATAACCCGTCAGATGTGTTTTTGGAAGAAAGGCAGAAAAATGTCGCCGGCAGCTGCGTGGCGATTGTGATGGAAGGGACCCGGCCGGTTTTAGTGGAAATTCAGGCGTTGGTGGTGCCGTCACAGTTAGCAATGCCGCGCCGGGTGGCTAGCGGGATTGATCAGCGCCGTCTGCAATTGTTAGTGGCGGTTTTAAGCAAGCGCCTGCGTTTGCCCCTGGCCACTGATGATGTTTATGTTAATGTGGCCGGCGGTTTAAACCTCAAAGAGCCGGCGGCCGACTTAGCTGTTTGTCTGGCGATTGTTTCCAGTTTTAAAAATAAGCCGGTCGGTGCCAAAACCGCGGCTTTCGGCGAGGTAGGCTTACTGGGCGAGATCCGCAAGGTCAGCTGGTCGGAAAAAAGAATTAAAGAAGCGAAAAAGCTGGGTTACAGCCAAATTATTAGTCCGGGCACTGCCAAAGACTTATCCACAGCCGTTAAATTTTAGGGGATTAAGGGGATTTTTCTTCTGGTAATTATTTATAACTTTTATTACAGGTTATCTTGATTTTTCTGTATATTTTCTTATAGGCTTGACAAATGGGGGTAAAATGATATAAATTAAAAGAGCATCACTACCGCAGTCACGATACTCGAATAGTAATGCCCTTTAGTTAGGTGACTTGGACAGAAAAGTCAACCTGAGAAATAAATATCACTATCAAAAAACTTTGTCAAGCCTGCCCCGAACTCGAAGCAGTTCGGGGTTTAAGCGGAGGGTGGTAAGTTGGGCAGGCCTACCACCTTCCACTTAAGGAAATTATGA
>CAZYUF010000055.1:0-4011 GCA_964650605.1 uncultured Pseudomonadales bacterium | reverse complement strand
GAAAAGACAAGAAAAGGGCTATAGTTTTTTTAACACCTCGCCGAACAGTTCCAATTTCCTGGCCTCCCCGGCGTCAAACAAAAACGGGGCTAACCGCCGGCTAAAAATCTTTTTGTTTCCCTCTTTTTGCCATTTTGTGGTTGCTTTTTTAACTAAATCTTTCATTTTATTTTTTTCTAGAAATTTTGCGTCTATCTTTGCCCCCTGGGAAAACAGCCAAACCACGTCATAAATATCCCGGCCTTGAGTTTGTTTTCTTGATACGAAAGCAGTCAATTTCTCTACCACCGCTTGGTTTAACGGCAAAACAGGGATCATTTCCAAAAAACCATAGCGGTTAAATAAAACTGCTTCCGGTTTTTGCCCCCTCCAAAAATCAGCATAGTCGACTTTAATCATCAATTTTTCTTTGGGATTGGTGGTAATTTTCAAATCAAACAACAGGCGTGGAAATTTCAGTTCAAAATAAGTCTTCTTTCCTCTGATTGTCGATTTTATCTCTAAATCAATATTTTCTTTCTTGATTGCTTTTGCCGCCTCGTTAACCAAGTCCCTTATTTGCTGGTTAGACAAGCCTAAGTTGTCAAAATCCAAGTCCTCGGAAAAACGGGGTAAATTGCGTAACAACCTCAGGCTGGTTCCGCCTGTAAATATCAACTTGGCGGCCGCGGACTGACGATAAAGCCGGGACAAAAATAAGGCCTGCAGGTACTCCCGGAGAATTCCCCGCTTTTTTTCTAACGGCAGGCCGTATTCCCGGGCAAACTCCAGCACTTGGTTAAAATTAGCGGTTAAGTTGTTCATCGACTACCTCCTTTACCCAACCAGGATAGGCCTGGCTGAATTTTTTTAGTTTTTGCATATTTAACTCTGGCCAGCTAATCCGCTGATCGGTAAAATCTTTAATCTTCCTTAAATAAATCCAGTCTAACAGCGCCTTTTCCGGCAAGGCAATTTGGTAATGAAAACCGTTCGTGTCTTTAACCGTCTGCCAGCCAAAAAAGAGCGCCTGTTGAATTTTACTGTAAAGAAAATTGCCCCGGGCTGTCTTAATTATTTTAGTTGTGGTCGGAGACACGCTGGTAACATTAAGGCTGACGTCTGGAATTATCCCTTGGTTATTTAAGGCCGTTTCCAGGCTGATATATGACGGCAAATATAAAAGCCCCGCCAAAGTAAACTCGTCGACTAAGCGGTCGCTGAATTGGTACAACCCCTGCTTTAACCTGACCAGTTCGCCTCTTTTTGTCCAGCGGGACAGCTGGATGAGCAACGCTCCCGGCCCGCCGGAATAGATTTTTTGCGCCTGAATGGTCGTAAAAACAGGTAAAGATAAAGCTTGGTGAAACTCTTTAAACTTCATTAATAACAAACATACACAATTGTATATTCGTTGTCAATAGCAATTATTTATTGGCTCTTTTCCTTGTTTTATCGATTTTCTCTCGCTACAATGGTTTTATGCAGCAGCACCCTGTCCCGCAAGCCATTACTACTTACAAATTCCGCCTGGTTGGGGACATGACCTTAAAGCAATTCCTGGAACTGGCCTTTGGCGTAGTCATCGCCTGGATGATTTTTGCCTCAAAAATCAACTTCTTTTTTAAATGGACCCTCGGCCCCCTCTTTGGCTTCCTTGGTTTTGCTTTGGCCTTTGTTCCGGTTGAAGACCGGCCCTTAGACCAATGGATTCTTAACTTTTTTAAGGCTGTCTACTTACCGACTCAGTTTATTTTTAAATCTCAGGTTAAGGCCATAGACATCTTTTCTCCCACCCCGCCCCTGCCGCCGGAAACCAATAAAATCTCCGCCGATCCTGCCCAGCTGGAAGAATATTTAAATACTCTGCCCGCCACTCCGGCGACCGCCTTTGACCAGGCTGAACACAAATACTTGGACCATATCTTTAATCTCTTCGGCGCCCTGGGCATTAAACAGCCCGCCTTGGCCGTTCAGGCCGACCATCCTCAACCCACCAACCCTTATAAATCTAATCTTAGGGGTGTCCGTGTGCGCAAATTATTCAGCCCCCAAGTCTGTCTCCTGCCTCATGCCACTCTTTTCCAATCCCCGCCCGAACCTAAACAGGCAGTAATGCCCGCCTCGCCGAAGCCTAGCGAAGGCGGGCCCGCCGTCAAACCCAAACCAACACTCATTGTCAAGATTGTTAAACCCAAGCCGCCCAAAAAAACCCCGCCCCTGCCAGCCAAGCCTAAAGCCCAAACCGTAGCCCCCACCTTTGCCTCCGGCGTCGTTATGCCCCACTCTCCGGAAAAACCCAACTTGATTGCCGGCATTACTCTGGATAAAGCCGGCAAAATTCTCCCCGGCGTAATCCTGGAAATCCGCGATAAACAAGGCCTCCCGGTCCGCGCCTTAAGGTCTAACAAGCTCGGCCAGTTTTTTATCGCCACTCCTTTGTCCGACGGCATTTATCAAATTCAGGCCGAACAAGCTGATCAAAAATTCGCTATAATCAAACTTGAGGCAAAAAGCGAAATTATTCCGCCTTTAAAAATTCAAGCCCTATGATTAACTCTGCCCCTATCGCCAGCAGCCAAAGCCATCTGGATATTGAAGATATCCGCGACAATCTGGTGATTTTAAAAGACGGCTCCTGCTGTCTGATTCTTCAAACCAACGCCGTTAACTTTTCCCTTCTCTCTGAGGGCGAACAGGACGCCACTATTTATTCTTATGCCGCCCTGTTAAACTCTTTGACTTATTCTGTCCAAATTGTGATCAAAAGCCAGAAAAAGGATATTAATTCTTACCTCGCTCTCTTAAACGCTCAAAAACAAACCGTCAAACATCCGCTCTTAAAATCCCAGTTGGACAAATACTACCAATATATTCAAAAAATCGTCCAGGAAAACGAGGTTCTCGACAAAAGGTTTTATTTAGTCATTCCTTTTTCCAGCCTGGAGTTAGGCATCTCTTCCACCCTCAGCTCCACTTTCAAAAAAAGGTCGGCCGGCCTCCCTTTTCCTCTTGACCATATCCTCCAAAAAGCCAAAACCTCCCTTTTCCCCAAACGCGACCACCTTATTTCCCAGCTTTCCCGCCTAGGTTTAAAAACCCGCCAACTCACCACCCCTGAATTAATCAAGCTTTTTTATCAGGCCTATAATCCCGACGCCGGCTCAGTTGATTTTCCTGCCAATGCCGGTTATAACACCCCTTTGGTTGCCGCCGCCGTTGACCCAATTCCGCCCGCGCCTGATGGAAAGGAGGCTGCTAATGAAACCAAAAAAACCGCCTGAACCCCTGGAAACCAAACAAGACCAGTTTTCCCGCGGCATGACCTCGGTTAAAGACATTGTTGCCCCCGGCGCACTGGAGGTTGACTTTAATCACCTAAAAATCGGTAACACTTATTTCCGGACCTTGTTTGTTTCCGGTTACCCCAGGTTTGTCAACGCCAACTGGTTAGCCCCGTTAATTAATTACGAACACTCTCTGGACATTGCCATGTATATTTACCCGATCGAGGGTAAAGATATTATGGATAATCTCCGCCGGAAAATCGGCGAAATGGAGGCCGAAGTTCAATCTGATGTGGAGCGGGGCCGGATCGCCCAAATTTCCACTAAGGTTAAGCTGGAAGACGCCAAAAGCTTGGAAGAACAGCTTGCCAAGGGCGCCGAACATTTCTTCCAATTTGGTCTTTATATCACTGTTTCTGCTCCCACCCTTGACGAGTTGAACAAAATCACCCAAGGCGTCCAGTCCACTCTTGGTGCGCTCTTAATTGTCACCAAAACCGCCAGCCTGCAAATGGAAAACGCCTTTAAAACTACCCTGCCTCAGGCCCACGACCGGCTGATGATTACCCGGAACATGGACACTACCTCTTTGGCCACCACCTTTCCTTTTACCTCTTCCGAATTAACTCAAAACCAGGGCGTGCTTTACGGCATTAACCAGCACAATGGCTCGTTAATTATTCTGGACCGTTTTTCTTTTGAAAACGCCAACTCTATAATTCTGGCTAAGTCGGGCGCGGGCAAA
>CAZYUF010000054.1:0-4159 GCA_964650605.1 uncultured Pseudomonadales bacterium | reverse complement strand
TATTTTACCAAAATTTTTGCTTTATGCTAAACTAGATTATGCAGTATCTACTTCCCTCCTTCTTTTATTCCAAAGCCTTTGCCGTTCCTTTCTTTTACTTTTGGGCCTTTCCGTTTCTCATTTGGACCACCTTTTGGAAAGGCATGGCCTTGTGGAAATCAGCCCGCAACCGTCAAAATTACTGGTTTATTGCTCTGCTTTTAATCAACACCGTCGGCATTCTGGAAATCATTTACCTGTGCTGTTTTCAAAAAAATGCCGCCCCGGCCAAAGACCGACATTAATCTAAATAATCCTGCAGCTTCTTCCTCTGTGACGGATGCTTTAACTTTCGCAAGGCCTTGGCTTCAATCTGACGAATCCGTTCCCTGGTCACCCCAAACTCCCGCCCCACTTCCTCCAAAGTCATCGACCGCTTATTTGCCTCTAACCCAAAGCGCATCTTCAATACTTTCGCTTCCCGTTCTGATAAAGACTCCAGCACTTCATCCACGTTTTCTTTGAGCATCTTAATGCTGGTCGTATCATAAGGCGACGGTTGGGTCTCATCCGCGATAAAATCCCCCAAATAACTGTCTTCTTCGTCGCCGATCGGCGTCTCGAGAGAAGTAGTCTTCTGAGAAATCTTCATAATCTCCCGCACCTTTACCGGCTCAATCTCCATTTCCTTGGCAATCTCTTCCGGGGTTGGCTCCCTGCCCTGCTCCTGCATCAACTTCCGGGAAACACGAATCAGTTTATTAATTGTCTCCACCATGTGCACCGGAATTCTGATCGTCCTCGCCTGATCGGCAATCGCCCGGGTAATTGCCTGCCTAATCCACCAGGTGGCATAAGTGGAAAACTTAAATCCCTTCGTCCAGTCATATTTCTCCACCGCCCTGATTAGCCCCTTGTTTCCTTCCTGAATTAAATCCAAAAAGCTCATGCCCCGGCCGATATATTTTTTGGCAATCGAGACCACCAGTCTTAAATTAGAAGTTATCAGCATCTCTTTGGATTTTCTCACCCCCCGGTCCACTCCCTGCGCCAACTCAATCTCCTGATCTCTGGTTAAAAGTTTAATCCTGCCAATCTCTTTTAAATACATTCTCACCGGATCGCTGTTGGCCACCTTTTCCACCACATTTAACTGCTCTAGTTCTTTCTCCAATACCGTCGTTACTTTCACATCTTCTTTTAACTCTTCTTCGGCCGTATTGAACACATCCACGTTCATCTTTTCTAACTTGTCGTAAAAATTATCCAGCTCTTCCACTCTTTTCTCCGCATCGGGAAAGTACCTTAAAACCTCTTCCTGGGTAATAAAGCCTTCTTTTTTGGCCTTTTTCACCAACTTTTCCACATTAACCGGTTTTTTCGGTGGAGTTTTTCGTTTTTCGTTTTGCATTTTGAGCTTACATTATATCAGGCTCTTGGCCATTTCCCTAAACTCTTTTTGCAGTTTGGATAATTTCGCTCTGTCTTTTTCTTTCTCCGCCTGGTTAATTTCCTTTGATAGTTTTTCTAGCTTTTGCTTAATATTTAAGCGCTTAATATCCGTTAAAGTTTTTTCTATCTCTCTTTTTAATCTGTCTCTGTCTTCTGTTAATCTGCCCAAGTCCAGCAAATATGCCGCATCCACCTGGGCCACCAACTCTTCCGCTAAACTTCTGACAAACTTATTTATCTCCCACTTTTTATCTTTCTTAAACCACTGTTGTAACTGCTCTAATATCTTTTTAATCACTGTCTCGCCCCACTCCTCCGGTTTTGCTAAACTAACGAAGTTTTTCATCTCTTTATCTGCCTGCAAGATTAAGGCTAATAAATATTCTTCCAGTCTTTCTTGTCTGGATTTAGCTTGCCTCGCCGTAGCTGTAGCGAAGGCGGGTTCTACTTCTGCTACTTTGCCCACCTTGTCCACCTCCATCCTCACCGCTTCTTCCTCAACTTCCAAAACCTTCGCCAATTTTTTCATATAGTGGGCCTTGATTACCTCATTTTCGACCTTAGCCAATACCCCGGCCATTTCCTCGCTGAGCTTCCGCTTGCCTTCCACTGTCTTCACCCCATACCGTTTTGCCCCGGCCTCAATCAAAAAATCATAAACCGCCACTGCTTCGGCAACCGAATCTTTCCATAATCTGGCACTCTTTTGCGCGCATTCATCCGGATCTTTCCCCTCTTTTACCCTGATTATCCTCACGTTCAAGCCCAGCTTTTCGGCTGATTCAATCCCTCTCCGGCTGGCCGCCTCGCCGGCGCTGTCACTGTCTAAAGCCAAACTCACATTCTCACAAAATCTTTTTAATAACTCTGTCTGCCCTTCGGTTAAGGCCGAACCTTTAATCGCCGCCACATTTCTTACCCCTGCCTGATAAGACGAAATTGCATCCAACTCTCCTTCCACCACAATCGCCCGGTTAGCTTTTTTAACTTCGTCTTTGGTGGTTTCCAAGCCGTAAAGCATCGCTGATTTATGGTATAAAAGTGTCTCCGGCGAATTCACATACTTGGCTTCTTTAATCTCCGGGTCCAAAACCCGGCCACTAAACCCCAACACCCGGCCGCGGATATCAAATAAAGGAAACATTATTCTGCCCCGAAACCGGTCATAATACCTGCCCCCGTTGCCCTTAATCGCCAACCCAGCCTGCTCCAGCTCATTTAGCTTATATCCTTTCTTTTTCGTTAAATAGTCAGTTAAACCCTGCCACTCATTCGGACTGTAACCTAATTTAAATAATCGAATTGAGTCTTTAGTTACCCCTCTTTTTAATAAATATTCCAATCCCCTCTTGCCTAAATGGTGTTGGGTTAATAAATAATGGTAAAACTCCGAGGCTAAATGATTGACCTCCAATAATCTTTCTTTAATTTTTTGGTCGCCGCTGGGCCTAAAATCTTTTAACTCCACTCCGGCTTTTTGGGCTAAAAATCTTAACGCTTCCCCGAACTCCATTCCCTCCCGCTTCATCAGCCAGCCAAACACATCTCCGCCCTCAGAACATCCAAAACATTTAAAAATCTGCCGCTCCGAAGAGACGATAAACGAAGGCGTTTTCTCATTATGAAACGGGCACAAACCCTTAAAATTTCTTCCGGCCTTTTTCAAGGCTACTTGCTGCGAAATCAACTCCACAATATCTATCTTCCGCCGCACTTCCTCAATCTGATCCATATCCCCTATTTTATCACCTTTACATTCAGACTAATCATTCCTAAAATCGCCGGCAGCCACAAAGACAACACCCTAAAGCCCAACACTCCCAGCACCGCGATATCCAAATTTACTCCCAAAGAAGACATAATTACCGGCATCAAGCCTTCTACCACTCCCACTCCTTGCGGGGTAACCGACACCACTAAAAATAAAATGGTTAAGCTGTAGCCGATTAATCCCTGCTCTATTCCCAATACTTTGCCGGCGGCTAAAAATATCAGAAAAAAACCAACCGCATTCACCCCGTGCATTACTGCTGTCGTTATTAATAGCCGCCAAACTTGTCTTGGTTTTTCTTTTATCAACCCCGTCATTTGGCTTAACTCATTAGTTGTCTTAAGCGCCCAATTGGACTTCAACTTCCGCCATTTTTGCCACCTTAATAACCAAGGATGAAGTTTCCGGGAATGATTAGCCGCCAGCCACAAAATTAACATAAAAATTATCGTTAAACCTAAAAAAATTAATCCGGCAATTATCTCATACCAATACAGTAAACGCTTTAGCCTTAAAAACACAAAACTTAATAGTAAAAACCCCAGCAAGCTCACAAACTCCATCACTGCCACCAATAAATAACCGGCCATGGCGCCGACCCCGGACTGATTCTCTTTTTTAGCTTCTTTAACAAATAGGCCGGCCCCGGCCAAACCCCCGCTTGGCGCCGCCAAATTAATAAAAATTGATCCTAATAACAATGGAGCAATTTTTACTAATCTCCAGTTAACCCCATAAATCCGCATTGCCAGCTGGAACACCCGGCTGTAAACCAGATAAAATCCTGCCTGCCAAACTATGGCCGCGACTAACCAGCCTAATTTTGCCTCGCTAAACACCAACTCCCAGCTCTTCCTTTCCCCCAGTCTGACCATCATCACATAACCTAAGCCAAAAGTAAGCCCCAGGGTAATTAACAATCTTATCAATTGCTTCATTTTTGTATCTTACACTAAC
>CAZYUF010000053.1:2419-4202 GCA_964650605.1 uncultured Pseudomonadales bacterium | reverse complement strand
TGCTGGAAGAAAAGGCCAAAAAAGACCAGGAAGAGCGCGATAAAATCCTCACCGGTACTTCAATCCCCCAGCCACTCCCAGACTACCCGGGAAATTTTCACTAATAATTCCTGCGCCTCGCCGTCATTAACTTCAGTGGACAGCACACAAATCACGTAAGGATTTTTCGCCTCCACAATCCCGCAGTCATTGACTACCCCGGCCTCGCTGCCGAATTTGTGAACCACTCTCACTCCCTCCGGCACCCCGGCCGGAATCCTGTCCTCGCTGACCGTATTCGTTAAACTGTTAAATAATTTCTCTTTGCTGCCGTCGCTGATCAATTTATTCTGGTATAGCTCCACCCATAGCTTCCCCGCTTCCTCCGGCGTCATCTTCTCCGGCATCGTGGTTTTTAAAAACTTCTGCAGCAGTTGTGCACCCATATTATCACTCTGGTTAGCGGTTAACTCCGCCACCTCCTGATAACTGAACTTAGCCCCGGCCGGGCTATTTTGCAGACTGCCGCTGCCGTAAACCAATCTGTCTTTTTCCTCCAGAACATAGACTGTTTCCGGGTCAATCCTACCTTTATCCACCGCCTGATAATAAGCAATTAATAATGGCAATTTCGCTACCGAGGCCGCTGTCAATTTCTGCTTCTCATTAATACCCATTTCTTTATTACTGCTTAAATCAAACGCGTAAATTCCATACTGCCCAACCTTGCCTTCCAGCATTTTGGTAATTACTGCCTCTGCGTCTGTATTTTGTTTAATCTCCATCTTAAACCCGCCTGTTTTCCGCTCAATTCTAATCACCTCATTCCCTTTGCTGAAATTCAAGTCTAACCCCTGCCACCATTGCTTTAACTGAGGCGGCAAATAAAACATTAAACCTAAAACAATTGTCACTATCAGTCCGATTAAAGTCTGCTTCCGGCTCCCTTCCTCCCCGATTGTCTTTCTCGGCCGCCGCTTTGGCACTTGCCCTGATCCGAAATCTTTCTCTCTTAAATCCTGCCCGTCTTCCTGGTTCATCATAACTTTTTCAGCCAATCAGCCGCTTCCGGTTCAAACAACAACCCCGCTTTCGGCCCAAAGTGTTCTGTCACCGATGCTCCGTTAGCCAATCCCAGCTTTAAGGCTTTTTCCAAGCTGGTGAACTTAATCAGTCCGGCCACCAAACCGCAGCCAAACCCGTCGCCGGCGCCGGTTTCCTCAACCGTCTCCGCCTTCACTGCCGGCAGACTAATCACTTTTCTGCCTTCAAGTAAAATCGCCCCCTTCCTCCCCTCGGTCATCGCCGTTATTCTTGATCCCAGCTTTCTCAAATCAGTTAAAATCTCTTCTTTATTTTTAAACTCATGCTTGGTTAGCTTGGCCGCTTCCTGACGGTTAACAATCAACACTTCCACATAAGGCAAAAATGCTTTTAATTTTTCCGGTACTTCAATCTCGCCGGAGCCGGGATTTAAAGCCACCTTAATCTTTTTTGCCTGCGCCGTCCTGATAATCTTGGTTAACAAATTCAAATCTCCGCCTAAAGACGATACATAAAACCAGTCCGGCTCTAACTTCTCCCACTCCACTTTATGCCACGACAGCTTACTGCTCGCCCCCCGGTATATTAGTGCCGACCGGCCTCCATCCGCGCTGACTAAAATTGTTGAGTAACTAGTCGCTTCGTCAACCTGCTGAATATATAAGGGGCTCACCCCTTCTTTTCTTAACTCCTGCCTTACAAATAGTCCCCAGTGGTCCTTGCCCACACAGGTCACACACCCGGTTTGTAGGCCTAATCT
>CAZYUF010000053.1:0-2319 GCA_964650605.1 uncultured Pseudomonadales bacterium | reverse complement strand
TTCTTTTAGGTCTGTTTCTAAATCCACTCCCAACCCCACCCTTAAATTTAGCTCTTTCGCTTCTTCCACAAACTCTCTTTGGCTGCTCATATTTTCAATCTGGCCGATCGCTGTTTTTACTCCTTCTATCTTGCAAACTTCCAACCAGTCCGCCGGCTCAACCGTCATCAAATGCACATCTCTTTCCAAAGTCGTCGCCACTTCCAACATCTTTTCCACCCCCAGGGTTGGTTTCGACGTAAACTCTTCATCGGCCACATCCAATTGCACTCTGGCTGCCATTTCTTCATACAGCTCCAGTCGCTCCTGCAATGCTGCCGAACTGCTCACAAAAATAGTCGGGGTAATTATCGGCATAAAAGAACTAATTCCATCATCCTGACTACATAACCCCACTCATTGTCATACCAGGACAGTATCTTCACTAAATCGCCGTCAATCACCCGCGTCATTTCCAAATCTACCAAAGATGAATACTCGCAGCCAATTACGTCGCTACTGACCACCGGTTTATCAGTCACCCCTAAAATACCCTGCAAATAGGTCTTGGAAGCCTTAATTAAAGCCTGGTTTACTGCTAGCGCTGTCGTCTTTTTCTTCACTAAAAAAGTAAAGTCAGTTAAAGAACCGGTTACCACCGGCACTCTGATGGCTATCCCGTCAAATGTCCCGCTCAACTCCGGCAGCACCACACTCACCGCATCCGCCGCCCCGGTGGAAGTCGGAATAATATTGATTGCGGCCGACCGGGCCCGCCTTAAATCTTTATGGGAATTATCCAGGAGTCTTTGGTCCGAAGTATAAGCATGAATTGTGCTCATTCCGGCTTTCACCACCCCAAACTCCTTCACCATCACTTTGGCGATCGGCGCCACGCAATTAGTGGTGCACGAAGCATTAGAAAAAACTTTATCATTACCTTCCTTGTTAGCGTTTACCCCGACGATATAGATAGGTATGTTCCCATCTTTCGGAGGGGCGGAGAGTAACACTCTCTTCGCTCCTGCTTCCAAATGATCATCCGCCTCTGCCACTTTTCTAAATCTGCCCGTACACTCTAAAACCAAGTCCACGCCTAATTTTTTCCAGGGCAGTTTTTTCGGCTCCAACTCTGCCAACACCGGTATACTGACTCCATCTACTATTATATTATTACCTTTAACCGCTACCTTGCCCTGATATTTCCCGTAAGTAGAATCATACTCAAATAAATGGGCCCAGCCCGCCGCCGCCATATTGCCTGAAGTATTGATCGCCGCCACTTTCATGGTTTTTTTATGCTTCGTCAACGCCACCCTTAAAGCCAACCTGCCGATTCTGCCAAAGCCATTAATCGCCACTTTAATCATATAAAATTCCTTTCTTCAATTTGTTTTATTTTATCAATTCTCCTTTGATATTTTTCCTCCGGTCTTACTTTTGCCTCTAACCATACTTTAATCATAGCGCAAACTTGCTCTTCGTCCACATAATCAGCCGGAATTCCCAGCACATTGGCATCCCGGTGTTCTTTGGCATGCCTGGCTGTGGCTAAACTCCACGCTTCCACCGCCTCCACGCCTTTAAATTTATTAGCGACCAAGACCATCCCTCCGGCCCGGCAAAACAAAATCCCTTTTCCCAATCCTTTTTGGACCTTTTCTGCCACTTTCACTCCGAAATCAACAAAATCATCCAGAGGATCATAAATAATGTTCCCCATGTCTTCATAACTTATTCCCTGCTTTTTCAGCCACTGCTTCACCGCCTCTTTTAATTTAAATCCCCCATGGTCGGCGCCAAGATAAATTTTCATAAGTTCTTCAGTGCTTCTAAGACCTCCCCCTCTGTCTCGGCAAACTTAAATACTTTCATTGCCTTGGCCGGAACCAACATTTCCTCTTTCAATACTCTGATTATTTTCCGCCAAAACCGGCCGTACAAAATAAACGGTTTATGATGGGGATAATACAGTTTTCCTAAAACCCAAGCAGTGCTGAATTCAGACAGCGTGCCTGTACCGCCTTTAAAAATAATAAAACAGTCGGCGTGTTCCAATAATTTAAACATTCTTTCCGTGTAATTATGGGTTTTAATCTCCTTGTCCGCTTTGTTGGCCAAATACCGGCCTTCAAATCCCGGCGCATCCTGAGGATTAAAAGTAATTGTCAAGGTTTCTCCGCCGACTGATGTCGCTCCCTGGGTTGCCGCGTTCATAATTCCGGGGCCCCCGCCGTTCACCACCGTATAGCCTTTTTTGGCTAAAAGTTGAGCAATCCTAAAAGCCTCCTGATAATATTTGCTTTCCGGTTTTAACTCGGACGAGCCGAAAAAGGCAAT
>CAZYUF010000052.1:2267-4411 GCA_964650605.1 uncultured Pseudomonadales bacterium | reverse complement strand
CATGTTACAATAAAAACATGCTTAAACGCTTATTCCTGATTTTATTTTTATTATTTCTCTTCCCTGGCCGGATTTTTGCCCAAACAGAATTTGTTACCGATTACACCGTTGACTATACTGTCAAAACCACTGGCCTTACCCACGCCAGATTATCCATCTCCCTTACCAATCAACTGTCCAATATTTACGCCCAAGAATTTACCTTATCCATCGGCTCCACTCAGCTTTCCAATATCCTTGTTTACAATGATGCCGGCGCCATGGAGCCCGGCATTGTCCAGGGTAACAAAACCACCAATATCACCGTCCCTTTTAAAGATAAAGTTTTAGGCAAAGATAAAGCTCAAAGCTTTACTCTGGAATTTGACTCGGCTGACTTTAGCCATCGGTTAGGGTCGGTTTGGGAAATTTCTATTCCCCGCTTGTCTAAAACTGATAATTTAAAAAGCTATCAGCTCTCTTTAACCATTCCTAATAGTTTTGGCCGGCCGGCCACGATCACTCCCGCGCCGAGCAGTGTCACCCCGCTTGATCACGCCACTGTTTACCGCTTTAAACCCGAAGATTTGTTTGTCAAAGGAATCGCCGCCACTTTCGGCCAAACTCAATACTTTGATTTTCAGCTCCAATACCACTTGAACAACCCTAACCTTTATCCTATTAAAACCGAGATCACCTTGCCGCCGGACACTCCCTTTCAAACGCTTGTCTATCAGACTCTCGACCCTCAACCCCAAACCATCGCTCAAGACCCGGACGGCAACTGGCTGGCCCAATACCTGCTGGCCGCCAAACAAAGTTTAGATATTATCGCTAGCGGATCAGCAGAAATTAATCTGAGGCCCAAGCCCGACTTCCCCCGGGAAACCCTGAATCCCAATGTCAACTATCTCTCCGAACAAAAATATTGGGAAACAACCAACCCCAAAATCATCAAACTGGCCGCGGAACTGAAAACCCCTCAAAAAATCTATCAATATGTGGTCGACAACTTAATCTATGACTACGGCCGTTTATCCGATAATACTACCAGGTTTGGCGCTGCCAATGCTTTGGATAATCCCACTTCCGCTGTCTGCATGGAATTCACCGACCTGTTTATTGCCCTGTCCCGGGCCAATCAAATTCCGGCCCGCTCAGTCAATGGTTTTGCTTACACCACCAACTCCAGCCTGCGGCCTTTAAGTTTAAAAAAGGATGTTTTGCATGCTTGGCCCGAGTATTACGACCAAGCTAAAAACTTATGGATTCCCATCGATCCCACCTGGGGAAATACTACCGGCGGCGTCGACTTTTTTAACCAAAATGATTTAAACCATTTTGCTTTTGTCTTTCAGGGCCAAAACAGCCTGTATCCCATTCCGGCCGGCGCCTATAAAACCGATGACCAGCAAACTAAAGACGTGGAAGTTAATTTTGGCCAACCTTTTCCTCATCTGCCCCAAACCAGTTTAACCTTTGATCTCCCGGATAAATTCCTTGCCGGAGTCCCCCTGAAAGGCAGCCTGATTCTTAAAAACACCGGCAATATTGCCTTGTATAACCAAACAGTTTCCCTTACCGCCGCCAAAATGAAATTAAGCCGGGACCATTGGACTATTGCCTTTCTAGCGCCGTTTAGCCAACTTTCTATTCCGCTGGAAATTCCTCCCACTGGTTGGAACCAAACCTTTACCGATTATCTGCAGGCCGAATCTGAGTTGTCTTCTAGCCGGCACCCCTTAATTATCATCCCGGCTTACCGCTTGATTATTAGCAGTCCGAAATTTAAACTTTATCTGCTTGCCGGCGGCTCAATCATCCTTCTGTTGCTTGTGTTAAAATTAATCTATGAAAGATTTTTTGCGTCAAAGTCTCATTAACAGTTTCAGCCTCTACCTGGTCTCCTCAGTCTTCCCCGGCTTGACCGTTCCCCGAATGGTCTTCAGCTTAATTTGGGCCGGCATTATCTTTACTCTTATCAACCGCTTGGTTAAACCGATTATCAAGCTGTTTCTCCTCCCCATCAATTTAATGACTTTGGGCCTTTTCGGCTGGCTGGCTAACGTTTTGGTCCTCTTGATCGCTACCCGCTTGATTAATACCTTAACCGTGGCTGGTTTTACCTCTGAAGCCTTTAGCTATTCCGGCTTTTCTGTTCCCAG
>CAZYUF010000052.1:0-2167 GCA_964650605.1 uncultured Pseudomonadales bacterium | reverse complement strand
CAAATCATTATCTGTTTAATCTTAATTGGTTTAATCTTGCTTCAAGCCAAAGGTACCGGCTTAGGTTCAACTTTCGGCGGCCAATCTCAAGCCTATCACTCTAAAAGGGGAGTGGAAAAAGTCGTTTTTTACAGCACGATTATTACCGGGATTATTTTTGTGATTATCTCGCTGTTAAACTTTCGCTTATGATTCTCACCCGGCCCTTGCGCAAGCCTTTCTGGATTCTAAAATCTTTTGGTCAAAAACACCAAAAACTCATCTTATTGGCGTCATTTTTCGGAGCAATCCTGTACATCTTTTTTAAAAATCTCCTGCCCCTCCTGCCCCAGATAAAAGCCGGTACCCGAATCGGGCTTGTCGGCCAATATACTCTCAATACTTTACCGCTTTCCGTCAGCCAAAACATCAGCCGCGGCTTAACTAAAATTGATCAGACCGGCCAAGTTATCCCTGACCTGGCCCTGAACTGGGAAATTTCCGAAGACGAAACTCTTTATACTGTCAATCTAAAAAAAGATATTTTTTGGTCAGATAACACCCCGATTAAAGCTAAAGATTTAAATTTTTCTATCCCGGATGTCCAATTTAAAGTTATTGATGATGACACTTTAAGTTTCCGGCTCAAAGAGTCGTATGCTCCGTTTTTATCTCTTTTAGCCCGGCCGGTTTTCTCTAAAAATAACCAAGGCGCCGGCAAATTCATGATTAAATCCCTAAAATACTCCGGCCAATATTTAAAATCAATTGAACTGACTAGCTTTAAGCAGAATCTTTACTACCGTTTTTACCCTTCGAACGAAGCCGCCTGGCTGGGCTTTAAACTGGGTGAAGTCGATCAACTGCAGAACTTGCTGATCAACCCTTTATCCGGCAGTTGGAAAGATAAAGTCAAGCTGGAAACTCAGGTTAATTACGGCCAATACTTAGGCATCATCTTTAATCTGAAAGATTCCTATTTAAGCAATAAATCCCTTCGCCAGGCGCTCGCCTATGCCCTTGAGCGCAAATCAGACACTCCGGAAACCAGGGCTTTGACCCCGATTAATCCTTATTCCTGGGTTTTCAACCCCAAAGTCAAACCCTATGATTTTAATCCCACTCAAGCTCAAGAGTTGTTTGACAAATTCGCTGCTGAAGCGACTATTTCCGGCCGGCTGGAACTGAGGTTGGACACCAGCGAATCTTTTTTAAGCTTAGCCGAATCGATCGCCGCTTCTTGGGGAAAAGTCTTAAATATAACCACCAAGGTAAAAATCGTCAACAGTATTGATCCTGACTTTCAAGCGCTTTTAGTCGCCCAGGAGATTCCGCTCGATCCTGACCAGCATGCTCTCTGGCATTCCACTCAGGATACCAATATTACTCATTATTCTGATCTGAAAATTGACAAGCTTTTAGAAGACGGCCGTAAAATCTCCGACTTAGCCAAACGCAAAGAAATCTATCAGGACTTTCAGCGTTTTTTAGTCGAAGACTCACCGGCTATTTTTCTTGAGCACCCGACGGTTTATAATATTAGTCGTTAGCTTCCGTAGCTCAACGGATCGAGCGCTCGTCTTCGGAACGAGATATGCGTGTTCAATTCACGCCGGAAGCACTTTATGGACCAACTTTCCCGCACAGACCAAATCAAATTAATTCTGGCTGAGTTACATCAGCCTGCGTTTCTTCCCAGTCCGGCTGCAACCTGGGCTGTAGATTTTGCTCTACGGGCACAATGAGCTTAATCAAAACTTAACTCTGCCAGGTTTCCCCGAAGATTTTTATTGCTTATTTATTGCTCAACAACATTAATGACTCGCCTGATCACGCTCAGGCCTTAGTTAAATTAATTAAATCTCAAGGGCCGTTAAACTACCTTTATCACGTTAATTTAATTCAATTCCACAGCTATAAAGAACGTTTCGAATTTGAGCGTTCTTCCCAGGAAAAACTCCTGGCTTTTAGCCAAATCTTAACTGACCATCATCTCAATTTCACCATCCGTAAATCTTTCGGTGAAGACATCCAGGCCGCCTGCGGCCAGCTTTGTGCTAAAATGGGCTGATCTTGAAATAATGCGGGCTTGCCCTGAGGAGCATAGCGACGAAGGGCCGGTAGCTCAGGCGGTAGAGCATTCGCCTCTTAAGCGAATTGTCCTGGGTTCGAGTCCCAGCCGGCTCAC
>CAZYUF010000051.1:0-5267 GCA_964650605.1 uncultured Pseudomonadales bacterium | reverse complement strand
TGAAGTTCGGAACCTTTGGTTTTTATATCCCTTTTCATGCGTGTGAACATCTTGATATGTTTTTATATCAACGATCGAGCAGTTGAGCTCTCGTCTGTTGTTTTGATATTTTTGCGGGCCCATAATAAGTACTTTTTCAGGTCGGAAACATAATTTTTGATCGTGGATTTGGATAAAGATTCGGTAGTGAGGAACTTTTCGTAGCGGGTAATAATTTGGGCGAGAGTGGGGTCAAAAGCGGGATTAGTTAAGTTTTGGGCCGGGTCGGTTTCCAAAAGCCGGGCGGCTACTAAAAATTTGCCAAAATAACGCAAAGAGGATAAATGGCGGTTTAAGCTGGAGGGGCTAAGCTGGTTGGCGGCGGCCGCAGAATAAGCTTTGATGGCGGTCGGGGTAATGTGAATTGGTTGGACGATCGGTTCCTGGATGGAGTGAGCAACAAAGTTTAAAAAATGGTTAATATCGGAAACATAGTTTTTGATGGAAGAGGGGGAGATACCGATAGGGTCTGTCCTTTTGGAAATCCAAGACCCTTTAAGGACAGACCCTTTAAAGACAGACCCTTTAAGATCCTTTAAGGACAGACCCTTTTTGAGATCCGACCTTTTGAGAAGATAGGCTTGGAATTTTTGGAGCAGTGGTTGCATAAGGGCAGGTAAAGCAGGCAACCGGGCAGACGTTGCCTGCTTTGGTTAGAGTTATAGATTCGTAACCTTTCCGGAACTTAAGGCAAAAACCCAAACAGCTACAGCCGTGAAGACGGATAAAACCGCGGCGGCTTCAGCCGCAACTTGAAAAGCGTCAGTGCGGGCAATGGCCGCTGCTCTGCGGAAAATTTCCAAAGCAGTTATCCATCCCGGAGAGTCACTTTGTGCCACTCCGGGAAGATAGGTAAGTGAGATGCTCGTGGACATATTTGTTTCCTTTTTTGTGCGCCTCTGGTAATTAGATTTAATTACACAAGATTACACTAATTAATATATATCTATAGTAATAAGAAATAATCAGAGTCGGCAATCGAGCAGTTTTTTAAAGCCAAAAACAGGGGAAAATAGCGTCTAGCGTCTAGTAACTAGCATCTAGATTAGTTTCACAGAGTTTTCATGGTGGTAAATAAACTATATCAAAATATTTCTTTCAAATACTATTAATATCAATTGTGTTTATTTTTATCTAAAATCTAGAATCTAGAATCTAACATCTAATCAGGGCTTGACAGGTTTTCTTTGCAGTGTTACATTGTATTTAAATGTTATTAAACACTACACAGACAGGATGAAGCTGTTGAAGAAAAAATTGTTATTTTGCCTGGGTTTAGGAGTAGAGCCGGAGTATCAAGCCTATGAGTTTTTGTATTTTCGGTTGTCTGAATATGAGCCGGGTTCGGTCAGGGACGCGGCGATAAGATTAGAAAGAGCTGGTTTTATAGATAAGATTGTCCGGAATAACCAATCATATTTCCGTTTGACCGGATTAGGCAGAGAACAGCTGGCCAAGAGGGCGGGCTTGTGGGATAGGATTTGGCGGCTGGTGATAGTTAATGATAGCCAAGGCCAATCCCGGACGCTTTCGAGCGGCTTGAGGGCTTTGGGCTACCAGCGGGTCACCCGGGGGGTTTACGTGACGCCGTTTAAGGTATCGGAGCGGACAAAACAGCTGTTTTTAGATCATCAGTGGCAAAATATGGCCCAAATTATTGAGTCCAGAAGGCTGATTATGAGCGATGATCAGCAGTGGGCCAGAAGGCTGTGGGGATTGGAGATACAAGCGCAAAAATACGCTGATTTTGTCAATTTTAGCGAAAGACTGCTAAAGATGGGGCGCAAAAACTTTAGTTTGCTGAAACAATCCAAAGGCGGCTTCAAGACTGCCTTAGATAAGTACTTTAATCTTATAGTATCTGATCCGGGTTTGCCGAGGAAGCTGCTGCCGCCGGACTGGCAGGCAGATGAGGCCAAAGAGCTGTTTAACCGGTTGGTGGTCTTGGCAAAAACCGCAGGAATTTAGGGAATCAGGGTTGAGGCGGGCGGCGGCGGCGGAGGTAGAGGATGTAGAGAATCAGGATAAGAATGATCAGCCAGGGCCAGACTAAGACCGGGCAGGCAGAGGTAAAGGGGAAAGCAGTGAAGATTTCTGCCAGTTTGGTCATGGGGCCAAAAGGGAGTTCGGGAATAGTGATAGCCGGCAAGGGCGAAGGCAGATTAAAAAGAGTAATTTTCGGGACAAAGTTGATGGTGAGATTAAAATCCGGCAGGGTGGTGGTGTTGCCGGACAAATCAGTGCTGACGACCGTAACCGAGTAAGTATCGGGATTGAGGTTAGCTGAAGGCTGAAAGCTAAAAGTATGGTCAGCCAAAGCCGTGGCAGTTAAGGTATAAGCGATTGTTTGGCCGGTAAGGATAAGGGTTAATTGAGCATTGGCTTCTGACTGGCCGGCAATAATTGGTTGGCGCTGGTTGGTGGTGAAGGTGAGGTTGGCAGGAATGGTGGTCAGATCAAGCGAGGATAAGCTGGTTTCCTGCCCGGCGACCTGATTAATCAGGATTAAAGGGGCAGTAGTGTCGATGGTAAAGGTCCAGGTAGCGGAGTTACGGCTGGTGCCATATTCAGCCAGGGCTTTGATCATCCAGGTATGCTGGCCTTCGGTTAAAGCAGTGAGAGCGTTAGTGGTAATAGTAATAGTGGAGTTGCCGATATTATTAGTGTTTAAATTGCCGTCAAGAAAGAGCTGATAATGGTCGACATAAACTGCGCCTAAAGAAGGGTTAAAGATAAAAGTCGGGGCGGTCGAAGAGATGGTGGCGTTATTGGCCGGTGAGATAAGCGCGGGAGTGTCCGGTTCGCCGGGAACAGTGGCGGTAACGGCAGTCGAGCCGGAGACGGGATTTTCTACTCCTGCCGCCTTTGGCGGCAGTATAACAGTTATAAAAATTATAAAAATTATAACGGTTATATTGGGCAGTCTAGACATTAACTTATTCTATCACAGGAGTTTCTTGGGGAAGAGGTTCGGGTTCAGTCGTTGTTGGTTTCTTTTTCTTTTTAAGAGCGAGCAGGAGGATAATGATCGCCAGGACAATCAAGACGGCGGCGAGTTCTTTGACCGGGACAATCCAGAAGTAGATCAGGCCGTTAATGGGAATTTGGGTATTGCCGGCGCTCGCCGTCAGCTTGGCCTGATAGCGGCCCAAATGATATTTGCCCGGAAACTCCCAGTCATAAAGGCGGGAAGCAAAGGGAAAGATGTTTTTTTCCTCTAATTGGCCGGAAAAGACGGTTTTACCTAAGAGATTAGTAATAGTTAATTGACCTTTGGGGGCAAAGTGGATATCGCCTAAGTTTTCAATTTCCGCGGAGATGGATATGGGACCGTAGTAGCTAAAAAACTGAGAGGTTTTAAACTCTTTTAAGTTGGCGGCTTCGACCACATCGCCGATGACATTTAAATAAACCAAGGTGCCGACTTTTTGAGTAATAGCACTGCCTGAACCCTGAATACCGAGCAAGCCTTCAGCGTTCGGGTTGTAAGTAATCATGGCGTAATGGCCGCCGGCTAAAGCATTTTTCGGCAAAGAAATCAGTAAATTAATTGCCGTGGTTTGCTGGGGCGGCAAGAGAATTTTTTTCGGGGAAGCGGTAATCCACGAGGCCAGACTCCAGCGGCCGGAAACGGTTTCGTCAACGCTAATCGGAGTGCCCTGGTTGTTATTGACAATAAAATCGGTAGCTTGAACATCAAAGGCCATTTCCCCGGCTGATTCGTTGCGGACTTTAATGGTTTCCTGCAGGGTGGCGCCGGGCAGAGCGGACAGTTCCAGGCGGGGAGGAATAGCGGTGATAGTAATGGATTCCTGCCCCTTTGCCGCCTTCGGCGGAAATATAACAGTTATAATGGTTATAAAAATTATAAAAGTTATGAGGGGCAGGAGTTTTTTCATAGCTTAAAAGGTGGCCGTAGCGGTGTAAGTAATATTGTTTTCATAGTCGCCGGCGGCTTGGGTGGCGCCGACGGACAAACGGTAACAGCTATAGACGTCTTCGGCATCGGCCACCGTGGTCGAGGAGAACAGGCTTTGGGCAGTCTCAGCGTCAGCAGTGGCGGCAAACCTTTTGGCGCAGAAAGTGCCGGTGGTACAGGAGCCGCCGGAAGTATCCGAGTACTGAAAGACGATTGCCGCCGCATCGGCATTTTGGAGTGAATAGCCAAAGCCGTTTTGCGTCGCCGTGTGCCAGTCGTCCTGGGTTTCGTGGGTCATGGCGCCATCGCCGCTGGCATCGGCAATAAAAGTGGTGGTGCCGCCGTCTTTGCCCAATTGATCGTTTTCAATCGCTGTTACGCTATAGCCCCCGACGGCATTGGTGGAAACAGTCAATTTTTGGGCCAAGTTTTTAAAAGTGTTTAAGGCCATGGTGCCGAAAGGCACGGCCGTGGCCGTACTGCTCACATCAGCGGTTGCGCCGCAGGCAGTACTGCCGACGCCGACTGCCGCCAAAGTAAAAGTAATGGTCGGGTCAACCGTGGCGGTGACGCGGACAGATTCGACGACCGCGATTTTGACCGTAGTGGAATCGATGACGGCGTAGTTGCTTAAGCGGTCGCCTAAATGCTGAATCGTCACTGTGTAAGTGTCGGCCGAGCCGGCAGTATGGCCGGTGGCCGGGGCCGGGTTGATCAGGCGGTTAATGTAAAAGGTAAAGGTGCCGGAGGCGTTGTTGGTGCCGTTATAGCGGGCTTCAAAACAGTGGTTTCCGGCCGTACAACCAGTGCCGCCGGAAGCGGTGGCCGTGGCGCTTTCCCAGGAGGTGACCCCGCCGCCGGTGGGAGCAGTGGCGCCGACGCCGACGGAAGTGGAATAATCAAAGCCGTCGTGGTTAGGGATGCCGTCGCTATTCCCATTAGTGCCGGAAGGAATGAGGATGCGGAAGGCGCCGTTGGCAATCGAGGTGGCCGGAGTAAAAGTAACGGTGTGCGTGGCCGAGCGGGTGGCGATGACTAAATCGCCGGAGTCATTATCGCCGCTGCCTAAGCCGGATGTAATGGTGAACTCATCAGTATCATAGATATTATCAACAGTGTAAGTGGAAGCAGTGTAGGCGTCGCCAATTAAGACGGTATCGCCGGTGAATAAGTTAGCCGTGGAAGTGGAGGGCATGCCGGTAGTGGATATTTTTATCAAACTGACCCCGGCAGTATGGCCGACCCCTAAACTGCCGTAAAAAGACAGCCGGGAAGTGGATAAAGTGTCAGCGACCGCAGTTAAGTTAGC
>CAZYUF010000050.1:0-5409 GCA_964650605.1 uncultured Pseudomonadales bacterium | reverse complement strand
ACCGAGTATACCCGGCAGGTGGACTTGAAGCCGGAAGTGGAAGGCTGGCTGGAGAAGGTGGAAAAAGAGGACAGCCAGCTGCAGCAGCCGGTAGTTAACCAGCAAACCGGACAAGTGGTACTGGATGATTCACAGCAACAGACTGGTTTTAAAGCGATCCTGCCTTTAACTAAAGACGAGGTGGAAAAAGGCCTGCACTATAAAATCATTGACAGTGTTAGGTGGTTGGCGGAATGGTGTATTAGAATGATTAAGATGTTTGGCAATAAAGTGGCTTACAGGAGAAAATAATGGATAAGTTAAATTTATTAATCGAGCAGGCAAAATATTTAGTATTAATTGCTTTTTTATTGGGTTTAGGCATAGTGATGCTGGTGGGATTGGGATATGTGCTGGTGCATTGGTTAAAGTTTAAAGACCGGGAAAAAAGATCTTTGGAATTTGTGGTAATGCAGGTGGCGGTGCCCAGAGATAATGAGGTGAAAATTGACGGGGCGGAACAGATGTTTGCTTCACTTTTTTCCGTTAAAAAAAGCGGCGGTTTGCTGGGGTTTTTAAAACCGCAAGATCATTTATGCTTTGAGATCGTAGCGAAAAAAGAAGATATTAGGTTTTATGTGTCAGTGCCGGAAAAGTTGAAGGATTTAGTGGAAAAGCAGATTCACGGGACTTATCCGGGCGCGGACGTCAAAGAAGTGGATGAGTACAGCGTGTTTTCCGATCACGGCAAGGTGGCGTTCGCGGCGATGAAGCTCTCCAATGCTTCGTTTTATCCGATTCAGATTTACAAAGATTTGCCGACCGATCCGTTAAGTTCGCTGACGGCCGGTTTGGCGAAGATGGGCGATAATGAAGGAGCAGTGGTACAGGTGTTGATTTCACCGGCCGGCAGTAAATGGCAAAAGGCCGGCCGGTCGTTTACCTCCAAAACTAAAAAAGAGGAAGCCAATCCGGAAACAGCCAAGTACAATATTGACCCGAAAACTTATGAAGAGATTGAAAACAAGTGTTCTAAGCCGGGATTTGAGACAACAATCAGAATGGTGGTCTCGTCGAATACTAAAGAGTCGGCGGAAGCCCATTTGTCCAACTTAACCTCGTCTTTCAGCCAATATAACTCGGACCATAACAGTTTTACTAAAGTCAAAACGAGACTGAAGAAGCTATTTATGATTGATTTTATTTACCGGTACCAGCCGCTGTTCGGCGCAAAGAGCATTTTGTCAACGGAAGAGTTGGCAACGATTTACCACTTTCCCAATAAAAGCGTGGAGACGCCGCACATTTTTTGGCTGAACGCCAAACGGGCCCCGGCCCCGGCCCTGATTCCCCGGACCGGCTTGTTTTTGGGTAAGAGCGTTTACCGGGGAGTGAGCCGGCCGGTATATATTTCCGAAGATGACCGGTTAAGGCATACCTATATTATCGGCAAGACCGGGGTGGGCAAGTCGGAACTGCTGATTGAAATGATTATGCAGGATATCCGGGCCGGCAAGGGAGTCTGCTTTATTGATCCGCACGATACGGTGGAAAAGATTATGGAGATGATCCCGCCGGAGCGGGCCGAGGATGTGATTTATTTTAATCCGTCGGATACCCAGCGGCCGATGGGATTGAATATGATTGAGGCCAAGACGGAAGAGGAAAAACACTTTATTACTACCTCAATTGTAGGCTTGATGTATAAACTTTACGACCCGCATAAAACCGGGATTATCGGGCCGAGATTTGAGCACGCGATCAGAAATGCGATGCTGACGGTCATGAGCGAGCCGGGTAATACTTTTGTGGAAGTGGTGCGGGTATTGACCGATGCCCGCTATGTGCAGGAACTGCTGCCGAAAGTGAAAGACCCGATAGTGCGGCGGTACTGGACAGACCAGATTGCCCAAACGAGCGATTTTCATAAGTCGGAAGTGCTGGATTACATTGTGTCTAAGTTTGGCAGGTTTGTGACCAATAAGATGATGAGAAATATTATTGGCCAGTCAGAGAGCGCGTTTAATTTTCGGAAGGTGATGGATGAAGGGAAAATACTGCTGATTAACTTGGCTAAAGGCAGGATTGGGGAAGAGAACAGCCAGTTTTTGGGATTGATTTTAGTGCCGAAGATTTTGATCGCAGCAATGAGCCGGCAGGATGTTCCGGAAGAGCAAAGAAAGCCGTTTTATCTTTACGTGGATGAGTTCCAGAATTTTGCCACGCCGGATTTTGCCCAGATTCTTTCCGAGGCGAGAAAGTTTGGTTTGGCTTTGACCGTGGCCAATCAATTTATCGGCCAGATGGAAGAGGAAGTGAAAAATGCGATTTTCGGCAATGTGGGCACCCTGGTTTCGTTCCGGGTGGGAGTGAATGATGCTAATTATTTACAGCATGAATATCAGCCGGTGTTTTCGGAGACAGACTTAATTAATGTCGAGCGGTTTAATGCTTATATTAAAACGATTGTCAACAATGAGCCGGTGCAGCCTTTTTCACTGGATCTGACCAAAGATATGAGTAAGGCAAAAGAGGCCAGGAGCGTGAAGATGGCGGAGATGGTGAAGCAGTTGTCGAGATTAAAGTATGCCCGGGACGCGCAGGTAATTGAGGCAGAGATAATGAACCGCTCGAAGATGTGAGAGATTGACAAGTTATTATTGTTGATATATTATTATTAATATGGATACAACAATAACGATTACACAACAGTGGCAGATATATATTCCTGAGAAAGTTAGGGAGTTACTGGATTTAGTTAATCCGGTTAAGGCCCGATTGGAAGTAAAGGACAAAAGTATGGTTATTACGCCGCAACCAAGCGCTATTTTAAGCCTGGCGGGAAAATATAGGACTTTATCGGCCAAAAAGCGAATTAATTTAGACAGAATCAGAGACCGGATTGACTACTCCCAGCTATGAAAAAATTATTTTTGGATACCAATGTCTGGCTAAGATTTATTTTAGAAGATAATGAACAGGCCAAGGGTTGTCGGGAGTTAATCACGCAAATCGAGGCGGGCAGGTGGCGCGTTTATACATCAGCAATCGTGCTTTTGGAAGTTAATTATGTTTTAAACTCTGTTTACAAGATTAAAGTCAGTGAGGCGATTGAAGACATTGAGGCAATTCTGAAAACCCGCAACTTGACCTTGATTGAAAAAACAGATTTCCGGAAAGCATTAAAATTTTACCGGCAGACTAAAATTAAATTAACCGATTGTTTGATTGCCGCTCAAGTGCCGCCAAAGATCATTTTAGTCAGTTATGACCAGGACTTCAAAAAATTGCCGGTAAGGGTAAAAACACCCGGGGAATTGCTATAATACGCTTTAGGCCCGTAGCTCAGTTGGTAGAGCAAACGTCTTATACACGTTTTGTCGGAGGTCCGACCCCTCCCGGGCCTACAAGGACGGACCTTGTAGGTTTACAGTTCTTCGAGGGTTTCCGGGCCGGAGTTAGGGGTAACAACATCCAAATATTTTTCAGTGGTGGAGAGGCGTTTGTGGCCGACCAGCTTGGAAATTAAAGTTAAGGGGGTGCCGGATTGGAGCTGGTGGGCGATAAAAGTGTGCCTAAGATCATTAACTTTGGCGTTTTTAATATCGGCCATTTTAAAATAACGATCAATGGCGGTGCGGATATTTCTAATTAAGAAACCTTTGCCGGTTTTGGTAATAAAAACTTGATTGGTCCGGCTTTTCGGCCTGATTTTTAAGTAAGCGGTTAAAGCAGTTTGAGCGGCCTTATTAAGGGGAATTTCGCGCTGAAGGTGAGATTCAAACGGCTTGATAGTCAGCTGGTTATTATCAATGTCATTTAAGGTGAGATTAGCCAGTTCACCGATACGGATGCCGGTTTGGAGCAGGAGTTCGACAATGGCATAAAGCCGGATATCTTCACGGCAAACATCGCGCAAGCTGCGATACTCCATTTTAGTTAAAATGCGCGGGGGTTTAATTTCATACTGGGGATGAGCAATACCAGTGGCCGGATTATCTTTGATTAGACTCTGACTGATGAGGAAACGGCAAAAGGTTTTGATGGAGTTTAATTTCCGGGAAATTGATTTAGCGGTGTAATTATCAGCCGCCAAACCGGCTTTAAAGGCTTCAATCTGTTCGGCGGTAACATCTTGGGGGAGAGAGACTTTGTCTTTGGCGACAAACTCAATTAACTGGGCAACATCTTTGTTGTATGCTAGGATAGTGGAAGAAGAGCGGCCTTTTTTCCTAAGGTCGCTAGCAAATGCTTCCCGAGCTGAGGAGAGATTTAGATTGTCCGTCATAATATGAGGCAGAAGCAGCTTATAATAACAATTAGGAGGATAGATGTCAACTGGTAAAAAACGGTTATTGGCCTATTTAGTAATGGGTTTGAGCTTGTTTATTTCCGTTAAATTGGTCAAAGACATTATTAAGTTAAGGTCAGCGGATAAAAGGCTGATAGATGCGGAAACAGAGTTATTGTCAGCCAGGAAGGAGCAGGAAGAGGTGAAAAAGCAGTTGACGGAGGTTGAGGACAGAAGCTGGTGGGAGAAACAAGTGAGAAATGTGCTGAAGATGGCTAAGACGGGAGAAGTGGTGGTAGTGGTGCCGGAGGAGATTTTAAAAGTAGCAGAAGCAGCTAAAGTAGCTAAAATAGAACAGGAAGAAACCAGCAATTTAGTTAAGTGGTGGCGGGTATTAGTTGACTAGATGGGGTATAATAAATGAACGTTTATGGGATTATTTGATAAGTTAATTTTTAATCAGGTAAAAAGGCGAGAGTTGGTTTTACAACAAGAAGGACCAGGGGTTGAGGCAGTAGCCAAAAAAATTAAGTTAAGGCCGTTTATTACTATTTCCCGGGAGTCGGGCAGCGGCGGAACACCGATTGCTAAATTGGTGGCGAAAAAACTGCAATTTAAATTTTACAATAAAAAGCTGATTAATTTGATTGCTAATAAAACCAAAAAAAGGAAAGCCTTAATAGAATCTTTAGATGAAAAAGACAGGGGAATGGTGGAAGATATCGTCCAGTCTTTTTTTAACCCTGATTATGTAGCCGGAGAAACTTATTTCAAGCATTTGTGCCGGATAACGATGACCTTGGCCAGAAAAGGCAACTGCGTGATTTTAGGCAGGGGGGCCAACTTTATTACCAGCGATTATGGCGGTTTGCATGTCCGGATTGTGGCGCCATTTTTAGTCAGGGCAGGATATACCGCTCAATATGAAGGTTATACGATTTACGAGGCCCGAGAAAGAATGCAGCAGTTTGACAAGGAAAGAAAGGATTTTATTAAAGAATATTTTGGCAAGGATCCGAGCAATGCCAATTATTATGATTTAGTGATTAACACAGCGGAGTTAAAGCCGGAGATTGCGGCTGAAGTAATTTTGACTGCTTTTAAAAAGAAGTTTCCGGACTGGAAAAAATACAGATAAA
>CAZYUF010000049.1:0-5458 GCA_964650605.1 uncultured Pseudomonadales bacterium | reverse complement strand
TCTTGCATAATCTCAAACCGGCTGTCTTTTTTTACTTGGTCCACCAGAGCCCAGAAATAAAGCTTGCCGGCATAGCCGTAATTAACCTTAAACACATTTTTTAAAGTTGCGTACGGGTCTTTATCCTGTCCCAAAGCCGCCATTCTATACTGCTGGTATAAATTTTTATCTTTATGCCACATATACACCGGATCCATAGCCACAAAATAATTATTGTCCGGATTAATCCCGATAAAATATTGCGGATCAGACCAGTTAGCGGTAAAAATTAACTCGCCCTTGGGCACATTGTCTTTGAGCCACAGACCCATTTGTTCGTAATGAGTATTGACAAATTTTTCACTTTTACCCCTTAACACCATCTGCTGTAAACTCCGGCCCAGCATTAAAAAAACTAAGACTATTCCCAACAGAATCACGCCGTCATTCCAGCGTCGGACTTTTTTTCTTAAATCGCCCAAAAAGCTTACTAGGCTTAAAATAAAAAACGGGTAGCCATGGTTAATATACCGTTGTGATTTTATTCCCATGATTAAAAATATCGCGCTGATTAACCACCAGATTTGGGTATTCCGGCTGATTTTTGGCTTTTGCCAGAGCTTAATAACCAGCATAACTGCCAACCCTGCCGGGATAATAAAATAGCTGCTTAAATACTGCTGCCAACTTAACGGAAAAAATTCTGCTCCCAACTCCAGCACGTTCCATCTGAACGCAAACCACGGCACCAAAATCCCGTTTAAGTAAAAATAAAACCAGTTGTTGGGAAAATTTGGATAAATAATCATAGCCAGCAACAATCCCAAAGCGGCTATTAAAATTAATTTCCATCTTTTCATGATCAATCCATAAACCAAAACCAACGGTGCCGTTAAATGCAGCCACCCATAAATAAAACTACCCCAAAACACCCGTTTGCTTTTTTCCTCAATCATCCAGTGGACAATCCACAGCCCTAAACCAATAGCTAAAAACACCGGCCTGGGTTCGGAAATCGTCCGTAAAAAATGATCAGAAACAAAAAAAAGCGCTCCGGTCACCGGCCACAACTGCCAAGGGGTATAAAAACTGGCAACAATTATCAGGCTTGAATATAGCCAGACGCTGCCTAACCAAGCCGCCCACTTGGCACCGACAAAAATATTCCCTCCCCAAGTAAAGGGGATTAATAATAAGTGATATAACCAGTCTTTATCGGAAAACCGGTTATTAAAATATGACAACTGAGCCTGAGATAGGGTGGTTAATAAACCGTGGTGTTTAATCATTTCCGCCAGGCGGATATGAAAATAACCGTCTGCTCCCCAAATCGTCGGCGTTAACCACTGGATGAAAAGCAGCCCCAGCCAACCGCTCAACAAAATCCCTAACAGTAGTTGTTTTTTTCTACCCATTACACCCCCTTTAAATAAACTGCCCGCCAGGGGGCGAAGTTAGAATAAAAAGTTTTTTGGTGTAAGACTTCTCCGTTTTTAACCACTTGCCAGTCAAAAGCCGCCTTAGCTCCCCAGGCTGCCCAATCTACTTGATTGACTTGTCCTGCTGCCAAAGTGGGATCGTCCTGGTACAGCGGTTCCGGCGGCGCTGTTTGCCCCCACAGCCGGACATTGCTGATCGTTACCTTGCGGCCGTCATTGGCGCCGTAAAGCTCAAACTTTAAATATAGTTTGGTTAAATCTACGGTTGTCTGGATTAAAATATAAGCACCGGTGTCATTAATAAACTTTAAATCAGTGCCGGGATCGTAAACCGTCGCATCAAAGCCCGGCTTGGCATTTTGTTCATAATAGGCCACCCGGTAAGCGTGCGCGTGTCTTTCCGTAATCTTTACCCCGGCGTCCAGCAACGCCCGGAACAAAGTGGTTGAATCCTGGCAGACTCCGCCGCCGTCGCCTAAAACCGTCCGGCCTTCTTTAATGATATAAGCTGATTGAAATCCGGTCGCCGCCGAAACATCCCCCAAGGCTTTGTTAAAAGAAAACTCTTCTCCCGGCGCCACCAACACGCCATTTAGCTTAGCCGCAGTTAAAGCCACATTGTGGATCCTGCCGGCAATCGAATGATAAAAAGTTGACTCGCCCCTGCCGATCAGCTCTTTAATTCCCAGAGCATTTACTTGTTCAGTCTTGATTTTCGGTTCTGTTGTCTCGACCGCAATTTCTACCGGTTGCCAATTATTTAAGCCGTCAATTATTCGTTTGCGTGTTTCTGTCTCATTGACTGTCAATCCGGGCAATGCCGGTTTAAACTCCACCACTTTTTTACCGTCAAACTGGAACACTGCATTTTGCGCCTCCCGATTAAGACTGGTAGCCAAACTGGCCGACAAAGTGGCAATTTTTTCCTCATCCCAATCGCCGGTAAAACTAATTAAATTAATCAACTCTTCTTTGGCAATCGTTCTGGAAAAATTCTCATATTTTAAAATTAGTAACTTTTCTTTTAATTTTTCCGCCCGGTCTTGGGCCTTAATTAATTGCTCAGTGGATATTTCAATCTTCACCAGCTTAATCGGGATCTCCACGCTGGAAAAATTTAAGTTTTTTATTCTCTCAATCACGGTTTGGACTAACTTGTCCTTTTCCACCAACCGGCCATTTTTGCCCGGCTCCAGGTTCACTTTTCCCTCTTTATTTAAACTTAAGTTGGGCATCACCGGTTCTTCAACCAGCCCCGCCGTAATTATTTCCACGGACTCTGCTAACTTTTCTTGATTAAATTCCACCTCCATATTAATTACTGCTTCTTTTTGCCATTGTTGCCGCTTCAAGCTTAAATCCTGCCAAAGTCCCTGGCTTCTGCCTCTCAAAAAAACCTTTTGCGCCGTTAATCTTGGCTCATATTTAATTTCCAAATCGGCTAAGCTTAACGGCCATTCCTGATTACTAAACCTTAACTTTATTTCTCCCAAATTTTCCGGAACCATTTGGGTTATTTTATTTTCTGCCGTTTCCAAGCTTAAGTTAGACAATTCTAATGAACCCACCCGGACATAAGGATAAATTTTATTGCTGTACGCCAAGTGATAAATCGACACCACCCCGCTGGCCAAAATCAGCAAAACCGCTAAAATAATTAATCCCCATCGGCACATGTTGCTTCTCATAAAAGGGCTTGTTAAGATAATAACATAATGCCTGAAGATAACCTAACCCCTCCAGAGCCCCCTTTTCCTATTGCTGTTGAGGAGCAGAAGCCTTCCAGTCCGGCTGCTCCTCCGCCGCCAGCCAACCGGCCGGAGCCCACGACGGAAGTCGGGGCTCAAGCTAAAAAGTCAGGCCTTAAACGCTTCCTGCCGATTTTAGCCGGCCTGGGCATTATTATTCTTTTGTTTCTTTTGGTCACAAAAATTATCTTGCCCAAAATCCAGAAACAAAAAACACCGGAAATTATTACTCTCAAATATTGGGGTCTTTGGGAGCCGGAAAACTTAATGGCTGAAGTTATCAGTGATTATCAACAGGTCCATCCTAATATTACCGTTCAATATTTGCGCCAATCACCCAAAGACTACCGTGAACGGCTGCAATCAAGTTTAGCTAAAGGCGATGGTCCGGATATTTTCCGCTGGCACAATACTTGGCTGCCGATGTTAAAAACCGACCTGGCTTCTATTCCGGACACTGTTTATTCCCCGAATGAATTTGACACTACCTTTTACCCGATTGTTAAAAAAGACGCTTTTTTTAATGGCAACTATTATGGTTTACCTTTAATGTTTGACACCCTGGTTTTATATATCAACGAAGATATTTTCCAAAGCGGCTCGACCCTTAAAATTCCCACCACTTGGGACAATCTGCGCCAAGCCGCCTACAAATTAACGGTTAGGGATGAACGGGGCAATCCGACCCGCGCCGGTATTGCCCTGGGCACGGCCGCCAATGTGGACAATTTTTCCGATATTATTGGCTTGATGATTTTGCAAAATGGCGGTAATCCGGGTAAGCCGGATACTGAAGCCGTTATTTCCGCTATCAAGTTTTATACTCTTTTTGCCACCCAAGATCGGTCTTGGAGCGATCAGTTGCCCAACTCCACCTACGCTTTTGCTGCTGCCAAAACCGCCATGATGATTGCTCCTTCCTGGCGGGCGCTGGAAGTTAAAGCGATCAGCCCCCAGTTAAACTTTAAGCTTTACCCTGTTCCCCAGTTGCCGGGAACCAACATTAGTTGGGCCACTTATTGGTTGGAAGGCGTTTCTAAAAAATCAGTCAACTCCGCTGCTGCCTGGGAATTTGTGAAATACTTAAACTCCCGTGAAGTTTTAACCAAGATGTATAATTTTGCCGCCAAAACCCGCCTTTTTGGTGAACCCTATCCTCGTCAGGATATGGCCAGCCTGCTTCAAACCGATCCCTTTTTGGGCGCGGTGCTTTCCCAAGCCCTTTCCGCCCAGTCATGGCCTCTTTCTTCCCGCACTTTTGATAACGGTCTCAATGACAAACTCATTAAATATTACGAAGATGCTATTAACAGCTATCTTAATAATCAGCCCGAGAAAGAAATCACTCAAAAATTAACTCAAGGCGTCACTCAAGTTTTGTCCCAGTATGGCCTTGCCAATTAAGTTGGCGGTTTTACGCACCGTTGCCTATGCCTCGATTTTTAACTATCACTTGAGCCTTGAAGAACTATATCGGTATTTAATCAGCCCCGAGCCGGTTTCTCAGACCAAACTTAAACCTTATTTTATTGACAAACCTCATCCGGTCAATCACTTTAATCAATTAAAGTGGCCGATTGCCCAACGGGCAGTCAAATTATTAAGTTTTATTCCTTGGATTAACCTGGTTGCCGCCACCGGCGCCTTAGCGATGAATAACTGCCGCAAAGACGACGACATTGACTTAATGATTATTACTGCGGCCAATCGTCTTTGGTTGACGCGGTTGTTGTCGTTGTTATTGCTGTTTCCTTTTTTGCGCCGCGGCTCCCGGATTAATAATCGTTTATGTCTTAATCTGTTCTTAGACGAATCCGCCTTGGTTTTAAATCAACAAAATTTATATACCGCCCACGAACTTTGCCAGCTTAAGCCGTTGTATAATCGTGACCAAACCTATCAAAAATTTATCTCTGCCAACTTATGGGTAAAGGATTATCTTCCCAACGCCCTGCAAGGACGCTTCTTAACAGGAGACCCGGCTGAAAGCCGAGTCGGGACAGCGAAGCTGGAAGGTGCGTCCTTAATGGATCTTCTCGAATCTCTTTCTTTCCGTCTTCAACATTGGCACATGAAACCAAAGATGACCCGGGAGCGGGTTAGTCCTCATTATGCTTTTTTCCACCCTCGCCCCACCGGCGAAATCATCCTGGGAAAATATCAGCGAATGACAAGGTCCATCCTTGTCACCGGTTGTTTTGACGTGCTGCACTCCGAGCACAAAAAACTGTTAACGGCCGCGAAAAAACTCGGCGGGATTTTATTAGTCGGCGTCGAAACCGATGCCCGCGT
>CAZYUF010000048.1:0-5660 GCA_964650605.1 uncultured Pseudomonadales bacterium | reverse complement strand
TCATATCTTCCTCCGTTAAAATGCACTGGTAAGGTTGTAAATGGGCAGGATGATGGAAATTACCAGAAATCCCACTCCTATGCCTAATATAATCATCATAAGCGGCTCAATTGCCGTTGTCAAGCCTTTAATCGCTTGCTCTGACTCCATCTCAAAGTAACCGGAAACATTAAACATCACCTCGTCAACCTTGCCGGTTTCTTCTCCCACGGCAATCATTTGCCCCACCAGCGGCGGGAAATGTTCAAACTGGCCGATCGCCGCCGCCAGAGGAATGCCTTTTTCTACATCTTTAGCCGCCTTTTTAATTGATTTGCTGAACAAGTCATTATCCGCCGCCCCGGCCACAATTTCCAAAGCATCCACAATCGAAATCCCGGATTCCACCAATAAAGCCAGGGTCCTGATTATCTCTGTCAAAATCACTTTAGTTTTTAAGTTGCCAAATATCGGCAGTTTCAAAATATATTTATCATACAGCGCTCTGCCTGAAGCAGTTCTTTTCCACTGCCAAAAGCCATAACTGCCCGCTGCCAGCAAAAATAACTGTAAATACCAGGTCTTCACCATAAAGTTAGATAAACCGATTAAAACCTTGGTCATCGCCGGCAAATCCGCTCCAAACTCATCATATAGTGAAGTGATTTTGGGAATCACAAAAATCATCATCACTGCCGCTACCGCCACCATTGCTACCGAAACAATTGCCGGATAAATTAAAGCATTCTTGGTTTTACCCCTGAACTCCGCCTCTTTTTCCATATTATTAGCTAACCGCATTAATACTTTTTCCAGCACCCCGGCCGCCTCGCCTGACTGGATCAGCGATAAATAAACTTTATTAAAAACTCCCTCATGCTTGCTTAAAGCTTTAAAAAAGGAACTGCCGCCTTCAACTTCCCGCAGCACTTCATCAATCACCGGCCCCATTCTTATCCCTGATTGATACTTTAAAATCGATAAAGCTTGCGTCAAGGGCAAACCGGCGTTGATCATCGTTGCCAACTGCCTGGTAAAATGGACCACATCATCTTTTTTTATTTTTCTCAAACTGCCTAACCACTTCATCCAGCCCGGCACCACCTCAATCTTCGTTAGCTCAATAATAAACAGGCCTTTGCTTCTCAAAATACTCTGCGCCTGCACCAAACTGACTGCTTCCACAATCCCTTTAACTTTTTGGCTCTCTTTATTACTGGCGGCGTAGTTATATTTTTCCATGAACTAACCTCAGTAAATCATTCGGATTTAGACAATATTCCCGGGCCGTCTTTAAATCAATCTTCCCCGTATTGACTAAATTAGCCAAATCCTGCTCCAAAGAATGCATCCCTAAATCCCCGGAAGTCTGGATCACGTTATTAATCAAATGCGACTTACCCTCACGGATAGTAGTCTTAACCGCACTGGTGCCTAAAAGCACTTCCGTTGCCACCACCCGGCCGCTCCCGATCGCCGGGATCAGCCGCTGGGCGATTACCGCCGACAAAGTACCGGATAACTGCATCCTGATCTGTCCTTGCTGATGTTCCGGAAAGACATCCACAATTCTGTCAATTGTTTGCCCTGCACTATTAGTATGCAAAGTCGCCAATACCAAATGGCCGGTCTCTGCCACCGTCAACGCCGCCGCGATTGTCTCATAGTCCCGCATTTCTCCCACCAATACAACATTCGGATCTTCCCTCAAAACCGAACGTAAAGCCACTGCCCAGGAATGAGTATCCCCATGCATTTCCCGTTGGGAAATAATGCTTTTAATTGGCTTGTAAATATACTCAATCGGATCTTCAATCGTCACAATATGCTCTGCCCGGTTCATATTAATCTGGTTAATAATCGCCGCCAAAGTCGTGCTTTTCCCATGGCCGGTCGGGCCGGTCACCAAGACTAAGCCTTGTTTTAACTCCGCCACCTCTAAACATACTTTCGGTAAATTCAACTCCTCGACTGATCTGATTTTATCAGTAATTAACCTTAAAGCCGCGGCCATTGATCCTGTTTGAAAGTACACATTCACCCTAAACCGGCCTAAGCTCCCGAAGGCCACTGACAAATCCAGTTCTTTATTAACCAAAAATTTATCCTTTTGTTCAGCTGTTAGCAAAGGGAAAATTAAATCTTTGGCTTGCGCGGCCGTGATTACTTCCTCACTGATTGCCGTCAACTTGCCGTCCATTCTCAAATAAGCCGGCCCCCCCGCCACCAAGTGTAAATCTGAGGCTTTTTTCTCAATGGTAATTGTCAATAATTCTTTAATATTCATCATTTAACTTTCTGCTACCCGCAAAACTTCTTCTAAGGTAGTCACTCCTTCTAAAGTTTTTAAATAACCATCTTGTTTCATATCAATCATACCATTTAATTTAGCTTCTGTCTCAATCTTTGAAGACGGGGAGTGCTCTAAAATCAACCGGCCGATTTTCTCCGTCACTGGCAGCACTTCAAAAATGCCGATTCTTCCCGAATATCCGGTCCCGTTGCACTCGGCACATTTTTTACCACGGTAAAATTGGATCTTGGTGGTTATTAGTAAAGGACCTAAAACTTTTTTCACATCGGCCACCACCGCTGCTGCCGGCTCATAGGCTTCTTTACAACTCTCACACACCTTCCGGCAAATTCTTTGGCCGACAATACAGGTCATTGACGAAGCCAGTAAAAACGGCTCCATTTCCATATCCAACAACCTGGGCAAAGCCCCGGAAGCACTATTAGTATGCAAGGTGGAAAAAACCAAATGACCGGTTAACGAAGCCTGGATGGCCAACTCCGCTGTTTCCTTATCCCGGATTTCCCCGACCATAATAATATTCGGGTCCTGTCGTAAAAACGAGCGCAGGCCCGAAGAAAAGGTCAAACCGGCTTGGGGATTTGTCTGCACTTGGGTAATCCCGCTAATCTGATACTCCACCGGGTCTTCCAAAGTCATAATATTCACCCTGGGCGTATTAATCATGTTTAACAAAGAATACAAGGTCGTGGTTTTGCCAGACCCGGTCGGACCGGTCACCAAGACAATCCCATGCGGCACCCTTATCGCCGCCTGTAAATTTGTTAAGGCCCTCCCTCTTAAACCCAGTTCCGTTAATTCCGGCACATGCATTGCTTTGGATAAAAGTCTCATCACTATCTTTTCTCCATGGACACTAGGCAATGAAGATACCCTTAAATCTACCTCTTCATCGCCGGTCCGAAAATTAAACCTGCCGTCCTGAGGAATCCGTTTCTCATCAATCTTCATGTGGGATAAAATCTTGATCCGGGAAATCACGCTATCATGAACGCTTCGGGGCAAAATCAACTTTTCGTACAAAATGCCGTCAATTCTGTATCTCACCCTGGTCTTTTCCTCCAAGGGTTCGATATGCACATCGCTGGCCCGGACTTTAATCGCAAACTCCAGAATGGTTGACACAATCTTGGCAATCGGCGCTTCCCGGATCACGCCGCCGCTTAACTCATCCACAGTCATTTTTTTACTTTGGGCACTTGTCGTTTCTTTCAAAGCCTCGGTCACTTCCGAAGATAAACTTTGGGCATAACGCTCTTTAATCTGCTTGGTTAACTTGCTGGTTTCCCCTAAAAACGGCTGCAGTCTCATCCCTGTCTTCTTTTCAATAAACTCCAACGCCTGCAGATCGATCGGATTGGCCATAACAATCGACAAAGTTTGTTTTTCCTTGTCAAAAGCAAACGGTAAAACTAAATATTTATCGGCCACTGCTTCCGGCAGTAAATTCAAAGCTTCCGGGGCGATACTGGTCGCGGACACATCTACGTAAGGGATTTTTAAAATCTCCGCCTTAGCTTGGCAGATCACTGCTTCCGAAGCCAAATTGTGCTTAATCAATAATTCTTCCGCACCAACTGAACTCCCCAAGATTTCTGCGGAAATCCGGTCAAAATCTTCTTTTTTTAATTTGTTTTGCTTCCACAACAATTCCAGAAGCTTGCTATCCTGGGCAGGCATAATAAAAGTATTATATACTATCTTCTATGCTCCATGCCATCCTCATCAATACTAATAACCCTGTCAAAGCTTTCCGGTTGGCTCAATCTTTAACTCAAAACGATCTATCTCCTCAACCCGACGTCCTGATTATCGAAGCCAAACCTTCAATTAAAATCGAAGCCGTCAGGCAATTGGAAAAATTCTTAAGCCATAAACCTTATCAAAATGATCAAAAAATTGTTTTTATTCCCCAGGCTGATCAACTGACCCTCCCGGCTCAAAATGCCTTATTGAAAACCCTGGAAGAGCCGCCGGCCCACTCGCTCATCATCCTTGTCTCTCTTCATCAAAATCAACTCCTGCCGACGATTATTTCCCGCTGCGAAATCCACCAGCTTATTCCGGACTCATCTTTAGATCCAAAATTTATCACTCTCCAAAAAAATATTTATTCCGGCATCACTAATCAATCAATCGGCCAAAGAATTAATTTTATTTCCCAGTATTCCGGTTCAAAAAGTACTGCCCTGGAATTCTGCCAAAACCAATTAAAATATTTGCGCTTCCTCATGCTCGCTGAAAAAAAATTTATTTTATTACCAACAATTAAAGTTTTAACTGCCGCAATTAATCAACTAAACCAAAATCTCAACCCCAAACTTTGTTTAGAAAACTTAATTCTTACCGCCTACAAGAACCTAGAACCTACAAGGTCCAACCTTGTAGGTTTAAAAATCATAGTCCAACATTAAGTCTTTGATCCTGATCAAGTCGGTTTCGTCAACTTCCTCAACAAACTTCTTATACGACTCTCCAGTATTAAATTTAGAGAAATAGCTTAAAATTTCGGACGTATCAAGCCATGTTTGATTGATTAAACCTAAATAATTTATATAACTCGAGTACTTATATCCTTCAAGACCTTCAAGACCTTCAAGGTCCAACCTTGTAGGTAGTGTAGGCAATGGATTGCGGTGAATATACTTGGATAAATATATAAATTGATTTTCCGTTTTCACCATCACTGCTTTATAATTTCCCTGGAAAACCGGGCCTACTCGTTTATATTTCTTATTAAAATATATTGAATATTTAGTAATCAAAGACCTCATAAAATTTGTAATTCCGTTCATATCTTTTTGAAAAACAAATAAATGAAAATGATTAGCTAACAAACAATAGGCCAGAAGTTTAATTTCCTCATAGAAGTTTTTGAGAATCCGACTGGGAGCAACCTTCAAGGTTGGACCTTGTAGGTTAGGGAAAGTTAAATAAAGTTTTAAATAACTAAGAAATGTTTTGTAATCCTGATCATCGAGAAAAATTTTCTGCCTGGCAACGCCACGATTATAAATATGATAGTAAGAATCAGGCGCAAACTCTTTGACAATATTTTTTGCCGGCATACAGTACTAATTATATACCTTCAAGGTCCAACCTTGTAGGTTTATTTTCTGAGATTGCCGAATCTTAGAGCTTCCTTTATAATTGACTAAGACTAGCTTCTTTGCTAATCTTATTTCTTATGACTTATACTGCAAAAGACATTACAGTTTTAGAAGGTTTGGAGCCGGTCCGGAAACGGCCGGGCATGTACATCGGCTCTACCGACGAAAAAGGCCTACACCATATTTTCACGGAAATTATTGACAATTCCGTTGACGAAGCCATTCCCGGTTTTGCCAAAAATATCTGGGTAACTTTA
>CAZYUF010000047.1:0-6361 GCA_964650605.1 uncultured Pseudomonadales bacterium | reverse complement strand
GGCTGGAGAATATCAGTCCATTAGACGGAAGATATCAGGCAAAGGTAAAAGAGTTGGGTGAGTATTTTTCCGAAGGGGCGCTGATTTTAGCGAGAATTAAAGTGGAGACGGTTTATGTAATTAAACTGGTGGAATTTCTAAATATAGGTTCCGAACTTAAACTTCTTAAAGTTCGGAACCTTAAGACTTGGACGAAGAATTTAACAAATAAAGATTTAGTCAGAGTGAAAGAGATTGAGGCGGAGATTAATCATGATGTTAAAGCCGTGGAATATTTTATCCGGGAAAATTTGGGAAGATTTAAATTAGAGAAATTGTCTCCTTGGATTCATTGGGGCCTGACCAGCGAGGATGTGAATAATTTGGCTTATGGCTTACTCTTAACCAGGTTTAAAGATGAGCAGCTGCTGATTTTAGAAAAGCAGTTGCTGGATAAACTTTTGGCTTTGGCGGAAAAATATCAAGCAGTGGTGATGCCCGCAAGAACGCACGGTCAGCTGGCAGTGCCGACGACTGTGGGAAAAGAGCTGGCAGTGGCGGCAGAGCGAGCGGATTTTTGGCTGAAGAAACTGCAGGCAGTCAGGCTGGGCGGCAAGTTAAACGGCGCAGTGGGGAATTTTAATGCCCAAGTTGAGCTGTATCCGAAGAAAGATTGGCAAAAATTCAGCCAAGAAATAATCGAGAGTTTAGGGTTAGAAGCAGTGATCGCCACAACGCAGATTGAACCAGGCGACCGGCTGGTTTATTTCTTAGATTTAACTAAGGGTTTAAATAATGTCTGGCTGAATTTGAGCCAGGATGCCTGGCTGTATATTGCTTTGGATTATTGGCAGCAAAAGGCAGTGGTCAAAGAAGTCGGGTCATCAACCATGCCGCAGAAAGTCAACCCGATTGATTTTGAAAACGCGGAAGGCAATCTGGAAACAGCTAATTGTTTATTAACGATGATGGCGGAAAAGTTGGCGATCTCCAGGCTGCAGCGGGATTTAAGCGACAGTACGATTAAGCGGAATTTAGGGGTGGCTTTCGGCCACACAATTTTGGCGATTAAAAGTTTATTAAAAGGGTTAGATAAAGTCGTTCCGAATAAAGAAAAACTGAAGCAGGAATTAGTTGACCATCCGGAAATGCTGGCTGAGGCGGAGCAGTTAAGAATGAAAATAAAAGGAGATGACCAGGCTTATGAGAAAGTGAAGAAAATGACAAGAGGGAAGATAAAAGGTTACGAACTCGAACTTCTTAAAGTTCGTAACCTTAAAGTAGAAAAATATATAGGTTTGGCAGTGGAAATAACCAAGCAAACAATCAGGAGGTTAAGATGATTACAGCGGTGATTGGCACCCAGTGGGGCGATGAAGGCAAGGGGAAGATTGTGGACTTGTTGGCCAAAAAGGCGGATTTGGTCGTGCGCTATAACGGCAGCGGCGGAGCGGCGCACACGGTGGTGAATAAATTCGGCACATTTAAGCTTCATTTGTTGCCAAGCGGTATTTTTTCCCCTAAAACAAAAATTCTCATTACCAACGGAGTGGTGGTGGAGCCGGAGTTATTGTTGAAAGAAATAGGGGATGTAGCCAAAGCCGGCATCAAAGTCAAAGGCAGGTTGTTTGTTTCGCCGCGCTGCCACTTGGTATTTCCTTACCATAAAATTTTGGACGGTTTAACCAACGCTTTATTCAGCGGTGACAGGAAAACCTCGCCGACGACCGGCAGGGGGAACGGTCCGGTCAATGCCGATAAAATTTCCTATCAGGGGATCAGGATTTATGATCTGCTCGATAAAAACCGGTTTGCCAACAGATTAAAAACAGCTGTGGGGATTAAAAATAAATTTATTAAAGCTTTAGGCGGCAAGGGAGTTTCTTTTAAAGAAATCTATTGTAATTATTTAGAATTCATGCTCCGGCTGAAACCATATATTAAAGAAACACTGCCCATTTTGGAAACGGCTTTGAAAAATAAGAAAAATGTTTTATTTGAAGGTGTGAACGGAGTTTTCTTGGATAATGACTGGGGGGTATATCCGTATGTCACGACCGCTTCTATTTTACCGACAGAAGTGGCGAGAGGTTCAGGCATAAATCCCTTTCTCTATAAAAACCTGGAAATTATCGGCATTGCCAAGGCTTATATGACCAGGGTGGACAACGGTGAGTGTCCTTTGCCGAGCGAGTGGCCGGAGGGGATCAAGACAAAACAGTTCCGCGACAAAAATAACGAATACGGCAGCGGCACGGGCCGGCCGAGGCGGATTTGCTGGTTTGACAGCGAGGTGGTGAAGTTCAGCCAGCGGCTTTGTCATTTTGACTATTTATGTTTAACCCGCCTGGATACTTTAAGCGGGCTGGCTAAGTTAAAGATTTGCGTTGGTTACACTTATCATGGGAAAGCTGTTTCTTATTTGGACGGCGATGCCGAATTTTATCGGAAGGTTAAGCCTGTATATAAAGAGTTAGACGGTTGGAAGGAAGATATTTCCGGATGCAGAAATTATCGTGAGTTACCGCAAAACGTCAAAAAATATATAGAATGTGTTGAAAGATTAACCGGACTAGGGATAAAATTAATCGGAGTCGGTCCCGGCAGAGAGCAGATAATTAAACATGTCTAAAACATTTTACAAAGCGTTAGGAAATATTGAAACTTGGCCGGAGATTTCCGGGGCCAACCCCTGCGAGATTACTTATGATGATGTGTTAATGGTGCCACAAGCGGATACCCAGGTGGCGTCGCGGATTTTGCCGGATATTTCAATAAAGTTAGGACCGTACCTTTTAACTAAGCCGATTATCGTGGCGCCGATGGATACGATTTGCGGCGAGAAAATGATCAGATTAATGCATAGCCTGGGAGGGATCGGGGTGCTGCCAAGAGGAGAGTTGCAGAAAAATTGCGAGCTTTGCAAGCAGTTGACTAAGGAAAAAATAGCGGCGGTTTACGCGATTGGTTTAAGGGATTATTTAGCGCAGGCAAAAGCCTTTAAAAAACAGGGGGCGAAGGTGTTGCTTTTAGACGTGGCCCATGGGGGGATGAAGCAGGTGGTAGAGGCGGCGAAAGAGATTCAGGAAAGATTAAAACTAGTGGTAATTACCGGCAATATTGCCAACTATGTTCAGGCAATGGCCTATAAGAAAGCCGGGTTAAAGATTGCCAGGGTCGGGGTGGGGCCGGGAGGTTTGTGCATTACCCGGTTAGTGGCCGGGGCGGGCGTGCCGCAGATGGCGGCAGTTTTGGAAACAGCCGAGAGCGGATTAACGATTATTGCTGACGGCGGGATCAGAAAACCGGCAGATTTTGCCAAAGCAATTGCCGCCGGGGCGAGTTTGATAATGATCGGGTCGCTGTTGGCCGGCACCGAGGAGACCCCGGGCGAGGTCATCGGCGGCAAGAAGAAAGCCAGAGGCCAAGCCTCGGCGGATTACATGAAAGATAACGGGGTGGCGTTAGGCGAGTTTAGGGCGGCCGAAGGAATTTATACCATGGTGGAAGTGAAGGGTTCGGCCGAGCATGTGATTTCCGATTTGGCCGCCGGATTACGCAGTGCCATGTCTTATACCGGGGCGGCCAATATTAAGGAATTTCAGGAAAAGGCGGAGTTTGTGCTGGTGTCCAAAGCCACAATCAGGGAAAACCAGGCACATATACTTTGGGAGTGAGATCGTGTTAAAATGGCAGTAATGACCGAAGAATTTAATTTGTGGTTAACTAAGGCTAGAGAATCACTTGACGATGCTATTGCCAGTTTAAGTAACCACCGTTAGTGAGATATCCTGATTTAAACAAAAAGTTTTTTGCAACACCGAAAGTGGCTCAGGCCACATTGGAGAAGACTAAGGAGATTTTTTCATGGATAGAAAAAAAATTGACAGAATAATAAAGATTTATTTAAAAGATTTATCTAAAAGAATTAAAATTAATAAAGCGATTCTTTTTGGGTCGGCTTTAAGCGGAAAATTTAATCAAGACAGCGATATTGATCTATTAATTGTGTCTTCTTTGTTTGCCAAAATGAATGATAATGAACGTTTTGATTTGTTGTATGCCGCCCGGCAAAAGCCTGAAACACAAGATACTCCAATGGATATTTTTGGTTTAACTCCAGATGAGTATTTTAAGGCGAGCCATTTAAGTGTTGCTGGAGAAATTAAAGAAACGGGTAAAGAAGTTTTTGCCGCCGCCTAGGAGTCTAGGCGCATATTTTGTGGGATTGATGGTATAATCAGTTTATAATGTATACAGTTGAAGGCGGACAAAGGATTTATAATCAGACTGATCGGCAGTTGGCCGGCGAGACTGGGGATTTAACCAGCGGTTTACCGGAAGGATTTAGATATACAGGCTATGTTTTGCCGGTAAAATTTTCCGGCCAGGAATTTCCTTTGCCGATCGCGACGGTTAACCCCGACGCGCCGGAAGATAAACACATTTCCATTGCTTACTTTAATCCGCTAAGGCAAGATTTGGTTGAGGCGGCCGCGCCGGATATGGCGGAGCTAGCCTGGGAGATTGTTAAGAATGATCTTAACCGGCCGGTTTTAATGGTTGTGCCGCCGACGGAAAAGTCTTTGGAATTAAGTCTGCAGACAGCGATTAATTTAGGAAAAAAAGGAACAAGAAAGATTACTCCTTTTAAATTTTCCGGAGGAATTTTCCAGCCGGCTGAAGACAAGCGTCAGGTACTGGTGCGGTTAGGTGAAGATCAGCCGCCGACTGCGGTATTTCCGGACAGGCAGACGGGAATTTTTAGAACTTTAGGGCATAGGGAACAAGAGATTATCGGCGTTTGCTACCAGCCGGTTACCGGGAAAAACAAGTTTATATATTTAACTGAACGCCAAATTGCTGATTTCAGCGAATTTATTAGAAACAACGGCCGGATGATTCTGAGCGAGGATGTAGTAAGCACAGGGGCGACCATCAGGGCAATGAGGCGGCTGTTTGTCAATTTTTGCGGGACGGAAGCTGCAGATATTCAGACGGTGGCGGCCGCTTTTGAGGGCAACCAGCCTTGTCCGGATAAAACAGTGAAGTACGTGATTTGGATGCCGGAATGGATAGGTAAGTTTTAGGCTTGTTTTTTAACGCAAAAGATGCGATAATTGTTGCGGAGAATATTGACTCAGCATACGAAATTTTCTGCGTGCTCACACCTGCCGTGAGTGTGCGAGAGGTTGCGCGCGCAAAAATTTGTATTGCCTGCGTCAATATAAAATATGTATCAGCCGAAATTCTCGATAACTAATCCGATTTTAAAGTATATTGGCCAGATTGAAGGCGCTAAAGAGGTGGTGGATTATGCGGTGATGGTGCCGGCCTGGGAAGTGAAGTTTCAAGAAGAAGCTAGGGTGAGAACCGTGCATTTCGGCACCAGGATTGAAGGCAACGAGCTAAACTATTCCCAAGCGGAAAGAGTGATGGCCGGGGAAGAAGTGATTGCCAGGGAACGGGATGTTCAGGAAGTGATTAATTACCGGAATGTGGTGGAATATATTGATAAGCTGGGGGAAAGATATAACGTGGAAGGGCCGGGAGGCCGGGCGGTTTACAGCGAATCGTGGTTGAAAAAGATCCATGAATTAACTACGGAAAAGATTTTAGATAAAGTTAACCAGGGCGAATACCGCCAAACCAGAGTGGTAATTAAAAATAGCCAAACCGGGGAAGTCAGTTTCCGGCCGCCACTGCCATTGGAAATAAAAATGCAGATTGAGGAGTTTTTTGACTGGTTGAATAGTGATTTGGGACGGGATGTTCACCCAATTCTGAGGGCAGGAATTACTCATTATGAATTGGTGAGAATCCATCCGTTTGTGGATGGCAACGGCCGGGTGGCGCGGGCATTTACCTTGCTGGTTTTATACCGCGAAGGTTATGATGTTAAAAGGTTTTTTTCGATTGAAGAATATTTTGACAAGAATGCCGAAGATTATTATCAAGCTTTGCAATCGGTGAGTAAGAATCCGCCAGTCGGCGGAGGCGACTTGACCTCGTGGCTGGAATTTTTTACTAGAGCCTTAGCAGTGGAACTGAATAAAATTAAAGAAAGGGTAAGGAGTTTGTCGATTGATTTCCGCTGGCGGGACCGGCTGGGCCGGCAGATTGCTTTATCGGAAAGGCAGATTAAACTGATTGAGTTTATTACGGAAAAAGAGAAGTTGATTGTCAGAGATGCCCGGGAAGCGATGCCGGATGTTTCCGATGACACGATTTTGCGGGATATTAAAGATTTGATGAAAAAAGGCGTGTTGAAAAAGCGCGGCGTTACCAAGAATGCGTATTATGTGATGAAGAAATAGGGTAAAAATTTGCCTTCATTTTTTCGTCTACCGATAATTCAGCCGCTCCGGCGGCGGCTGATTAT
>CAZYUF010000046.1:0-6431 GCA_964650605.1 uncultured Pseudomonadales bacterium | reverse complement strand
TGCTGGGTAAGGGTTTTGCCGGTTTTTAAATTAACCTTAACTTCTAAAAGCATGTCGGTAATATTTTGGTGATAAGTGCAGTTGGTGCCGGAGCAGGTGCCGAATAATAACTCGGTTTGAAAATTGTTAGTTTCCGGCTGATGGCTCCCCTGAACTCCCTGGGCAACGTTGTCGCCGGAATAAGTTAAGGTGTAATTTAAGCCGGAGGCATAATTTAAACCGCCAAAGGCTAAGATTAAAGCATTGTGGTCTGACCTAAGTTTAGGCTTAACCCAAACACCGTAAGGCCGGGGAACAGAAACAGTCCGGCCGGTGCGGGCTAATTTTTTCTTAGCTAAAGCCGGCGAAGGAATTAAAAATAAACCAAGGAAAAGAAAAACCAGAATAACTTTAAACTTCATCTTAGTCTCATGATATACTTTTAATTAGAGTTATGTCAAAAAAGGTTAAGCTGGTAGTCATGTTTTTGATAGTGATAGTTATCGGCACAGGGACGTGGTTATTATTAAAACCTAAAGCTAAAGATAACTTTGTGGAACGGGAAATCAGCATTAAACAGGCGGAAGTGGCCAAACCAAAAACTTTAACTTATGAGGATGCGAGCGGTTTTAGTTTTGATTATTCGTCTGATTTAACTGTCCAGGAGGTCGAGTTAGACGATAATACGGTTTATTCTTCTTTAGAGCTATTGGGCAGTGATCCAGGCAAACTGACTATCCGCATCAGCGACACCCAATTCCCAGATTTAAAAGCCTGGCAAAAAGATCTGGAAACCAAACAGGTGATCAATGAAGTCAGACCGGTCAATTGGGATGATTTATCCGCAGTCGAATTCAGCTACGGCGCGCCGAAATTGAGAAAAACCGCGGCCGTGGACAGTAAAGTAATTTATGAGTTAGAAGCGCCGGCGGATAACGGTTACTGGGATAAAATGAGAGAGTCAATTTTGTTAAGTTTTAAATTCAACCCGGCGGTGTTTGGACAAGCCGCGACGGAAACGGATAATGAAGAAGTGGTTTTGTTAGAGGAAGTTATCGAATAATATGACAATGATCATGACCAAAAGCCTGCATTTCCCGCTCTGGTGGTATAAAGACAGCTTGATTTGGTGGAAAAGGTTTTTCCAGAATTTACTGATATTTTTGGATAACAAACTGGCGGTTAGTTTGATGCTGAAGATGCTGTTTATCCCTTTGTTCCATGATGCCAGTTTATTGGGCAGGATATTAAGTTTTATTTTTAGAGTAGTCAGGGTGGTGGTGGGCGGTTTAATCATTATTCTGACAGTGGTGTCAATGATATTTTGGTGGTTGGTTTGGCTGGCCTTACCAATAATTTTGATAATCACCATGGGCTGGGCCGGGGCCGGAGGCTTATTGCTGGTCGGGTTTTTAGACGCCGTCAAACAATGGCGTCAAGGCGATTGGGATTCAGAGGTAAAAAAAATCGTGCAGTTAGCCGGTAAAAACAGTGAAGTTTTAAAGCAGCTGCTGGGGCAAAATCAAACGGTGAAACAAATCCTGCAGTTGGCGGAAATCACTGAAGATTTACCTGCCAACCTAGAATTATCTGAATGGTTAGTTAAAGCTAAAGAAGAGGCCTTAATCTTAAAGGCAAAATATGTCGGCGCTAAACACTTATTGTTGGCCTTATTAAAACAAAAGGATTGGCGGTATGAAGAAGCCAAGTCAACCGTACAGTGGCTGGAAGCGCAAAGCCGGTGGGGCAAGACGCCTTTTATCTGGGATAAAGATTATGAACCGCGGCCGATCGGCGGGATTGACCGGGCGTGGACAGGCATTCCCACGCCGACTTTAGATAAGTTCAGCCTGGACCTAACCAAGATGGCCCAAAAACACCAACTGCCGGAAATGTTCGGCAAACAAGAAATCACTGAGCAAATGACCCAGATTTTATCCAGGCGGGAAAAAAATAATGTTTTGGTTATCGGTGAACCGGGCAGCGGCAAGAGCACTTTGATTAAAAGCCTGGCTCAGGAAATCGTCAGAGGAGTAAAGGCGAAAAGTTTAAAGTTTAAACGGTTAATATCTCTGGATATCAGCCGCCTGGCGGCCGGGGCAGGAGATGCCGAACTGAATCAGAGAATCACTGAAATCATCGCGGAAATCAAAGCCGCCGGCAACATTATTCTGTTTGTCGATGAAGTCCATAACTTGGCCATGATTAATCAGGGTTCGGCAGAAAGCAGTGATATTTTTATGGCCTTGGAACCGAGTTTATCCGAAGGCGAGTTTCAGTTTATCGGCGCCACCACCACTGATAATTTTAAAAAATATCTGGAACCGAATGAGGCCTTCAGCCGGTTATTTGAAGTGGTTGATTTAGCGGAAGCCACTCCCCGGCAAACTTTGGAAATACTCCAATATCTGGCCTGGGAACAACAACAGACTGAGGCAGTGGCAGTAACCTTAATCGCTTTGCAAACGATCATTGAATTAAGCCAGGCATTAATTCATGACCGGGTTTTTCCGGACAGAGCGGTGAATATACTGGATGAAGCAATAGCGGTAGCCAAAAGCAAGGATTTAAAGTTAGTCACGGCCGCTGACGTCAGGCAGTTATTAACTAAAAAAACCAAGGTGCCCTTAAATAAATTAACCGGAGATGACGTTAACTTGCTGTTGAACTTAGAAAAAAAACTGCATCAAAGAGTCATCGGGCAAAACCAGGCAATTAAAGCGGTGAGCGATGCGCTGAGGCGGGCCAGAACCGGTTTGAAAGACCAGCATAAACCGATTGCCAGCTTTTTGTTTGCCGGACCGACCGGCGTGGGCAAAACGGAAACGGCCAAAACATTGGCGGCGGAATTTTTCGGATCAGAAAAAGTGATGATCAGGTTAGATATGAGCGAGTTTCAAACCATGGAAAGCGTCGACCGGCTGTTGGAACTTTTGACCGACGCCGTCGACCACCAACCATACACCCTAATTTTGTTGGACGAAATTGAAAAAGCCCATGCTAAAATCATCAATCTTTTTCTGCAGGTTTTAGACGACGCCCGCTTAACCAACTTAAACGGCAAGACCGCCGATTTTGCCAACACGATTATTATTGCCACAACTAATGTCGGGACGAGCCTGAAGAATAATCCCAAAGAGGCAGTAGTTTTGGAAAAGATTGAAGCGCATTTTCCGCCGGAGTGGTTAAACCGGTTTAGCGGCCTGATTGTGTTTACTCCTTTAAGCGAAAAAGAAGCGGAAGCGGTGATGAAGCTGAAACTAAATCAATTAAGTCAAAAGTTATTAAAACAGGAGATAGAAATCAGTTTTGCTGAAACGGTGATTAAACAGTTAAGCCGGGAGGGATTTTCCACTAAATGGGGCGGTAGGCAGGCGGACAGAGTAATTCAGGAAAAAGTGGCCAATCTGATTGCCGAAAAAATTCTTAAAGGCGAAGTGAAAAAAAGGCAGCCCTGGATATTGAAAAACTTATGAAAACACTGGCGGAAAGATTGGAGGCTTTAAAAAAAGTCATTAAATTTGAGGAAAAAAAGCAGGAACTGGCGGAATTGGAAAAACTGGCCCAGGAGCCTCAGTTTTGGCAAAATCGAGAACGGGCCCAGGCTCAGATGAAAAAATTAAGCGAGTTGACTGAAGAAATCAGCGCCATTGAAAACTGCACGCTGGAGGCAGATCTCGAAAAATTGGAGAGCAATCAATATTTGTCCGGACCTTATGATCAGGGTGAAGCGATTTTATCGATTCATGCCGGACAAGGCGGGACCGAAGCGATGGATTGGGCAGAAATGCTCAAAAGAATGTATTTAAGATACGCGGAAAGAAACAATTGGAAAACGAAAATTATTAATGAATCCTTAGGTGAAGAGGCCGGGATAAAAAGTGTGACGATAATGATTGAGGGCCGCTATGCTTACGGCTATTTAAAACACGAAAAAGGAACCCACCGGCTGGTGAGGCAATCACCTTTCAATGCCGATAATTTAAGACAAACTTCATTCGCGGCAGTGGAAGTTTTGCCGATAATTAATGAGGCGGAGGCGGTAGAAATCAAAGACGATGATTTGGAAATTAATTTTTCCAGGGCGTCAGGCGCCGGCGGGCAAAATGTTAATAAAGTTTCCACCGCGGTCAGACTAAAACACAAGCCGACCGGCATTGTGGTGGAATGCCAAACGCAAAGATTTCAGGACCAAAACCGGAAAGCCGCCTTGAAACTGCTGACGGCCAAACTTTGGGAAATTGAAGAAGAAAAAAGGCAAGCAGAATTAAAACAGTTAAAGGGCGAGCAAAAACTGGCTTCCTGGGGAAACCAGATCAGATCATATGTCCTGCATCCCTACAAACAAATTAAAGATTTAAGAACCGGACACATAGAGACAGATGTAAATAAGGTTTTGGATGGCGGGATTGACGATTTTATTAAGGCTGAACTGCTGGTATGATTAACTATAATTATAATAAGTGAGGAGAAAAAAATATGGTCGATGTCCAGCCTTTAAATTTATCCACTGATGTGACCGCCGGGAAAAAGGCCAAGACTAAGCTCACCTTGTGGCTGATTAGTCTGGTGTTTTTAGGAATAATTTCCGGGTATGGTTTAACTTTACTTAAAAAACCTCAAGGAGCGAAACAGTTATCCCGAACTACCGAGGGCGGGACGGAAAAAGGAAAAACTTTCGGAGTGATCGATGAAAAAGCCTTTAAAGATCAGGCGGAAGGAGAAATTACCAGCGGCGGGATTGACGGGGAAGGCTCTCATCATTTGATCCGGGACGGCGGTGAATCCCAATATGTGTATTTAACGTCTTCAATTGTCGACCTGGACCAGTTTGTGGGCAAAAAAGTCAGAGTGTGGGGCCAAACATTTGAAGCGCAAAAGGCCGGTTGGCTGATGGATGTCGGCCGCCTGGAAATTCTAGAATGATCGTCTTCCAAAAAGTCACTAAAATCTTCCCTGACGGCACCCAGGCTTTAGGGCAAGTTTCCTGCCAAATCAAAAAAGGTGAGTTTGTGTTTTTTATCGGTCCGAGCGGGGCCGGTAAAACTACGATCATGAAACTACTGCGGCGGGAACTGTTGGCCAGTGAAGGCACGGTAATTGTTAAAGATAAAAATTTAGCCGAAATGGAAGATAAAGAAGTACCGTTATTAAGAAGGCAGGTAACGATGTGTTTTCAGGACTTTAAATTGTTGTCCGACCGGACAGTGCAGGAGAATATTGCTTTAAGTTTAGAGGTGGCGGGTTTAAAGGAAGAGGAAGTAGAAAAAAGAGTCGCTGAAACTTTAAAGAACGTGGGCCTGGAGAAAAAGGGTGGTTTTTTCCCTTTACAGTTATCCGGAGGCGAACTGCAAAGAGTGGGTATTGCCCGGGCAATTGTGGCTAAACCGGAAGTTTTACTGGCCGATGAGCCGACCGGCAACCTTGATCCGGAGTCGGCTTGGGAAATCTTAAAACTCTTTAAAGAAATTAACTTGTCCGGCACTACCGTCTTGGTAGCGACTCACAATGCGGAATTGGTCAACAAATTTGCCGAAAGAGTGATTGCTTTATCCAAGGGAAAAGTTGTCAGCGATAAAGCTAAAGGAAAATACAAAATATGAATATCTTGAAGAAAACTTTTATTCAAATCAGGCGGAGCCCGTGGCAAAATTTAACCGCGGTAATGGTGACGACTTTAACCTTATTGGTAGTTTCGGTTTTCAGTTTATTATCAATCGGCTCGGTTAAAATATTAAAATATTTTGAATCAGCGCCGCAGGTAATTGCTTTTTTCAAGCCGGGCCAGGATTTAAGCGATATTCAGATTGCCAATATTAAAGCGCAGTTGGATAAAACCGGCAAGGTGAATGAGTTCAGATACGTCTCTACCAGAGAGGCAGAGGCGATTTACAAGGAAAAAAATAAAGATAATCCCCTGTTATTAGAGCTGGTTGATTACAATATTCTCCCCGCTTCGATCGAAATATCCGCAAAAGACTTGAATGATCTGAAAGAGTTAAAAAATATTTTGCAAACCCAGGAAGGGGTAGATGAAGTCGTTTATTACGAAGATATTGTCACTAATCTATCCAGATGGATTTCCAGCGTGAAAAAGGTAGGAATCGGCGTGATTGGTTATTTAACCCTGGAGTCGGTACTGGTAATTTTAGTCATTATCGGGATGCAGATCGCCAGCCGGAAAGAGGAAATTGAGATTCTAAAACTCATCGGCGCCACTAATTGGTTTATCAGAAAGCCGTTTATTTTAACGGCGATGATTTATGGATTGACGGGGAGTTTGCTGGCCTGGGGCTTAAGTTATTTATTACTGCTCTACTCGACCCCGTTTTTAGCTGAGTGGCTGGGTGATATTCCTTTGCTGCCGATTTCCTTCGGAGTGATGTTGCTGCTTTTGGCCGGAGAACTGTTTTTGGGGATAATGATCGGCATCATCGGCGGCTTATTGGCAA
>CAZYUF010000045.1:2035-6680 GCA_964650605.1 uncultured Pseudomonadales bacterium | reverse complement strand
TTGAGCGAAAGGAGCAGGGCCAGATTAATAATCAAAGTGTAGCCAAAAACAGAAGCGAGGGAAGAGAAAGAGTTAGCAAGAAAGGGCAGAAGGGAAGCAGGAAGATTAAGATTGGTTAATTGAAAAACACCGAGGAGAAGTAAAACTAAAATTAAGGGAATGCCGGCGGATTGCAGATCAGAGGGGGAGGAGAATAAGGTGTTGGCAACGGTAAACTCTAAATACCAAAACAAAATCTGCCACCAGCCGCCCGGGTTGAACTTGATTAATAACCATAACACGGCCACGCCGGCGATAAACGGGGCAGTGCCGATTAAAGTTAAACGGAAAGGGTCGGCTGGGGCGATTTGAGCAGAGCCGAGGGTCAGATGGCCATCTTTAAGCCCGGGCCTTAAGTTCAAGGCGCCGGTTTTAACCTGAAGCAGTTCGGCCATTAAAATATGGGAAAACTCGTGGAGGAAAATGCCGGGCAAGAGCAGAAAAAAGATCAGATTGATATTTTTAACCAGCCGGTAAAGGCGGGAGAGCAGAGCTTGGGAAGAAAGGAAAAGAAAGACGGCGGTGAGGATAAAAGAAAGCAGGGATAGAAACATTAATTAATTAAACCAGAATTACTTGACAAAGGCCATAGTCTTTGATATTCTATTTCAGAAAAGAGTAAAAATGTCTACTTTACTGAAACCATTATTTGTGAGAGAAAAACTGTTGGAGGGGCGGTTGCGGTTGTTTACCGGAGTTGAGTTTATCCGGTTATTTCCGGGCTCACAAGACAAAGCTAAATATTTTTTGGAGAGGCAAACTAAGCTTGGATTATTTATTCGCCTTAAAAAAGGGCTATATATGTTAAAAACCGACCCGGCGGGGGAAATGGAAATTGCCAACAAACTGTATCAACCGTCATATATTTCCTTTGAATACGCCTTGGCTTATTACAATCTTTTGCCGGAAATGCCCTATACCGTTACTTCAGCCACAACTAAACCGACCAGAACTTTTACTTATGACCACAAAAATTTTAGCTACTTAAGTATAAAAAAGACCGCTTTTACCGGCTATTTCCCGATTAAGAAAGAAGGGCAAACTGTCTTACTGGCCAGTCCGGAAAAAGCGCTGGCGGATTATTTATATTTTGTTGTTTTGGGTAAAAAACCGATGAATGAACGGCTGAATTTATTAAATATAAACCGAAAGAAATTATTAAGCTATTGCCGGTTGTTCAAGCGGCAGAAACTGACACAAATGGCTAAAACACTATGATTGATCAAAGCCTGATTAAAACAATTGCCAAAAAACAACAGACGACAGAGGTTAATAGCCGAAGGGAATATGTCCAACACCTATTTTTAAATTATTTTTACCAACAACCGTCAACAAATAAGATATTTTTTAAAGGCGGAACGGCGCTGAGGTTGGTTTACGGCAGTCCGAGATTTTCCGAAGACTTGGATTTTTCTTCACCTCTGGCGGATATTAACCTAATTGAACGGGCGGCGCTGGAAGTTTTAAGAGAGATCGAGAAAGAGGGGATAAAGACGGAAATAGTGGAATCAAAATCAACCTCGGGCGGATACTTAGGAATTTTTTCTTTTAAGCTGGCGGAGGTAATAGTAGCGCTGCAGTTGGAAATTTCTTCAAGAGATAGGCGGGTTAAGGGGGAAGTAGTGACGGTGGCGGGGGATTTTATCCCTGCCTACACAATTGTAGTTTTGCCGCTAGAGCAACTGGTAGGGCAAAAAATTAGAGCGCTGCAGGAGCGGCAGAAACCAAGGGATTGGTATGACCTTTATTTTATTTTACGTGCCAATTTGCTGCCGGTATCCCAAAGAGCAGTTCTTAATCAGGTTTTATTGAAGTTGAAAACAACTAAAATCAATTTTGCCGGAGAGCTGAAGCTGTTTTTGCCGCAAAGCCATTGGCCGGTAATCAAAAATTTTAAAGAATCGTTAACGAGGGAGATTAAAAAGTTTATTTAAGCATCTGGCTGAAAATTTCCGCTTGTTCTTGAGCATCATCAAGGGCGTTGTGGGTATGGTTGGTTTTGCTCGGGTAAAGCGAGCGCACTTTCTTTTTGTTCGTTTCCCCCCAGGAACAGTTTTGCCGGCCCATAAAGTAGGCTTTGATGTCCAGTCCGGAAATGCCGAACGGGTCGCGGCCAAAAAATTTAATAAAATACCAGTGGGTAAATGACCAGTCGAAAGTGGCGTTAAAGCCCACGAATACCGGCCGGTTTTGGCCGGAGACTTTTTGGATCCAGCCGCTGAAGCGGGTCATCGCCGCAGCCGGGGTTTGACCCACGGTCTTAAGTTTTTCCAGAGACAGACCATTGACTTCCATGGCCCGGGTGATGAAATTGTCATTTAAGGGCTTGAGTTCGGCATAAAAAGTTTGGCTGGTTTGGTTGACAACACAGGCGCCGATGGACAGCAGGCTGAAGTCTCCGGGAATCGGGCCGGAGGCTTCAATGTCCACAGAGATATAAGTTTCAGGCTTTGACGGCATACTTCAGTTTTTGTAATAATAATGATTTTAATTTACTTAAAATCTGCCGATCGGTTTTGGGTAAAAACTGGTTGACATCTTTAATTAAAATTTGTTCTTCAAAATCAATAATTTTTTTAATCAATTCTTTCGGTTGATATTTCTCTTGGTAAAGCAGGAGTTTTTTCCTGATCAGATTTTCATCAAAAGGCACCTGCCGGTTTAGCAGAAACCAAAGATCATAAATATCCCGGCCTTTTTTTCTTTTCAGAATTGCCCGATATTTTTCAGCCAAAATTTCCCGGGGATTAAAATGATTGATTAATGTTACGGATAACACCGGCAGGTCAGTAGAGATAACTTGTTTTTCCGGCAACAGCGCTTTTTCTCTCAAGGAAAAATCTAATTTGACAGTTAAAGGCTGATAGGAGAATTCGGTCGGCAGATAGAGTTTGTGAGTAATGCCGGCAATTGACTTAAACGGTTTAACGCTCAGGCCGGGCCAATCAGTTTGCAGTTTGTCGGTGGCGAGGTTGACCGCGGCGGCGATTTGCCCGGAGGGAAGCAAAGTGTTAAAGTCCAGATCTTCGGAAAAGCGATTGGAACCATAAAGGAGTTTTAAGCAAGTACCGCCCTTGAACCAAACCCGGCGACCGGCCGCTAGGCGATAGAACTGATTCAACCAAGCAATTTGGAGAATCTCCCGAAGCAGGCTGGTTTGGTCAATCTGCTTTTTTAATGACAGTTCTTTTAGGGTGGTAAGATCGATCATAGATGCAGTTTCAAAAATAATTTACTAAAAGGCCGGAAAGAAATTTTTAAAGCCAGCTGTTTTAAATGATTTTTATTGATTGAGGTTAAATCCAGCCCGTCAAGATCAAGCCGCCGGAGCCCTTTACTCATTAGATATAAACCGTCAATTAAGGCTTTTTCCGGGGAGGCGATTAGTTGGTGGTTAATGCTTTGATAGCCGAAGAAAAATCTATCGGACAAGCGGGTAAACTGAAATTCTTTATCCAAGGCGTCGATAACAACCGATTTCTTGGTAGTAGCGGAAGTGATTGGATAGGGAAATTGAGCTAGAATGCCGTAAAAAGACAGGGCTGATTCAAAGCTGACATAAGACGGAGTTACTAGAGAATTGGCAATGGCAAAGTCGGTGACGGAAGAATTGGCAACAAGATATTGACCGTGATTGAGTCGGTGGATAAGTTGATATTTTTCCAAGCGCTGGAGCAGTTTGTAGACGGTATTTTTTTTGGTTAAATCAAACAACTGACTTATTGCTGTAGGAGTGACAAACTGCAGGCGCGATTGATTAATAACCCTGATGGCTTTAATTGCGGAGATAGACGTCATATTTAGTACTATTTTATACCAAATTAAGCATCTATGTCAAGCGTTTAATCGCTTTTAAAAAGTCATCCGGTTCCTGGAGTTGAAAGAAAGAATTTTTCCAGGCAAAGCGGGCGCCAAGGAGAGTGAAAAGAGTAATTAAGCCGGCGAAAAAGGGTTTTAAGGTTTTTAAAAAGTACCAGGAGGCGGCGGCGCCGCCGGCGAGAATACTTAAGATAGAAAAGGCAATAATGCCGGCGAGATTAGTCCCCACTCCGCTTCGAGGTAACGTCGGAGCTTCGTTAGGGGCAGGCGCGGATTGTTGGGATAATTGCCCCACCATTTGTTTTAGTTTCTGCATTTCCTGTTCAGCCACCCGGACTTTGCCGGTGTTCTGGCAGGTGGGGCAGCCGCGGCCGCCACAATTAGGACAAGTTAAGATTTGATAGGTCATAGGTTTCTCCTGACTTTAATTTTCCGGCAATGATCATTTCTGCCAATGGTTCTTCGATCTTATCCTGAATCAAGCGTTTTAAAGGCCGGGCGCCGAACTCGGCTACATCGCCCAACTTGGCCAATTTATCCAAGGCGGCATCAGGGACAGTTAAGGCAATGCCTTTGGTTTTTAAGCGGTTGATAACCTGATTTAATTGTAATTTGGCAATTTGTTTAATTTCGGCTAACCCTAATTTATTCATGACGATAATATCGTCAATGCGGTTCAAAAACTCCGGGCGGAGGTAACTGGAGAGGGCTTTCATTAAATCTGTTCGAGAAACATTAAGGTCCGACCTTTTTTCAGATTTATCCTTCAAGGTTGGACCTTGTAGGA
>CAZYUF010000045.1:0-1935 GCA_964650605.1 uncultured Pseudomonadales bacterium | reverse complement strand
GAAACATCAATATTGGAGGTCATAATAATGATCGTGTTTTTAAAGTCAGCAGTATGGCCCTGGGAGTCGGTGAGCCGGCCGTCTTCTAAAACCTGCAGGAAAACATCAAAAACTTTGGGATGGGCTTTTTCCAGTTCATCCAGAAGAATTAAAGAGTAGGGATGCTGGCGGATGGGATTAGTCAGCTGGCCGCCTTCTTCGTAGCCAACATAGCCGGGAGGCGCGCCGATGAGCTTGTCAGCAGTGTGGGCTTCGGTAAATTCAGACATATCCAATCTGACCATGGCCTTTTCCGATTGGTAAACAGTGCGGGCCAAGGCTTTGGCCAGCTCGGTTTTACCGACGCCGGTGGGACCTAAAAGCAGAAAACTACCGATGGGGCGGTTGGGATCTTTTAAACCGGCGCGGGAGCGTTTAATAACATCGCTAATGGCCCGGACGGCCTGACCCTGGCCGATGATTTGATCATTTAATTGCTGCTCGAGATTCATCAGCTTGACGGACTCTTCCTGGGTTAAGGAAGTAATCGGGATGCCGGTGCGCTGGGAGAGAACGGTTTTTAAATCTTCAATGGTAATGGCAGACTTGCTGGCAATTTTGGCGCCGGAAGTGGCTTCGTCTAAGAGGTCAATGGCTTTATCGGGCAAAAAGCGGTCGGGGACATAACGGGTGGAAAGATCAACGGCTGATTCGATGACCTGATCGTCAATAGTAATGCCGTGGTGTTTGGTGAGCTTGGCGCTGACTGATTTTAAGATTTTTAAGGAATCCTGCCGGGAGGGTTCGTCCACTTTGATTGGTTCAAAGCGGCGTTCCAGGGCAGGATCTTTTTCAATATATTGGCGGAATTCATCGGCAGTAGTAGCGCCGATAACATTTAAGTCGCCGCGGGCAAGGGCGGGTTTTAAGATATTGGCGGCGGTCATGGCGCCGGCGGCAGAACCAGCGCCGATGATCATGTGGATTTCATCAATAAAGACAATAATGTTGCCCAGGCGCTTTACTTCTTTAATTAAGCTTTGCAGGCGGGTTTCCAGCTCGCCCTGATAAGAAGCGCCGGCGAGCAAGGTGGTCAAGTTAAGATTAAAAATTTGGATGTTTTTTAATAGGTCCGGGACTTGGCCTTGGCTGATTTTTAGAGCTAAACCTTCAACAATGGCGGTTTTACCGACGCCGGGATCACCGACCAAAATGGCGTTGGATTTAGTGCGGCGGGCCAAAATGCGGATGAGCTGTTCAATCTCTTTTTCCCGGCCGATGACCGGATCAAGTTTGCCGGTTAAGGCTTTTTGGGTGAGGTTTTCGGCGAATTGTTTTAAAGTCCCTGCTTCTCCGCCAGCTGGCGGATTCGCGGACGCAGTTGCAGTAATCAACTGGCGGAGATCTTTTTTATCTAAAGGTTCATCTAAATAGTCGTTTAAAGGGATTAAGAAATGAGTTGGTTCAACCAAGGGGGAGTTGAGGATTAAAGATTCGGCAAAAGCCAGATAAATAATTTTTTTTAGATCAGGGGAGAAGGAAACTTTGTCAGGTTTGGCGGCTGAGGCTGAGGGAGGTTTAAGCCGAAGATCGGTCCGGCCCAGGCGGGCAAGAATAGTAGTAATGTGGGGGAGACGATTTAAGGTCTGAGCGAGATGAAGCGGCAGGGCCAGCGCTTGGTTTTGTTTAGCGCTCGCCAGAAGCGTATCGGCCAGAAGCTTTAAAGACTCTTGGGAAAAGTTGGGGCTGATATCGACAGCGTTTAGGGCCATAACAGTCTCCAAGAGATAATTAAAATTAATAAAGCCACGGTAATTAAGACCACCCTTTTAATAATAAAGATATTTTTGAGAAACTTGCGCGCTTTGAGGTCGATAAAATCAGGGAGAATAAAGCCAACCGCCTGGTCATCCTGAAGGCCGTAAACACCCAACTGGTCGCAGGCAGGACAGCCCT
>CAZYUF010000044.1:0-6736 GCA_964650605.1 uncultured Pseudomonadales bacterium | reverse complement strand
GGCGAATAAGGGAGTAACGCTTAGGAATAAGAAAGCAGAAACAAAGATGACAGAGCGGAAAAATTTCATAGAGTCGGCCAGGCAGGATTTAAAATATTCAGACCGGTGAAGGTGCTGATCAGTTTAACAATGGCGTAAGAAAGAACCAAAATGACCAAGCCGAAGATGCCGTTAAACATCTGATCTTTAGCCCGCTTTAGGCGGTCAGGATTAGAGCCGGAAAGAATCCAGTTTAAGGCGCCCCAAACCAGCTGGAGAAAAACCATTAAGCCGCCGAAAATAATTAAAACTTTCCAGATAATTGCCAGGTATTTGGCTAGGGCCGAGCCGCCGTCACTGCCTAAGTTGGGAATTGCCGGATTGTTAATGGCCATAATTATATTTTACCGCTAATTTTTAAGTGGGCATAAGCAACTTGAAAATAGTGCCGGCATTAAGAATATCAATGCCCAGAATTTTACCGATGAGGTAAACAAAAGGAATGGTAAGAATGACAATAACCAGTCCGATCAGGGCGCTGCTCATTTGGTTTTTGGCCTTTTCCAGTTTATCCGCATGGTCGGCGGCCATAATCCAGGTCAGGGCGCCGACGACAAACCAGATTAAAAAAGACAGGCCGGCAAAGATGGTAATGACGGCAACAATATTGGAAACAGCGGCGGAAAAACGGTTGCCGGGATCGGTCACGGGGGCGGAAAAACCGGAACTAAACCCTTTTAATGAATCCAGTGTCAGGGCGATTAATTTCATAGTTTACGGTCCGGGAATTACCGGCTTGATAATTAAAGAAGCATCGCCAAAGAAAACCAGGCCGATGATGGCGGCAAGAATTAAAGAAGAGGCAATAATGACTAAACCTAGAAGAGACATCCAGATTCTGGTTGAAGCCTGTTTAATCATTTCCGGATTGCCGGAAGAACCTAAGTATTGGATGCCGGAAACAAACAGATTGATTAAGGCGAATAAGCCGCCGGCATAAATGACAATTCTTAAAATATTGCTTAATAATAAGATTAATCCGCCAACTTCCTGTCCAGGCGTAAAACCTTTTTGATATTCTGTTATTCCCTGTGGAGGGCTGAAAGTGCCGAAAAAATCTTTAAGGTCCATATTGATTAAATAGTTATTTGGGTAATTAAATCGGCGGGGTTGGCAATCGGTATGCCTAAAAGTTTGCCAATGACATAAATAATTGGCCAGGCGGCAGCGGTAATCACTAAGCCAATGATAGCATTAACCATTTGGGCTCTGGCGGTTTCAATTTTTTTCGGGTCGCCGGTGGAAACCAGCCAGTTGACCGCGCCGAGCAAAAAATAAAACAAAAATCCCAATCCGGCAATAACGGTGAGAATACCCATTATTTTAGAAATGACTGAACCGATTTGGCCGGCGAGAGTAGCGTTGTCCGGCGCAGTGTAGCCTTTTAGGGTGTTGATTTTGCCTAGTTGGAGATCGGGCATATTAATTTACGGCGATAATTGAGTAAAAATGGGATTAAATAAGAAATCAGCTTGCTGGAAAAATACATAGCCAATTATTCCGGCAATAATAAACGCTCCGGAAATTACGCCTAAACCGATTAATGACTGCAGCATTTTATTGCCGGCCGCAGTCAGTTTTTGCGGCTCGCCATTGGAAGACATATATAGATAGCCGGCAATGATAAAGTTAACTAAAGTAAACAGTCCGGCAATGGTGGTGATGAAAATTAATAGGTTGCTGATAAATTTAGTTAAGCCCAAATTAACGTCTGTTAAAATGCCGTATTTAGTGTAGCTGCCGGACGTACCGGGAACCTGGATATTGCCGAAAATTGGTGCAGTTTGCAAAATCATAAGATAATCGTTGTACCGGTAATTATTTCAATGATTTTTATCAGCCAGTAAGAGAGGAACATAATGACAAAGCCGAGCACAGCCGAACCGAGAGTTTTGTTGGATTGTTTTTGCTTTTCCGCATTGCCGGCATTAATGATCATGCCCAGGCCGCCGATAAAAATCATGATAAAGAGGATAATGGCGGCAATGACGTAGATATTTCTTAAGACAACAGAGAGAATGACAAATAAACCGCCATCAGTTCCGGTATTATATTCTGGAACAAGGCCAATTTCTTTTTTTACATTAGTGCCGGTGCCCAGATTTAACCATTCGCCAATATTTACTGCCATAACTTTAGAATAACAGACTATAGTGGTAAAATACAAGGATAGATGGAAAAGTACAGGCAGAGACTAATCAAGTTTGTGCAAAAAAGAGTGGATAATTTTTTGGACGCGGAAGAGATAGTGCAGGATACTTTGATCAGCGCGATGGATAGTCTGCCGACGTTTAAAGGCAAAAGCAGTCAGTTTACCTGGCTGTGCGGCATTGCCAGACATGAAATCGGGGATTTTTACCGGAGAAGAAAGATTAAGCAGATTGTGTTTTCCAAATTGCCGTGGTTAAAAGAATTAGTGGATGAGGCCTTAGGGCCGGAGTTAGCGTACCAAGAACTGGAAACAAAAACCAGAATTTTAAAAACTTTTAAAAATATCAGCGAAGGATACACCCGGGTTTTGCGACTAAAGTATATAGAGGGCCTGTCGATGAAACAGATTGCCCAAAAGTTAAATTTGACAGTCAAGGCAGTAGAGTCCAGATTAAGCAGGGCCAGGCTGGCCTTCCAGGTAGAATATGAAGGAAACGAAAAACTTAAAACGAAAAACGAAAAATATCTGGAAACGAGCTGGTAAATTGGGATTATTGCTGACGATTAAGGAAAGCTATTTGTTGGCAAAAAATACTTACGGCTTAAGGGTGCATCCATTTAAAACTCTGAAAAGTTTGTCCCGGGAAAAAGACCGGTCACAGCAATTGTTAATTTTGGGCTGGCCGGTTTATGTGTTGGTTTTCGGGGCCGGTTTTATCTGGCTGGGCAGGAGGCTGTTGGCCAGCGGTGCTGCTTGGGGTTGGGGGGCAAGAGGGGCGGCAATGATGTTTTTAGTTTTTAGTTTTTCATTTTTAGTTTATTTGCTGTTCTGGCAAATGCAGGTATGGTCAAAAAAATAATTTTAGTTAAGCCAAGGGGTTTGTGCGCCGGGGTAGACCGGGCGCTAAGGATCTTGGAGCGGGCAGTGAAAAATAATCCGGCCCCGGTTTATTGCCGGCATAAGATTGTCCATAACAAAAAAGTGGTAGAGGGGTTTAAGCAGAAAGGGGTAAAGTTTGCGGAAGATTTAGCAAGTGTTCCGAATAAATCAGTGGTGGTTTTCAGCGCCCATGGCAGCAGTCCGGAGTTGTTTGCGTTAGCTAAGAAGAAACAGCTAAAGGTGGTGGACGCGGTTTGTCCGCTGGTAACTAAGGTACATCAGGAGGCGAGAAAATATGCTGACAAGGGCTATTTTATTATCTACATCGGCCACAAAAATCATCCGGAAGCAGAAGGAGTGCTGGGAGAAGTGCGGGGCAAATCGGTTTTAATCAGCAATTTAGCTGAAGCAAAAAAATTAGAGATTCCTAAAAAGGCGGTTTTATTGACGCAGACAACTTTAGCTTTGGAGGAAACCAAAGAAATTATTGATTATTTAATTACCAAGTGGCCCAATTTGGAGCTGCCGCCGGGCAAAGATATTTGTTTTTCGACCACTAACCGGCAGTTGGCAGTGAGAGAGCTAGCGAAACAGAGTGATTTAATTTTAGTAGTGGGGTCAAAAACCAGCTCCAATTCTAACCGCTTAAGAGAAGTAGGGGAAAAGGCGGGAGTAGAGTCATATTTAATTGACGGGCCGGAGGATTTTCAGGAAGAGTGGTTTAGAAATAAAGAAAAAGTGGGAATCAGCGCCGGAGCGTCAGTACCGGAAAAATTAGTTAATAAAGTGGTTCAGGCAGTGCAAAAAAAATACGGCGGAGCAATCGAAGAATTAGTGGTGATTAAAGAAGAAGTTAAATTTAAGCTATGAAAAGATTGGCAATTTTAGGATCAACCGGAGTGATCGGGTCCAAAGCCTTAGAAGTGGTGAGAGATTATCCGGATGAGTTTAAAGTAATCAGTTTGGCTTGCGGACATGAATCAGAAAAATTCAGGGAGCAGGTGAAAGAATTTAAGCCAAAAATAGCAGCAGTGGGGGAAGAAGAATTAGCGGAAGCAGTAAGGCAGCCGGAAGTAGATTTGGTGATAGTGGCGGTGGTGGGAAGGGCAGGGATCGCGCCAACCGTAGCAGCGATCAAAGCAGGAAAAAATGTAGCTTTGGCGACAAAGGAAGTGCTGGTAGCGGCCGGAGAGGAAGTAATGAAAGAAGCTAAAAAAAATAAAGTCAAAATCATTCCGATTGACAGCGAGCACTCAGCTATTTTTCAAAGCTTGAAGGCCGGGAAACCTAAAGAGATTAAAAATATTTATTTAACCATGGGCAAGGGTAAGATTAGCCAGATGAGCAAAGAAGAAAAAGCTCAATTAACTCCGGAGATGGTGTTAGAGCGGAAGACCTGGGTAATGGGCAAGAAAATCGGGATAGACAGCGCTACCTGTATTAATAAAGCCTTTGAAGTGATTGAGGCAAAATGGCTGTTTGATTTAAAGCCGGAACAAATTAAAGTAGTGATCCATCCGGAATATTTATGCCACTCAATGGTGGAGTTTGTGGACGGTTCAATTATGGCTGAATTGGGAGTAGCGGAGATGAAACGGTATGTGGAATACGCCATGTTTTATCCGCAAAGAAGAGAAGTAAAAAATATTCCTGAGATTAATTTAGTGGGAAAGAGTTTATCTTTTGAGGCGGCGGATTTAGATAAATTTCCCGGTCTTAAGTTGGGTTATTTGGCTCTGGAAAAAGGCGGCGATTGGGGAACAAAACTGCATGAAGCTGATGAAGAAGCAGTGAGAAAATTTATTGCCGGAGAAATTAAATTTACCCAAATAGTGCCGCTGATTGAGGCGGAGATGAGAAAAATATGATCAGTGCTGTTATCACAGCAGCGGGAAACTGTACCAGATTTGGGAGAGAAAAATTGTTTAGTTTAATTAATAAAGAGCCGGTATTTATTAGAACCGTGAAGCAGTTTAAAAAAGTCAAAGAAGTTAAAGAAGTGGTGTTAGTAGTGAGAAAAGATACCAGGAAGAAATTTGAGAAAGCCTTAAAAAAATTTAAACTAAAAGTGAAAATTACAGAAGGCGGGGCAGAAAGGCTGAATTCAGCCTATAACGGCGTTAAAGCCAGCCGGGGCGATTATGTCTTAATTCACGACGGCGCCCGGCCGCTGGCAACACCGGAATTAATCAAAAGAATAATTAAGGCAGTAAAAAAAGACCAGGCAGTGATGGCGGCGGTAGAAACCACGACTTCGGTAAAAATTGTTAATCCGGAAACTTTGGCAGTAGAGCAGTGTTTGGACAGAAAGGTCAGCTGGCTGGGACAGACGCCGCAGGCATTTAAACGGGAAATAATTATTAAGGCATACAGGCGGGCGATTAAGGGCGAAATTGAGGGCAAGGATGATTGCGAGTTGGTCAGAAAAACCGGAGTAAAAGTGAAAGTGGTGCCGGGCGAGTGGACCAATAAAAAAGTGACCCTGCAGACAGACTTAGAAATTATTAGGAAATGGAGTAAATATGTATAAAGTCGGCATCGGGCAGGATAGTCATCGGCTAATTTTCAATTCACAATTTTCAATTTTCAAACCATTAATGCTGGGGGGAATTAAAATTACCGAAAAATATTGCTTGGAGGCGGATTCGGACGGAGACGTAATCATTCACAGCCTTTGTAATGCAATATCTACGGCAAGCGGCGGCGGCAGTTTAGATACTTGGGCCGGAGAGATGTTTAAAAGGGGAATTACTGACAGCAGGGAGTTTTTGAAAGTGATTTTAGCTAGAGTTAAAGCCAAAAAATATAAAATTAATAACGTGGCAATTATGGTGGAAGCGGGTAAGCCAAGACTGGAAAGATTTAGGGAAAAAATGCAGACAAGCTTGGCAAAATTGCTGGAAGTAGAAAAGGATAAAGTGGGGATAGCATTTACGAGCGGCGAGGATTTAACGGTTTTTGGCAAGGGTGAAGGGATTCAAGTATTTAGTATTGTGAGCTTAATTTAAATGAAGCTGAAGTTAAAGGCGCCGGCGAAGATTAATTTGGGTTTAAGCATATTGGTAAAACTGCCAAATGGTTATCACCGGGTGAAGACTATTTATACTCAAATAAGCTTGTTTGACCTGATAGAGATGGAAGATATAAAAGAGAGAAAAATAGATTTTCCGGATAAATCTAATTTAGTTTATAAAGCGGCAGAATTGTTAATAAAAGATCAGGGGGTAAGAATCAAATTAACTAAAAAAATACCGATGGGTTCGGGCTTGGGCGGCGGGAGCAGCGATGCGGCCGCGGTTTTAAAAGGCTTAAACAAATTGTGGCAGTTAAATTTAAACCAAAAAGAGTTGATTGATTTAGGCAAGAAATTGGGGAGCGATGTGGCTTATCAAATTGTGGGCGGCACAAAAATGGAAGTTCAGGGAGGAAGCAAGGCCGGTAAATTTATTGATTTGGGGAAAGTAATTGACGGCTTTGTGGTGGTGTGCGTGCCAAAAATATTTATTTCCAGTAAAGAAGCATACAGCCAAGTGGAGGATGATAAAAGCGGAAAACAGGAAGTTTTGTGGCACAATGATTTTGAGATTTGGACCTTGCCAAAATATCCGGAAATAAAAACCATTAAAGAAACAATGCTAAAAAATGGAGCGGAAAAAAGTTTAATGA
>CAZYUF010000043.1:0-6756 GCA_964650605.1 uncultured Pseudomonadales bacterium | reverse complement strand
TAGGCTCATATTTATTAAATTAAAATGGAGGAAACTCTTCTTTAATTTTCTGTTTTTTAATCACTTTTTCCCCACTATAAAAACAGTAAGTTCTTAAATCATTGTTAAATTGCAAAATAAAATACGCCTCACAACCAAATATTTTTAAAGGAAAATCTTTATAATTTCTAGTTAAAAGAAAAGTCTTTGGAAATTGTTTTAAAGCAGTTGCTAAACATAAATCAACATAAGACACTTTTCCTTTAGCATATCTGCCATATTGCATGATTAATTTTTTTGTTACTTCTTCTTTCAAGGCTCTAACAGGCAAAACTTCATCAATTATGCTTGTTAAATATTTTTCTTTTATCAAGAAGTCTTGACTTGTACTTCCCAGATAAAATTCTAAAGCTACCGGAGATAAAGTAATAAAAGATACTGAAAGATTTCTAAAATTATTTAATAAATCTATCAACTTGCTCTTATCTTTTGTTTTCTTTAAAGAAGCAAAATCTAATAAAAAACAAGTGTCTATGAAAACATGACACTCTTTAATAACAGAAAGCGCTTCTTGGGGGAGAAATATATCCATCTTCGTCTGCCTTAGATACTTTTTCACTTTCTAAAATTTTCCTCACTTTAGAAGCTAACTTTAAAATTTTCTCTTTATTTAGTTTTTTTGGCTTAGAAATTTTTGGAAGTTTATCAGAAGTACTGATTTTATTCATAGACATAACATTTTATAACTAAACAGTAAAAGGGTCAATAAGCACTATTTTTTAACTCACCACCAGCTCCAGCTTGTTGCCTTCAATCGCAGTTCTAATTTCCATGGCGATGCGCTCACCGAGAGAGACGGGCCGGCCGAAAAGATAATTAGAATACGGCGTGGCAATGATACCGGGAGATCCGGGCATGCGCAAAGATAAATCAAAAGTCACCAAATCCTCTTTCGGCGGACCGGGAACATATATGGTCTGCAAAGCAAACGGGCCGATAATGCCCGGCGGAAATTCCTGTTGCAAAACCTTGACTAATTTTTCCCCTGAAGTAAACGCCTGTTCTAAAACACTTTCTTTAACAGTCACCGCCATATGGCCAGCTTCAACATACTGCGGCCGAAGATATTTTAAAATTTCCAGTTGTTCATTCGCCGGTAGATTGACCAACCCGTTGATATTGGTTGCCCGCCGCGTATCCGTGCCTAACAGTTCCAATCGTTTTTTCAAAGGCGAATAGAAAAAATTGAAATTGACACTGACACCTAAGATAAATTCTTCTATAACAGCCTGTTTTAACCCACTTTTAGTAATCCTCCCCTCTTTAATTAATTGAAGCGCCTGGTTTTGATAATCTTTGTAGCTCGTTGCCAGAAAAAATGCCCGTTCATAAGTTCTGGTTGCTTCGGCCGCTTTAACTAACACCAAACGATTAATTTTCCGCGGGTCCTGATAAATTTTTGGCCGCCTAATCCCCGCCTTATCCATTAAATAATACTGGTTTCTGGGCACATTTCTTTCTTCTCGTTTGACCAATCCCCGCCTGCCGAAAATCGGTACGGGAAAGTTTTTCTCAATCGCCTCATGGTCGCAGTAAACCCAAAAATACCTTGACTGGACCATAACCGTATTTAAAGCCTGTAATTTTTTAATCACTGCTTTGGTCGTCAAATCCCGAAATTTATCTACTAAAATCACTTCGTCAAATAAATCAGCATAATATTCCGTGTAAGTTTTTTCCCGGCCTTTTTGGCAAACAACCACGGCCTTTAAACCTTGCATTTTAGCGCCCAGAGCGATTTCCAAAGCAGAATGTCCACCTAAAGTACCGACGTGAACTTGATTTACATTCATAAAAGAATTTTGTCTAATTGATTGGTCTCCAGGGCAATTTTAATCTCTCTGGCAATCCGGCGGCCGGTGCTCATCGGCTCGTCGTAAATAAGCTGGGTGTAAGGCGAACCCATTAAATATGGGTTGGTCCCGGCCACAATCCGGGCAGAAATCTCAAACACATAAATCTTAGAATCCGGGGTAATCACGCTTTCCAAACAAAACGGACCGAATAACCCGCCCTTAACTATTTTCTGTGAAGCTTTAATTATTCTTTCTCCCATTTCCAAATATTCGCTTAAAAACGATTCACGGACAACCAAAGGCAGGTTGCCGCAAATAACATAAGACGGATCAACTGACTTTAACACCATTTGGTCACGGGCAGAAATTCGGCCTAAAGAATCCACGTTGGATTCATAACGTTTATCAAAACCCATTAGTTCCAATTTGCCGGTGAGATTGCTGTAAAAATAATGAGCAAATACCGGCACACCGACAATATATTCCTGAATTACATATTTTTTATTCCTGTGCGGCTTAATTTTATCTCGGAAATCTTCGGTCGAGTTAGCCAAAAAATAACCCTTACCGCCGGAGGCACCGTAAAATTTGACGATCACCGGTCGGTCAATTTCTTCCGGTCGGTTAAAAATCAAAGGCAGCCTTAACCGCGCCTTCTTCAACCACTGCCGTTCTTTACTCCTGTCCGACTCCCAGATCAAAATCTTTTTATTGCCAAAATATTTTAATTTTAATCTTTCTACCGCTTCACAGCCAAGATAAGCAATTAACGAAGCGTGTGGAATTAAAATTATCTTGTCTCTATATAAAATTTTATCTAAGCTTGCTAATTCCTGATAATCATTAATTAGTTTAATCTCGTCGGCCACCGGAAATACCTGATACGGTTTTTCTCTGCCCTTAAGACAGATCACCAGGGTGGAAAACCCCTCGTCTTTAGCGCCTTTCAAAATCTGCAAAGCCGAGTGCGAACCTAAAGTGGCAATCGTGTATTTATCTTGCATAGCTTAAATATTTAGCAATCAGCCTATCATACTGACCGGTCAACCGAAAGGCTTTAGCCGCCAACTGCCGCCTTTGTTTTAAAGATAATTTTTTCGTTATTGAGGCATAATCTTTGATTTGACCCGCCACAATCGTCGTCCGCCAACTTTTGGCTGCCGCCCGCAACAACGTCACTCCCCCGATATCAATCTGCTCAAACGGGTATAAATTCACTACCACCATGTCAATCGGACCAATCCCTAACTTTTTTAACTCCCTAAGATGCTGTCGATTATTTTTCTCCGCTAAAATTCCTCCGAATATCTTTGGGTGCAAAGTCTTTACCCGGCCGTTTAAAATTTCCGGAAAACCGGTCACTTGCGCCACCTCCATCACCTCAAAACCGTTAGCATTTAAATATTTGGCTGTGCCGCCGGTAGAAATGATTTTTAAGTTAAACTTCCGGCTTAATCTTTTCACCAGCTCTATTAAGCCGGTTTTGTCATAAACGCTGATTAAAACGGTTAATGTTTGAAGCATCTCACTCCTGTAAAAATCATGCTCACTTGGTTTTGATTGCATAAATCAATTGTCTCCTGGTCCCTGATCGAGCCGCCCGGCTGAATCATCGCTTTGAGGCCGGCTTTGATTAACACCGCCGGGCCGTCTTTAAATGGGAAAAAAGCGTCCGATGCCGCCACTGCACCCCTAACCGCTCCCGGCCTCGCCTTGTTAACAGCCAACTGGCAGCAGCGGACCCGATCCTGCTGTCCGACAGCGTTGGCAACCAGCTGTTCATTCTTAACTAAAGCAATGCTGTTGGCTTTCGACACCCGACAAATTTCCCAAGCCATCAACATGTCTTGAATTTGTTTGAGTTTAGGCCGTACTTTAGTCACAACCCGCAAATCTTTTTTTGTCAGCTTATATAAATCCCGCTCTTGTTCCAAGATCCCCCCCCTGATTTCCCGGTGATCCAAGGCTTTGTTCGGCATAGGCGTGGATAATGCCGGATTAATTAAAATCCGCAAATCTTTTTTCCGGCTCATTACTTTTCTTGCTGCTGCGGATATTTCCGGACAAAGCAGGATTTCAAAAAATCGTCTTTCTGCCAACATCAACTTTGCCAGTTTTCCCTCCACTGGCCGATTAATTGCCACAATTCCGCCAAAAGCCGCTAAACTGTCACCCCTCCAAGCCTGTAAAAATATTTTTTCTAACTTTCTTCCCCGGCTGACGCCGCAGGGATTAGTGTGCTTGACAATCACACACGCCGTCTTGGTCTGACCGATAAAACTCAGGGTCTCCACCGCTGTTTCCATATCCAAATAATTATTAAATGACAACTGCTTGCCCTGCAATTGTCTAAATCTAAACCAAGCTAACGGATTCTTTGTCGCGATTTTTTTTATCCAGCCTTTTTGGTGGGGATTTTCACCGTAACGCAATCTGATTTTATTCATAAACTTAAAATTCTCTTAGCCGCCAAAACAGCATTGCCCGGATCAACGACGGTCATTACCGGCACTGCCGACGGCATCTGTAAACTGGAATGAATATTAATTAAATAATCATGCTTATCTTTAAAAGGCGGGCAGGCAATCACCGGAAAGCAACTGTTTCCGGCCACAAAACCGGACAAAGCATTGGACCTGCCGGCCACGGTAATCATCACCACTTTTCTGCCCCACCGCTGATATCGATCAATTATTTCCAAGACTTTTTTGGACTGCTTGTGCGCCGAAGCATAATAAACACTGTTCTTTAACTTTTGCTTTCTTAACTCTTTCTCAATCTTTTTAACCCAAAGCCGGTCTTTTTCACTGCCGCTGATAATTACCACCAGGTCTGATAACGGCTTTAAATTCTTTTTAATTCTTGCGCTCATATTGCCTTTATATTTAATCAGCTTCCGCCCGGTAATTTTAGTATAAATCGCTCGATAACGCTGGCTGACTTTCTTTTTAAAACTTAAGGGCATCGTTGGCGGGCGTCCGTCGCCGCAATAATGCCGCTGGTTATACCACAACCTAAAAAATTCTTTATCAAAATTTTCCGGCTCTAAACCTTTTTTAATCCTTTTCTGATAAGTATTTTTAATCCAAAACCTGGATGAATCCGGCGTATGAATTTCATCAATTAAAGTTAACTCTCCCTGGTAATCGCCAAACTCATACTTAGTATCCACTAAAATCAAGCCGGCTTTATCACAAATTTCCGTTCCCCGTTTAAATAAAGCCAGGGCCGCCTGTTCCATCTGTTGATAAACCCTAACCGGCACAATCTTTCTTTTAATAATCTCCTCGCGGCTGATCTTTTCATCATGGCCGCCCGGACCGGTCCCTCTGGTCGTCGGCGTAATTATCGGTTGCGGTAATTTTTGGTTCTTAGTTAAACCATTCGGAAACTTTAAACCGTAAATCCGCCTTTGCCCCTGTTCATAGTTATACCAAAGCGAGGTCTTGGTCACGCCGCTGATATAACCGCGGACCACCATCTCAATCGGATAAGACCGGCAGTTTTTAGCAATACTCACATTCGGATCCGGCAGGGCCAATAAATGGTTAGCCACAATCTCTTTTGTTTTGTCAAACCAAAACGCCGCCAACTGATTCAACACCTGGCCTTTATCTTCAATCACTCCCAGCACTCGGTCAAAAGCAGAAATTCTGTCAGTAGTAATTAAAATCCTTTTATTCCCGAACACATAATAATCTCTCACTTTACCCTGATATCTTTTTCCAAAACCATGTAAATTAATTTCTTTTAATACTGCCATAAGCCTCCTTTAATTATCACCCTTTTCGGCCCGGATTCCACCCGGCCCAGTTTAATAAAACCAACTTTATATTTCCGGCAAATAGTTAACATCTTTTTTTCTTGGCCGGCCGGCGCAAAAATCGCCATTCCCAACCCCATATTCCAAGTCTCATAAGCTTCTGCATTGCTTAATCGCCCCCATTTTTGTAAAGCAGTTAAAATTTTCGGCGGCCGGGGTAAATTGGAAATTGCATAAGTAAACGGTTTTTTAGCCCGGCTGATCTTCCTGAAAGCACTGCCGGAAATATGGCTAAGATAATGAATTTCTAAATCTTTAATCATTTCCAAAATTATCTGGCTGTAAATTCTGGTCGGTCTTAATAATTCTTCGCCCACTGTCTTTTTACCAAAAGCCGTAAAATACCCCTGGGGAAGTTTCCCGGCGATTTTTCTGGCTAAACTTAAACCGTTCGTATGAATCCCGTCGGCCGTCAAGCCGTAAATTATATCGCCTGCCTGTAGCTTTTGGCCAAAAACTGCCTGCTGTTTCGGCCGAATAATCCCGATTGACGAACCGGTAATACTGCAAACTCCCGCCTTAATTACATCAGTTAAGGTCGGTGATTCACCGCAAGGAATAGTAATTCCCGCCTCCTGACAGCCCTTTTTCAAACCGCTCAGTAAACCTTTAATAAAATCCTGGTCCAGAAATTTACCAAAACTCCCCGCGGCAATTTCATCGGCTAAGGCTATCGGCGCGGCGCCTAAGCAAACCAGATCATTAACATTAGAAGCAATCAAATCAATACCCAAGCCGGCATAGAGATTGATGATTCTTTTTTTGGGCCATTTCTTCCGGCGGGCTAACACAGCCATCTTTTCGGCAATCAAACTCTTAGTGCCCACTCCGTCGGTTTTAAATGCCAAATAAAAATCTTCATCTACAAAATCCAGTAAAGCCGCCGGCTCACCCAATGATTCCGGCACAATTCTAATCCTCTGGCTGAGTATATTTTTGGCCGTCGTTTTTACCAAACCAACAATCCCTTGCTTAAAAGCATCTTTCTTTGTTAATCCTTCGATATTGGCATATTTCATAAATCAATTTTACAATTATGAGGATTGTTTTTATCCCGACTCCACCTTATAGGATTAATTTTAATATATTGGCGGATTC
>CAZYUF010000042.1:1649-6991 GCA_964650605.1 uncultured Pseudomonadales bacterium | reverse complement strand
AGCGATCGTTGATCCTCTGGCTGTACCCAACAACCGTTTTGGCATTCACGTTTTAGAACCGGAAGACTTACTGCCGGCGGCTAACTTAGTTAATACCCAAGGCGGCGACTGGGGTTATGTCACGCTGGTGTTACGGCTTAATGATTTGAATCAGGCAAAATGGCAAACCATGTTTGACGAAATGCGCCGGCGCCGCCTGATCCCCATTGTCCGGTTGGCTACCATTCCGGAAAATTCGCACTGGGTTAAACCTAAACTGGAAGACACCGATCGAACCGTGGAATTCTTAAACTCCCTGAACTGGGTGATCCAAAACCGCTACGTGATTTTATTCAACGAACCTAATCACGCCAAAGAATGGGGCAACGAGTTAAAACCCCATGAATATGCCGCCATTGTCCAAGAGTTTCACGGCAAATTTAAAGCCGCTTCCGCTGATTTTTTCCTTCTCCCCGCCGGTCTCGATACGGCCGCTCCCAACTCTAAAGACACCATCGCGGCCGCCGAATACTGGCGGCAAATGTATCTGGCCGACCCTGGAATATTTCAATTGTTTGACGGCTGGAATTCGCACAGTTACCCCAACCCTGGTTTTTCCGGTCCGGTCATTGGTACAGGCTTGGGCAGCCTTCAGAGCTATTTGGCGGAAATTAACTACCTGGGCCGGTTTGGTTTGCCGGGAAATTTACCGGTATTTATTACCGAAACCGGCTGGATTAATACCGCCGGCGATTTGGCTGAGTTTTTCGCCCGGGCTTTTACCCGAATTTGGGTTCAGCCCAACTTAGTTGCCGTCACCCCTTTTATCTTAAATTATCCTGATGCTCCTTTCAGCCAGTTTTCCTGGCAAATTCCTCATTCCCAGGAATTTTACCCCCATTACTACCGGGTTGTCTCCTTAGCCAAAATATCCGGCCGGCCGGAACAAATCCACGCCGGTCAATTAATTAAAGCGGACATACCCCAATCTTTAGTTGACAGTTCTCATTATCAATTTAAACTGCAATTTAAAAACACCGGCCAGTCGATTTGGAATCCTGCCGATTTTTCTCTTGCCCTTACCGGCAATTTTCCGCCTGATTTAATCAAAGTTAGTTCTTTGTCCGCGACTGAACCCGGTCAAACAGCTGAGTTTACCTTGGATTTCATCACGCCCGCTATTCATAACCGTTACCAGCTTGGTTTCCAGTTAAAATTTAAAAGTAAGCCATTTGGAGAAGAATTTAAATCAGAGGTTAACATTGTCCCGCCGCCGACCTTGATTGCCAAGGTGAAACTGCTCTTTAAAAAGTCGGTTTCCGCCGCCGACTTTAAATTATTGGTTTACGATACCGATAACCAATTGCAAACCAAGCTGCCTTTAGCTGTTGCTTCCGGCCAAAGCCAGCCGATTCCGCTTTATAACTTAATTCCCAATCAAATTTATCGCTTTGTGATTCTTAAACCTTTGTATTTGCCCCGCCAGCTAATTGCCCAGCTTAATCCTGACCAAACCACAGTCAAATTTAAAACCATGCTGCCTTCTTTTGCCGACCTGATTAATTTAATTTTTTAACCACTTCACTATCTTGGCATTAGTTTGCAGGTTCATTACCCATTCCTGCATCTTCGCGCTTTCGGTCCCGGCCATTTTTTCCACCAGCTTATTTAGTTTAATGGTATTAATCAAATCTTCTTTTTTCATTCCCTGCAGTTCTAATAACTGGTCCAAGGTCATTCCTTGTTGCTGGCTGTACTCTTCAGCCTGTTTGATTTCGTTATTAATCTCTTCTTCGCTGATAAAGGCTTTTTGTTTTTTCGCCTCCTGCGTAATCAGCGTTTTCACCAGCAAGTTTTCAAAAGCTTGTTTGCCGGCCATCTTGTTAATTTCTTGGCTATAACTGACTCTCCAAACCGGTTTACCGTTCACAATTGCCACTACCAAATTCGCTTTAAAATAATAAAGCAAGCCGATCAGCGCCAAACCCACTGCCAGCCACTTAAACGCTTTTAACTTCTTAACCGCTTTTTTAGAAATTTTAACTTTTTTCATACCTTTTATTTTTTATACTTGATAATTTATCCATCATAGCATTAAATGAAAACTATGACAAAATCAATTCATCCGGAGTATCAATACCTTAACTTATTAAAGGATATTTTAGCTCATGGCCAATGGAAAATTAGTCATTCCACCGGTGTTAAACTAAAATCTGTTTTCGGCCGCCAGATCCGTTTTGATTTATCAGCCGGTTTCCCTTTATTAACTACCAAAAAAACTTTTATCCGCGGCATTATTCATGAACTGATTTGGTTTTTATCCGGCTCATCCAACATTAAATATTTAATTGACAATAATGTCCACATTTGGGATGAATGGGCTTACAAAAAATATACTTGGGGAGTTACCAAGCCGATTCCTTATGAAGACTTTGTGCTAAATTTAAAAAATAAACCCGGTTTTGTCGAAAAATACGGCAATTTAGGCGCAGTCTACGGCGTTCAATGGCGCCAGTGGCCTGCCTCGACGCGAAGCGGCGGGCCTAAAACCATTGATCAGTTAGGCTGGGCGATTGAAAAAATCAAAACCTATCCGCAGAAAAAACACTACGTTATCTCTGCCTGGAATGCCGGCTGCATCTATGAAATGTCCGGCAGCCACAGCGCCTCAATGGTGATTGCTCCTTGCCACACTTTATTTCATATCAACATTACCGCTGGCAAACTGTCTTTGCTTCTTTATCAGCGTTCTGCTGATATGTTTTTAGGCGTTCCTTTTAATATTGCCAGCTACGCTCTTTTAACCCTGATGCTCGCCCAGGTGACCGGTTACCGGCCGGGGGAGTTTATCCATACTTTTGGCGACGCTCATATTTATGAGAACCATATTGAACAGGTTAAAGAGCAATTGACCCGGACCCCCCGCCCTTTTCCTCAAATTAAAATTAACCCCCAAGTGACCAAGATTGACGACTTTAAGTTCGAAGATTTCCAAATCGTTAATTACAATCCTTATCCGCCGATCAAAGCGGACATTACCGTCGTGGGAGGCTTTTAGGATATCACACACCCGGTGTGTGATAGAGGTAATTATGGAAGTTATTATATTAGCGGCCATTACCGCAGATGGTTTTATTGCCCGATCGCCGGACGACCGGTCGTTTGACTGGAATAGTGCCGAAGACAAGCAATTTTATGTCCAAACCATTAAGTCGGCCGACGCGGTGGTAATGAGTTCCAAGTCGTTTAGAATAATTAAAAAATTTCCCCGGGGTTTAACTTTTGCCGTTTATACCAGAAAACCTGATGATTTTAAAAATCACCGACCCGATGTTATTAAAGCCTTTCCTACACAAGATTCTCCCCAACAATTAATCCAAAAACTGCAAAAATCAGGTTTTAAAAAAATTGTCATCGCCGGCGGATCCTCTATTTTTAATCTGTTTTTAAAAGCCGGAGTAGTTAATCAGCTTTTTTTAACAGTTGAACCGATTTTATTCGGTCAGGGAGTTAATTTATTAAATCAACTAGTTAATATCAAGCTGAAATTAGTCAAATGCACTCATCTGTCTTTACGAACTATTCTTTTAGAATACGATGTCCTTAACTAACATTTATTTCCCAGGAGAAAAAATTAAATATATCACTCCCACTTGGGATGAGATGAATCAGCTGGCTTTTAAAATTGCCCGGCAAATGCTGGCCGCCGGAAAAAAGTTCGACCGGATTGTTACTTTAGCCAAAGGCGGCTGGCCGCTGACCCGTTCCTTAGTTGATTTTTTGTCGATTAAAGAAGTTGCCAGCATCGGGATTAAATTTTATTCCGGTATTAATCAGAGATTTTCTCAGCCTAAAATTTATCAGGACTTTCCGGTTAAATTAAGCGGCGAAAAAGTGTTGCTGTTTGATGACGTGGCGGATACCGGGGAATCTTTTAAATTTACCAAAGATCATTTGTTGAAAGGCAACATTAAAAGCCTTACCACCGCTTCGCTTTTTTATAAACCTCACTCAGTTTTTAAGCCTGACTATTATGCTTTTGAAACTTCCGCCTGGATTATTTTTCCCTATGAAGAGGTTGAAGCCATGATTTTTTTAGCCGATAAATGGGCAAAACAAGGTTTAACTTCAGCCGCGATTAAAGCCCGTTTTCTTCAGTTTGGTTTTCCTGAACCAATAATTCAATTCTATGGCCGCCAAACCATATAATCCGGCCATTGACCTGCTCCGTTTTATATCTATTCTGGCGGTGGTGTTAATCCACACTACTACCAGGACCCTGGAAATGACCCATTATCAGTTATATCAGACTCCCTGGACTTTATTGCTTCATCAAATTACCCGCTTTGCCGTGCCCTTATTTTTTATGATTTCCGGTTTTGTTTTGGAGCTAAATTACGACAATCAGGCCAGTTATTGGCAATACTTAATCAAGCGCCTTAACCGGATTTTTATTCCTTATGTTTTTTGGAGCGCTGTTTATTTTTATTTTGTCTATACCCGGCATGGCCCTGATTTTCTCTCCGCTCTGATTTACGGCAGCGCCTCCCACCAGTTATATTTTATTCCCGCCCTGCTGGTCTTTTATTTAATTTTTCCCTTATTCCACTGGCTCTATCGTTTTTTTGCCCGCAAATGGATTTTGCTTATTTTAGCAGCTGTCGAACTTTGTCTGTTGTCCGCTGATTATTATCAGCACTCCCTGCGCTTTTTTTATCCTCTGGGGGTAGCCCTATATAACTTTTATGTCTTTATTTTAGGCATGGTGGTTTCCCATTATCACGATCAGCTGATCGCTTTTGTCAAAAAATGGCTGGCGGTTTTAATCCCCTTGACTGTCTTCCTCGCCGGTTATATTTTTTACTCCGGCCGCGGCCTCTTTTATCAAACCGGCGACATCGGCTATTTTTACTCCAACTGGCGGCCGCAGGTTATGCTTTACACTTTAGTCTTTTTCGCGGTTTTTTACTATTTCTTTACCATTATTCGCTTTAACCTGAAAATTGTTAAAACCATATCCGGCCTGTCTTTTCTGGTCTTTTTCCTTCACATTATTGTTTTGGAAAAAATTTGGGCTTTAATCGGTACACCGCTTCACCCGGCCTTTTGGTATGATCCTCTCTTTTTCCTTCTAACCGCCGCCGTTTCCTTTTTTATTGCTTACCTTGTTCATAAAATTCCCTATTTCAAGATTATTAATATCTTAAGCCAATAATTTTTCTAATCGCAGTCGTCAGGAACTTCCTCCTTATTTACAACTCTTGACAAGTATTGTATAATGAATACATATTCAATTAATATCCGAAAGAAGGTGAGAAAATATGCCAGGATTTGATCAGACCGGTCCCCAAGGCAAAGGCCCG
>CAZYUF010000042.1:0-1549 GCA_964650605.1 uncultured Pseudomonadales bacterium | reverse complement strand
GAAGCTTGCTAATTTACAGAAGCAAAAGTAAACTAAAATTATGCCAAGGCATAAAATACCCCGCTGTGTGCGGTTTAATCCGGATGTTTATTACTTTAAGCCTCGGGGAATTCCTTTGCGGGAGTTGGAGGAAATAGTTTTGTTTCCTGATGAACTGGAGGCGTTAAAGTTATACGAACTTGACGGTTTGGAACAAATTCATGCCGCTGTCAAAATGAAGATTTCCCAGCCGACCTTTGCCCGGATTTTAGCTAGTGCTAATAAAAAAATCGCTGAAGCGATTATTAAAGGCAAAGCTATCAGAATAGAAAAAATCAGTCACTAAAGGTTCTTTGAAGGATAAAAAAATCGTGGTGGAAAGCGGCAATTGCCAAAAAAAGGAGTATTGCTTAAAATAATTTATGCTCAAAAAGATAGTTAAATCCCTGCTGATTTTCGGCTTATTTTTATCTTTGGTCAAACCGGCCTTAGCCGCTGATGTCACTCTTCATTTATTTTGGGCTTCGGGGTGTCCTCACTGTACCAAAGAAAAATCATTTTTGAATGGTTTAAAACAAAAGTATCCTCAACTGACGGTTAAAGATTATGAAATCACGGCCGACCGTAAAAATTTGGAATTACTGCAAAAAGTTGGGGTTGAACTCCAAGCTGATGTGTCTGGTGTTCCTTTTACGGTGATTGGCAAAGAACATTTCAGCGGTTACTTCAATGATGAAACTACGGGCAGGGAGATTGAAGCGGCGGTTAAATGTGCGGTGGAAAATGGCTGTCAAGATTTGGTCGGCGGTTTATTGCCAAGCATTCCTGAAACTCTAAAAGTGCCGATTTTTGGTGAGTTACGGATAAAAACCTTGTCTTTGCCCTTGTTAACCCTAATCGTGGCATTTTTGGATGGGTTTAACCCTTGTGCGATGTGGACGCTTCTTTTACTGATAGGTTTACTTTTAAGCATGAAAGATAGGAAACGAATGTGGGCTTTGGGAATCGCTTTTATTGCCTCGTCTGCCTTTATTTATTTTCTATTTTTGTCCGCCTGGCTGAATTTGTTTCTTTTCTTAGGTTTTGTGGTTTGGGTAAGGGTTTTAATTGGTTTGGCGGCTTTGGCCGCCGGCGGATATTATTTGAAAGATTACCTTGTCAATAAACAGGGCAGCTGTAGTATCATGGGCGATGCCAAACGCCGGAAGATATTTGAAAAGATACGGAGTATTATCCAAAAGCGCTGGTTTATTTTAGCTCTTGGCGGAATTATTCTTCTGGCCGCGGCCGTTAATTTAGTTGAGTTAATTTGTTCTGCCGGCCTGCCGGCAATTTACACCAAAATCTTAAGCCTCTCTAATCTGCCGGCTTGGCAATACTACCTTTATCTTTTGTTTTATATCCTTATCTTTATACTGGACGATTTACTGGTTTTCTTTACGGCCATGATTACGCTCCGCGTAACCGGTATCGGGGGCAAGTATTCCCGTTTTTCCCATTTGATCGGCGGAATTTTGATGCTGGCGATCGGTTTATTATTATTATTTAAGCCGGAATGGCTGATGTTCGG
>CAZYUF010000041.1:2892-7287 GCA_964650605.1 uncultured Pseudomonadales bacterium | reverse complement strand
ATTAAGCATAAATTGTTGTATTTGGAGAAAAAGCTCTATGCGGAGAAAAAATTGGGTGGGGAATTAGAGGGACTTTATACTTTTCGGATTTGGCCTTATCGGGCAATTTATTGGATTGAGAAAAAAACAGTTTGGATGGTGAAAATCCAGCACCGGCAGGGAGCGTACCGGTAAATTAGTGCTTGTTGTTGTTTTGGAGGAGAGCGAACATTTGGGCTTCGAGCCGGTAGGCGCGTTTTTTATCCGGGCCATTAAGCGCTGGTTAACGGAAGGCGTTTTTTGCCCTGAGCGTCCCGAATAGTATTTAAGAGCAGGCGTTTTAAGATTTGCGTGAAAGAAATATCATAGAGACCCAGAATGCTAGCCAAGGCGCAGTCCAGTTCTTTGGGGCCGAAGGCCGGATTGGAGTTGCTGTCAATAAAATAGTAGCGGCCGGAGGAGTCAAGGCGAATATCAAATTTGGCATAATCAGCCATGTCAGTAATTTCAAAGGTCTTTTTGACATAATCACGCAGGAGGGGATCGTGAAATTTTTGGTAATGAAAGCTGTCTTTTTGGCCCCATTGGTCTTCGAAAGCAGCAAATAAGTATTTATCTTTTTGGCGTTTTTTGGGAAAGACCTTTTCGCCGCAGTAGACTTTTTTATTTAAGCCTTCCAGTAAAATGGCTGTCAGCTCCCGGCCGACGATAAACTCTTCGACCAATACCGGTTGTTTGTAGGTGGCGGTTAGGAATTTGATCCGTTCGCGCAGGTGTTTTTCGGTTTCGGAAACTGAACCGCGGAAAATTTCTACGCCGCCGTGAATTTCGTTTAATTTAGCTAAAAGAGGAAAGCGCAGGGTGGGGTCCAAAGGGTCGGTTGAGGTGTTAAATAATTGATAGCGAGGGACAGGAATACCATTTTGTTCCAAGAGCTTTTTAACTAAAAATTTGTTGTAACATAAGGCTTCACCTAAAATACCGGTGCCGGTGTAGGGAAGGTCCAGGATTTCCAGGATACCGGGAATACCGGAGGCCAGACATTCATTGCCTTTAACTGAACCGACTAAATTGATTACTACCTCCGGTTTGTCCCGGCGCAGGCGTTGAGGCAAAGACGGACTTCCCGGGTAAAGATGGACACGGATTTTCATCTGTCGCAGATATTTAGCGACGATGCGGGCATCGTGCAAAGCGTCCTTTTCGGTCAGATACTGGACTTCGGTAGGAAAGTAGCTTCGCTTAACTTCGGAATAAATAATGCCGACTTTTTGAGGGAGACGAAAGCCATTTTTATTTTTACTTGGAGGGGGTTTGGCAGAAATCATGATGAATAAAAATATAACAGCTTTAGTTTTTTTTACAAGCAGACTTTAGGTTGGCTAAAAGCGGGGTGTAAAGATCGTCGGCGGGGGAGATGTAAAAACTTTTAGAATAATCTTTTTGATTAAACTCAAGATTATTAAAACAGCGGATTAAACAAAGCGGGGTTTGTTCATTGCCTTCGCCCATATGGATGACAGCTAAGGCGGCTAAAGCATCAACCAGGTTGGAGTTGTGGCGGATGAGCTTACGGTTGAAAATATCCTTTTGACCCTGGTAAGAATAGAGCGGGTTAAAACCAAAAAAGCCAATCGAGATGCCCAAATGGCCCCAGCGGAAAGGCAGGCAAAAAGAGTCGGCAATGATAATGCCTAAATTTGTCAGCCGGTGCCGGCGGCGCAGATACTGCCAGATTTTTTTAGCTTCCTGGTGGGGTTGTTTGGGCCATAAAACGTAGTAGCCGTTGGCGTTGGAGCGGTCGATGCCGGCAAAAGGCGTTAAGGTATGGTCTTTGGCGGTCATGGAGGAGGGGCAGTTCGGCAGGTAAGCGTCAGCCTCTTTTTTGATCAAAGCGATCCGGTCGGTTTGGGGAGTGATCTTCACGGTCCGGCCCTGGCCAATACTGATAATTTTGGAAGTGATGACGAGGATGTCTTTTTCTTTTAGCTTGGGTAGATAATTATCTAAAAGTTCAAAGAGGTTATCTTTTGGTGGCAGGAATTTTCTGGTTTTGATAGTAAGAAATTCCATGGCATAATAATAACATTATGAAGCAAGCGGGTTTGACTAGCTTGGAAGCTGAACGCAGATTAAGAGCTAATGGTGTTAACGAAATCAAGCGTAAAAAAAGAGTCGGGGATTGGCAATTGATGTTAGCGCAGTTACAGTCGCCATTAATCTATGTACTGCTGGGAGCGATGATTATTACCGGCGGATTATTAAAAGACAAGGAAGATACGATGATGATTGGGATAGCAGTAGTGTTTAATACGATATTGGGATTTTTCCAGGAAAGAAAAGCCAATCGGGCGTTGGCGGCATTGGCGCTAGTGTTGACACCGAAAGCGAAAGTGAAACGGGATGGCCAATGGCGGGAAATAGAGGCGAATCAAATTGTCGTGGGTGACTTGGTGAGGTTAGAGATAGGCAATAAAGTTCCGGCTGACGGCCGGGTGGTGAAAGCCGATGCTTTGAGTTGCAACGAAGCAGTTTTAACAGGAGAGTCGGCGACTGCGGAGAAGTCAATAAACAAGGTTCGTAACCTTGTTTATATGGGGACGGTGGTGGTCGGCGGCATTGGGGAGATGATCGTGGAACAGGTGGGCAGTCAGACAGAATTTGGCAAGATTGCCGAGAGCTTGCAGGAAACAAAAGAAGCGGCAACACCGCTGCAGCGGCAGCTGAATAAGCTGGCCCGAGTGTTGACTTGGATTGTGGTGCTAGTATCTTTAGGGGTGGCCGGAATAGGTTTAAGCACAGGCATGGGTTTAAAAGAGATTTTTCCGGTGGCGGTGGCGTTGGCAGTAGCGGCGATTCCTGAAGGTTTGGCAGTGGCCCTGACAGTAATTCTGGCGATCGGGATGCAGAGAATATTAAAACAGAAGGTCCTGGTGAGAAAGTTGATGGCGGCGGAAACCTTGGGCGGAGTGAGCGTGATTTGCTGTGATAAAACCGGGACATTAACTGAAGGCAAAATGAGAGTGGTTAAAGTTTTAACAAAGGACTGTCCTTTGTTAAGAAAAGCGGCGGCGTGGTGCAATGATATGCGCGATCCTTTGGAAGTGGCGATGAATGACTGGTCTGAATATAGAGAACGGGCCAATAGGTTAGACAGCATTCCGTTTGACCACAAGTATAACTATATTGCCACGCTTCATCCTAGCCTTTTACTGGTGAGCGGCGCGCCGGAAGTAATACTGGAAAAATGCAAAATGCCAAGCGAAAAACGCAAAACAATTCTGAAACAATTTGAAAAAGAGGCAGAGAAAGGGCAGCGGTTGGTTGGATTTGCTTACAGAGAACTAAAAACTGAAAACGCCAAACGAAAAATTGACAGAAAAGATATTGAAAATTTAACCTGGCTGGGAATTTTGGTTTATGAAGATCCGGTCAGGGAAGGGGTGAAGGAGGCATTGAAACAGGCAAGAAAAGCCGGGATTAAAATCAAACTGATTACCGGAGATTATCAGTTTACGGCTGAGGCGGTGGCAATGAAACTGGGGATTGAAAAGCAAGATGTTTACAGCCGGATAAAACCGGAGCAAAAACTAAAAATAGTGGAAGATTTACAGGCGCAAGGGGAAGTGGTGGCGATGACCGGGGACGGAGTTAATGATGCGCCGGCGCTACAAAGAGCAGATATCGGGATTGTGGTCAGCGAAGCATCAGATGTGGCCAAAGAGACAGCGGACATGGTGCTGTTGGACAATAATTTCGGGACGATTTTAAAGGCGGTGGCCGAAGGCCGGCTGATTCGGGATAACTTGAAAAAAGTGCTGCTTTATTTGATGGCCGATTCATTTGCCGAGGTGTTAATTGTGGTATTGTCGTTGCTTTTCCGGGTGCCTTTGGCAGTGACCGCGGGAATGATTTTGTGGATTAATTTAGTGTCGGACGGCTTTCCCAATTTAGCCTTGACAGCGGAGCCGGCAGAAGCGGATTTATTATTAAGAAAAGCGGATAGACGGAAAAACTGGCTGATTGACGGGGAGATGTCTTTACTGATCGGTTTGATTTCGCTGGTTTCAGCCGGGACGGCTTTCGCGGCCTTTTTATATTATTGGCAGAATCCGGCTTATGGTTTGGACCACGCGCGGTCGGTGGCGTTTTCGCTTTTAGGGCTTAATTCTTTAGTGTATGTTTGGTCGGCCCGGAGCTTGCATTTGCCAATGTGGCAAGTGAAGTGGGACCAGAACAGATGGTTGATAGCGGCAGTGATAGCTGGTTTGGTGTTGCAGTTAGCCGGATTGTACTCCGATTTTGGCCAAAGATTGCTGGGAACGGTGAGAATAGACTGGAATGAGTGGATGGTGGTGGTTTTGGGCAGTTTACTGATGCTGGTGATTGTCGAGGCGGTAAAATGGACTTACAATA
>CAZYUF010000041.1:0-2792 GCA_964650605.1 uncultured Pseudomonadales bacterium | reverse complement strand
ATATTTGCTGTTACTGATTGGTTTTTCACTGCTTTTGATTAAAGCCACGGACATTGTTAGTGAAAGCCTGAATGAGTTGTCCAAGATAACCCACATTGGCAAGTTTGCCATCACTTCGCTTTTATTATCTTTTGCTACCAGCATTTCGGAGTTAGTGGTAGGGATAACCGCTGCATTGGGAGGAAAATCGAGTTTATCTTTAGGAGTAATTTTAGGAAGCAACATTGCTAATCTGTCTTTGGTGGTGGGCGGGGCGGCGCTAATCGGCGGAACTTTGTCAGTGGCCGGCCAGTTTTTAAAACTGGATGTTTTCAGCGTGTTTTTGGCCGGAGTCCTGCCGTTGATGCTGTTATTGGATAAAACTTTGTCCAGAGCGGACGGAATAATTTTGCTGTTGGTTTACGGCGTCTATAATTACGGGATTTTGAAAAATCAACAGGCCGACCAGCCAACCGGAACAGGCAGGTTTAAACTGATCTTGCTGGGCGAAGGACTGAAAAGTAAAAAGATGAACAAGTGGCTGGCCTGGTTGTTTTTGGGAACGGCGCTGCTGATATTCGGCGCAGACATGATTGTTAAGTTGGCGGTAATGATAGCCAAGACAATTGAAGCGCCGGTGCTGCTGGTGGGGATGTTTTTGATTGCTGTGGGAGCGGTGTTGCCGGAGTTGAGTTTTGAAGCCAGGGCAATTAAGAAACATCAGGCGGGAATGGTCTTGGGCAATTTAACCGGCAGTATTGTGGTAAATTCGACCCTGATTTTGGGATTGGTGGCTTTGATTAATCCGATTAAACTGCAAAACGGCCTGAATGCTTATTTGCTGGCGGCGGCGGCATTCGGGATGATGTTTTTATTGTTTTGGCAGTTTGTCAGAACTAAGAAGAAGCTGGAGAGGTGGGAGGGGGCAGTGTTGATCCTGGTTTATTTGGCGTTTGCCATCATGGAGTGGCTGAAGAGGTAGAGGGTTGATGGGGCAAATTTTGACAATACAAAATTTTGCAGTGCTCACAGCTATCTGACTGAATCAGATGAGACGCTGCGCGCTGAAAATTTGTATTTGTCTGTATTTGCCTGCGTCGAACATTAAAATAGGTTAAAATAAATATATGCAAATAGTTGCGGACTTGCATTTACATTCTAAGTATTCCCGGGCGGTGTCGCCGGAAATGGTCCTGCCAATAATGGCCCAGTGGGCGGAGAAAAAGGGGATTGATTTATTAACGACAGCCGACTGGACGCATCCGTTGTGGCTGAAAGAAATCGAAACGCAATTGGAAGAAGCCGGGGAAGGGATTTACAAGTTGCGGGACAGTGCCAGCAAAACGAGATATATTTTAACAACAGAAATTGCCAATATTTATACTCAGGGCGGTAAAGGCAGAAGGATTCACACTTTGTTTTTTGCCCCTAATTTTGCCACCGTCCATAAAATTAATGAGGCAATAGTTAGGCGGGGCGGGAATTTGATGAGCGACGGCCGGCCGATTTTGGGTTTGAGCTTGGAACAAATGTGCGAGTTAGTTTGGGAAGTGGATGAAAAAGTGCTGGTGGTGCCGGCGCACGTGTGGACTCCCTATTTTGCCGTGTTTGGCTCAAAGTCGGGCTTTGATTCGATTGAAGAATGTTTCGGTAAATACGCGGACAGAATTTACAGCGTGGAGACTGGTTTGTCCTCGGATGTGTTGATGAATTGGAAGATTAAAGACTTAGATTCACGGTCGATTATCAGCAACAGCGATTCGCACAGCCCGAGAAAAATGGGCCGGGAGGCGACGGTGCTGGAATTTTCCGGCGATAAATTAAGTTTTAGCGATATTGCCGGAGCAATCAAACAAGATAAAAACAGTCGTTGCCGAATTAGCTACACGATTGAGTTTCATCCGGAAGAAGGCAAGTATCATTATACCGGGCATCGGGCCTGCGGGGTGGTGCAGTCGCCGGAAGAAACCAGGGTCAAAGGGACAACCTGTCATGTCTGCGGCCGGCAACTGACAGTGGGGGTGGAGCACCGGGTGGACGAATTAGCTGACGCAAAACGCAAAACGCAAAACGCAAAACGCAAAATTAATCAAGAAACCGGGGTGGTCGGTTACTATCATTGGCAGGATAACAGTCGTCCGCCATACGTAATGCTGGTGCCGCTGGCTGAGATTATCGCCGAAGCATTCAATACCGGCACAGCCAGTAAAAAAGTGGAGGAACTGTATGAAATAATGGTGCAGAATTTAGGCAGTGAGCTGGATATTTTATTGAAAGTTAAAGCGGAGGCAATCGAGAAAATCGGCGGGTCAAAGGTAGCGGAGGGAATCAGGTTGGTAAGGAGCGGAAAGATTGTGGTGCAGCCCGGATATGACGGGGAGTTTGGAGTGGTGAAAATCTGGCCTTTCCCGAACGCAGAAAATCAGGTACAATTACAATCAGAACAAACAAGTTTATTTTAAAGGAGGATTTATGGTTACTAAAGTAATTGCAAAAAAAGTCGCTTTCGGGTTAGAGGAAAAAGTCGCCTGCGCTTTAACCTATGTTCTAGGCTGGGTGACAGGTTTGGTGTTTTTACTGGCCGAAAAAGAAAATGCCAAGGTGAGGTTTCATGCGATGCAGTCAGTGATATTTTTTGCGGCGATGACAATTATCAGCTTTGTGCCGGTAATCGGCTGGCTGTTGTCGCCGCTGGTGATGATTGTGGCATTTATTGTCTGGCTGATGAGTATTTATAAGGCCTACAATGGCGAGGAATTTGAACTGCCCATAGTTGGCAAGTTGGCCAAAAAGCAGTTGGCCAAGATGAAATA
>CAZYUF010000040.1:0-7386 GCA_964650605.1 uncultured Pseudomonadales bacterium | reverse complement strand
AACTTACCTCAAGCTTTGGCCGTGGTTTGGGAGATGGCTAAATCCAATATCCCCGGCCGGGATAAGCTGGAGCTGATTACTGATTGGGAGCAGATCTTGGGTTTAGACTTATTAAAAATTAAAAAAATTCCAGAAGAGATAATTCAATTAATCAAACAAAGAGAAGAATTAAGAAAGCAAAAAAAGTGGGAAGAAGCGGATGAGTTAAGAAAAAAGATTGAAAAAAAAGGTTTTAAAGTTAAAGATACTAAAACCAGGGCTTGACGAAGTAACTGGTTTGGGGGTATAAGTTAAATTAGGACTAAGGAATGGGTGAGAAATGCGGTATTTTTGGAATATTTGCTCCTAAAGAAGAAGTAGCCAGACTAACTTTTTACGGTTTATTAGCTTTACAGCATCGGGGACAGGAGTCGGCGGGAATTGCCAGCGCCGACTACAAAACAGTCAGATGTTATAAGGAAATGGGGCTGGTTAGTCAAGTATTTACCGAAGCCAAGATCAGAAAACTTAAAGGGAAGTTGGCGATCGGGCATACCCGCTATTCAACAGCCGGCGACTCCAGCTTGAAAAATGCCCAGCCGATAATTTTAAACTCTAAATTCGGAGATTTGGCTTTAGCTCATAACGGCAATCTGGCTAATTACCAGGAATTAAAAAAATATTTGTTTAAACTGGGGCATGGATTAAATACGACGACTGATTCGGAAGTAATAATGAGAGTGATTTTAGCGGCTGAGGGAAAAACTTTAAGAGAAAAAATGATTCAGGGCATCAGTCGGATAAAAGGCGCTTTTTCTCTGGTAATTTTGTCTAAAAATAAATTGTATGTGATTCGGGATCAATGGGGGGTGCGGCCTTTGGTAATCGGCAAAATTAATACCCAAGGCTGGATAGCGGCTTCAGAATCAACGGCGATTGAATCGATCGGCGGCCGGGTAGTGAGAGAAGTCAGGCCCGGAGAGTTGATAGAGATTTCCCAGAAAGGATTAGTTAGTTTTCAGGAGTTTAAGAATCAACATCAAGGTTTTTGTATTTTTGAGTATTTATATTTTTCCCGGCCGGACAGCGTGATTAACGATCAATTAGTTCATTCGACCAGAATGGCGGCCGGAAAGATTTTAGTCAGGGAATATCCGGTGAAGGCTGATTTAGTGATCAGCGTGCCTGATTCCGGCACTTCGGCGGCGATCGGCTATAGCCAGGCCAGCAAGATTATGTTTCAGGAAGGATTGATAAAAAGCCGTTATGTAGGCAGAACCTTCATTCAACCTAATCAAAGAATTAGGGATTTAGGCGTGAGTTTAAAATTCAGCCCGTTGAGTCGAATTCTTAAAGATAAGCGGGTAATTTTAGTGGATGATTCCATTGTTCGGGGAACGACGATTGCCCAGTTAATCAAAATATTAAAGGCGGCGGGAGTTAAAGCCGTACATGTCCGGATAGCCAGCCCGCCGTTTAAAAATCCCTGCTATCTGGGCATTGATGTTTCCCGGTACAGCGAGTTGATTGCCAGCCGGAACAGCGTGGAAGCAATCAGGAAAAAATTAAAAGCTGACTCGTTAGGCTATTTATCGTTGGAAGGTTTAAAAAAAGCGATTGGCGGTAAAAAAATTAAATTCTGTACCGGTTGTTTTAACAACCATTATCCGATATGAAAAAACTGGCAGTGTTAATTTCTGCTTCGGGTCCGGGGACTAATTTAAAAGCGATTAGGAAGGCAATTAAATCTAAAAAATTAAAAGCAAAAATCTGTCTGGTTATCAGCGATACTCATAAAAAATTAGCTGATTTTCCGGTAGATTATATTTGTTTGGCAGGTTGGAAAAAAATAATCCCGGACTGGTTGATTAAAAAATTTCCCAATAAAATTCTAAATATTCATCCGGGGCTGGTGCCAGATAAATTGAAGGGAAAAGTGATTAATCCTGACGGAACTAAGGCATTATGGAACCGGGGTAAATTTTGCCAAGCAGCGATTCAGAACTTTTTTGATAAAAAAGCTACTTATGCCGGTTCAACAGTTCACTTTTTGTCCTCGGAGTTTGATTTTGGTTTGATTTTAGAGCGCTGTTTTGAGAAAATTAAAACTCAAGATACGGTTGAATCATTATACCGGCGCTTAAAAATAAAAGAGAATAAGATTTATGTCCAAGCTTTAATTAAATTATGCAATTAAAATGAAAGTACTGATTATTGGTTCCGGCGGCAGAGAACATGCTTTAGCATGGAAAATAAAACAGTCAAAGCAAGTCAAAAAGATTTTTATTGCTCCGGGCAATGCCGGGACAGCCATTTTAGGAGAAAACGTCGATATTAAAGTCAATGATTTAAGCGGATTATTAAATTTTGCTAAAAAAGAAAAAATTGATCTGACTGTGGTTGGGCCGGAGAAGCCATTAGTTTTGGGTATCGTGGATTTGTTTGAGAAGAATAACTTAAAAATATTCGGTCCGAAGAAAAAAGCGGCCCTGTTGGAAGGTTCAAAGATTTTTAGTAAAAAGTTTATGAAAAGATTCAAAATCCCCACCGCCAGGTTTAAAATTTTTACTGACCGCCGCTTAGCCAAAAAATATTTACAGTCTGCCGATTTCCCTTTAGTGGTTAAGGCAGACGGGTTGGCGAGCGGCAAGGGTGTGGCAGTAGTTCAAAATTATCAACAGTCATTAAGGGCTTTAACCGACAGAGTAGTAATTGAAGAATGTTTAGCCGGTCAGGAAGTTTCTATTATTTGTTTAACAGACGGGAAAACAATTTTGCCATTATTACCGGCGCAGGATCACAAAGCGGTTGGTGATAATGATATGGGCCCGAATACCGGCGGCATTGGCGCTTACGCACCGGTGCCAATTGTCAGCCCTACTTTAATTAATCAAATTAAAAGGGAAATTTTACAGCCGGTAATAATAGGCATGAAGAAAATCGGCCGGCCTTATCGAGGGGTTTTGTATGCCGGTTTGATGCTGACCAAAGACGGACCGAAAGTGTTGGAGTTTAACTGCCGTTTCGGTGATCCGGAAACCCAGCCGCAGATGATGCTGTTAAAATCAGATTTGGTGAAGTTAATGCTGGCTTGTATCAAAGGCAGGCTGAAAAACGAAACCATTGATTTTTATTCCGGTTATTCTGTGGGTGTGGTGATGGCTTCAGGTGGTTACCCGGGTAATTATCAAACAGGATTTCCGATTACCGGCCTGCCAAGAAACAAAGTCAATCTGCAGACCTTTCATTCCGGAACCAAGCTTGAGGCAGGCAAAATTGTGACTAATGGCGGCCGGGTTTTATGTGTGACGACAAGAGAAGCAAACTTAGCCGGAGCTATTAAAGCGGCGTATAAACAAGTTAAAAAAATTAAATTTACCAATAAATATTACCGCCAGGATATTGGAAAGAAAGGGCTTGAGTTGTGATTAATCAGATTATTGTTTATACCAAAGGAACAAAATCAGCCGCAGTATACACAATCGACAAACAATTGAATAATGAGGATTATAACCAAATCGGCCGGATGTTCATTAATCCGCTGACTCAGGTTTTTGAAATTAATCCTATGAAGCGGCCGAAGAAAGCCGGCAGTTTTATAGAAATAGGATTTTTACCTGGGGTAACTGATAATGCCGGAGCGACAGCGCAGGAGTGTATTGAAGATTTATTAAAAATTAAATTCAAAGCCGGGGAAAAAGTATATACTTCTGAATTGTATTTTGATTGCCGGCAAGCTATCAACCCTTTAATCCAGCGGCTGGCAGTAAATCAAAGACTGCCGCTGCCTAAAGTTAACTTAAAAAGGAAGTCTAAAGCTTCAGACCAGCCGCAACTTTTGGCCTTGGATCAGCGGGAATTAAACACAATCAGAAATTATTTCAAACAGAAAAAACGACGGGCGACCCGGATTGAATTAGAAGCTTTAGCCCAAACCTGGTCCGAGCACTGTAAACACAAAATATTTCAGAAATTTTTTAATAAATACATTAAAGCAGCGACGAAAAAAATCAACAAAAAATTCTGTGCCTCTGTATTTAAGGATAATTCCGGGGCAATTAATTTTGATAAAGAGTGGCTGGTAACTTATAAAGTTGAGACTCACAACAGCCCGTCGGCTTTAGATCCATTCGGCGGGGCCATTACCGGGATTGTCGGAGTGAACCGGGATGCTTTGGGTTTTGGCTTGGGAGCTAAACCGATAGTCAATACTTATGGTTTTTGTTTTGGCAAACCGTCCGATGAACAACGGTTTTTCCGGGACCGCCAGCTGACTCAGCCGATGTTGTCAACCCAACAGATTTTTGACGGCGTGGTTAAAGGCGTTAATAGCGGCGGTAATTGTTCCGGTATTCCTACGCCTCAGGGGTTTGTTTATTATGATGATAGTTACAGGGGTAAGCCATTGATTTTTGTCGGCACGGTCGGTTTAATTCCCAAAAAATTTCTGAAAAAAAGGGCCATGGCCGGAGATTATGTGGTGATGGCTGGCGGACGGGTCGGCTTGGATGGAATCCACGGGGCAACTTTTTCTTCGGAGAGTCTTAACAGCGGCAGTCCGGTTTCGGCAGTGCAGATCGGCGATCCGATTACCCAAAAAAAATTAAGCGATGCTTTAGTAAGAGAAGTCCGGGATTTGAATTTATATCATAGCCTTACGGATAACGGCGCCGGCGGTTTGTCCTGTTCGGTGGCGGAAATGGCCAAGGAATCAGGCGGATTTATCGTGGATTTGGAAAAGGTACCGTTAAAGTATCCGGGTTTAAAACCGTGGCAGATTTGGATTTCCGAATCGCAGGAAAGAATGACTTTGGCGGTTCCGGTTAAAAAGTGGTTGAGACTAAAAGAGCTGCTGGCAAGAAGAGGTGTAGAAGCAGTGGTGATCGGAAAATTTACCGATTCCGGTAAAGCGGTGGTTAAATACCAGACTAAAAAAATTATGGATTTAGACATGAAATTTTTACATGACGGCTGGCCAAGAAAAATCCTAGCAACCAGATTGGTAAAAAATCATTATCCTGAACCGAGATTAAAACTTAAGGAAAATCTGACTGATGAATTAAAACAAATGCTTCGTCAATTAAATATTAAAAGCTTTGAGGATATTTCTCAGCAATATGACCATGAAGTTCAAGGCGGATCAGTAATTAAACCTTTGCAGGGAAAAGGAAAGGTTAACGGGGAAGCCACTGTGATGCGGCCGCGACTCAATTCTAATCAAGGCATAGTTTTATCCCAAGGAACATATCCCCGTTACAGCTTAATTGATACCGGCAAAATGGCGGCTAACAGCCTGGATACAGCGGTAAGAAATTGCGTTAGTGCCGGGGCGGACTTTAACCGGATTGCTTTATTAGATAATTTTTGTTGGTGTTCCAGCAATGAACCGGAAAGGTTAGGGGAGTTAGAGCAGGCGGCGAAGGCCTGTTATGAGCTGGCGGTAGCTTACAAAACGCCGTTTATTTCCGGCAAGGACAGCATGTTTAATGACTGGTTTGGTTTTGATGCTCAGGAGAGGCCGATAAAAATTTCAGTTTTACCAACGCTGTTAATTTCGGCGATCGGAATTATTGAAGATATTACTAAAGCTGTTTCTCTGGATCTGAAATTTCCCGGGGATTTAATTTATATTTTAGGGAATACTAAAGATGATGAGTTAGGCGGTTCGGAATACTATCGAATGAAAAACAAAATAGGAAACTGTGTACCGCAAGTGGACAGAGCGAAGAATAAGCGACTATACCAATCATTAAGCCGAGCAATCAAGCAAAGATTAGTCGCTTCCAGTATCAGCGTGACGCGGGGAGGTTTGGCCGTGGCTTTAGCCAAAAGCGCTCTGGCTGGGAAGTTAGGTTTGGGAGTAGAAATAAACGGCAGGGGTAAAGGTTTATTCTCGGAAAGCAGCGGCCGGTTAGTGGTAACGGTTAACCCGAAGAATAAATCACAATTTGAAAAAATCATGGTGGGTAGTATCAGTTGTCTGGTTGGTAAAGTGACCAGAAAACCAGAGATATTAATTAATAATTTTATTAATTTATCTTTAAGCGAGGCTGGACATGCCTACAAAAGTTAAAATTTTAGTTTTATCCGGTTACGGTCTTAACTGTGAAGAAGAAACCGCTTTTGGTTTTAACCAGGCCGGAGGCCAGGCGGAGATAGTGCATGTTAATGATTTAATCAGCCAGGAAAAAAGTTTAAATAATTATCAAATTCTGGTTGTGCCCGGCGGCTTTTCTTACGGCGACCAGCTTGGTTCCGGTTATGCTTTTGCCAATCGGCTGAAAAATAATCTGTGGCAGGAATTGATTGCTTTTATTAACCAGGATAAGTTGGTTTTGGGTATCTGCAATGGTTTTCAAATTTTGGTCAGTTTAGGTTTGCTGGGACAGGTGGCTTTAAAATGGAATGATGACGCAAGATATATTGATACCTGGGTGGATTTAAAGGCGGAGGGTAAAACACCCTGGCTCAAAGGGATTAAAAAATTAAGTCTAGCAGTAGCGCACGGCGAGGGCAAGTTTTACACCCGGGTTAAAGCGGCCGCAGCGTTAAAGTATATTAATAACACCAATCCCAATGGTTCGCTTCAGGATATTGCCGGGATGACTGATCAGTCAGGCAGAATTTTTGGGTTAATGCCGCATCCGGAGAGGGCCCAATTTTTTACCCAATTACCGGATTGGCCGTATTTAAAAGAAAAACTGATTCGAGCCGATAAACCATTGCCTGAATTCGGCCCGGGCTTAAAAATTTTCCAAAACGGAGTAAAATATTTTAGATGAAAAATTTCCCTCAAAGAAAATCAATTAGATTAAAAAATTGTGATTATTCAGAAAATGGATTTTATTATGTGACCGTTTGCACCCAAAACAGAGAATGTTTATTTGGTGATATTATTGACCGTAAAATGGTGTTAAATGGGGCGGGTAAAATTATACAGAATATTTGGGAATTGTTGCCGGGTCATTATTCGGTAAAATTGGATGCGTTTCAAATAATGCCCAATCATGTTCATTTTATTATTCGTATGGATCGGGATGGGGATGGGGATGGGGATGGGGCAACCACAAGGGTTGCCCGTACGAGGGGAGATATCGTAGGGGCGGGCTTTATGCCCGCCCGGCCCCGCAGGGGGATGCCCGCCCGGCCCCGCAGGGGGATGCCCGCCCGGGATGATCGGGCAACCACAAGGGTTGCCCGTACATTGGGGGATGTTGTGGGAGGATTTAAATCAATCACGTCCGTAGAATATATTAAAAATGTAAAAAAATCCGGGTGGAAGCCGTTTGACAGACGTTTATGGCAGCGGAATTATTATGAACATATTGTTCGGACGGAAAACGATTTGGATAGAATCCGCCAATATATTAAAATTAATCCTATAAGGTGGAGTCGGGATAAAAACAA
>CAZYUF010000039.1:0-7432 GCA_964650605.1 uncultured Pseudomonadales bacterium | reverse complement strand
TTAATGTCGCACAATAATTATCAGATGTCTATATTTATCCACAAGATAATCTTATAGTCTTTGAAAATTGATAGGGTAAAAGGGTTGATATATCAGCCTATCCCCTACTTATCCACATATTGGCAGGTAGCCTAAATGAGTGCTAAAGATAAAATACAAAGAAAAGTCGAAGATTTTTTAGAGTATTTGGAGATTGAACGCAACTGTTCGCGATTGACAGTAAGGAATTATCGGCATTATTTGTCCCGTTTCCTCGAGTGGATAGAGAAAAATGAACCTAAATTGAAGTTAGCCGATTTATCCTTGGAGATGATTAATCACTACCGGGTTTTCCTGGCCAGATTTATAACGCCAAGAGGAGAATCGTTAAGCCGGGCAACTCAGGCCTATCATATAATTTGTCTGCGGTCCTGGTTTAAGTTTCTGATTAAACGGGATATCCAATGTCTGACGCCGGAGAAGATCGAACTGCCGAAAACAGAAAGCCGGTCGCTGAAATTTTTAACCGGAGAGCAGGTGGAGAGGTTGTTAGGAAGCGTCGGGATAGCGACGGTGCGCCAATTAAGAGATAAAGCGATTTTAGAGACTTTGTTTTCCACCGGTTTAAGAGTATCAGAACTGACGCGCTTGAACCGGGAGGAGATTGATCTGGAGCGGGGTGAGTTTGGGGTGATTGGAAAAGGCGGCAGGCAAAGAGTGGTGTTTTTGTCTAAGCGGGCGAAAGAATGGTTAAAGCGCTATGGGGATAAACGGGAAGATGATTGGCGGCCGCTGTTCATTCATTTCGGCGGGAGCAAGGATCAAGCAGACCAAGGGGAAAAAATGAGGCTGACTCCCCGATCGGTCCAGAGAATTGTGAAGAAATACGTTAATTTATCCAAAATTCCGGTAAAAATTTCTTGTCATGGACTCCGGCATTCTTTTGCCACTGATTTATTGATGGCCGGGGCGGATATTCGGGCGGTCCAGGAAATGTTGGGCCATAAAAACATTGCCACGACGCAGATTTACACTCATGTGACCAACCAGCATTTAAGAGAAATGTATCAAAAGTACCACTTGGGGAATAAATAAAGCCTACAAGGTTGGACCTTGTAGGTTAGTCTTCCTGTTTTTCAAGGAGGGCGACGGCGGCGACGGAGTCAGCGGCTTTGGCAAAGCGCATCAGAATGACGCCTTGAGTTGAGCGGCCGATACGCTTGATGTTTTTTAACGGCAGTTTGATGACCTGGGCCTTTTTGGAAGTTAACAGCAAGGTTTCAATCATTTCCGTGACCATGTGGGCGGAAACAACTTTGCCGGTTTTATCGGTCACTTGAGACACTTTAACACCTTTGCCGCCGCGTTTCTGCAAAGGGTATTCATATATATTAGTCCGCTTGCCCAAGCCTTTTTCCATGACGACCAACAGGTCCTGGAAGAATTTGCGCTTGCCTTTGACTTTTTTCCGCTGGGGATTAAAAACTGCCATACCAACAACATAGTCATTGGGATTGAGGCGGATTCCCCGAATTCCCCGGGACGAGCGGCCGATCGGACGGGCATCGGTTTCATTAAAGCGGACGGACATGCCGTTATGGGAAACTAATAAGATATGATTTTTACCGGTAGTTTGTTTGACCCACACGAGTTGATCGCCAGCATCCAGCTTAATGGCAATGATGCCGTTGGTGCGGATATTGGCATAAAGACTGGTGGCGGTTTTTTTAATCACGCCTTTTTGAGTGACCATTAATAAATAGCCTTTATCCAGTTCGTCTTTGGCCAGATTAAGGACTGACTGGATTTTTTCGTCTGAGCCAATGTTAATTAAGTTAATAATTGCCTGGCCTTTGGCCTGGCGGGAGCTTTGAGGCAGTTCATAGACTTTAAGCCGGAAAACCCGGCCTTTGTCGGTGAAAATAAAGAGAGTGTCGTGGGTATTGGTGGAAAATATCCGGTTGACTTCATCTTCATCTTTGGTAGCCATGCCGGTGACGCCTTTGCCGCCGCGGCGCTGGGCCCGATAGGTATTCATGGGCATGCGTTTTATATAGCCGGTGGCAGTCATGGTCACCAAACAAGCTTCTTCCGGTTCCAAATCTTCATCAGAAAATTGTTTTAAAGAAGATTTAATAATTTTAGTCCGGCGTTCATCAGCGTATTTGGTTTTTAGTTCAACCAGTTCGTGACTGATTGTCTCAATAATTTTACCCGGAGTGACCAGCAGGGTGGTTAAGTTTTTGATAGTTTTCAAAATGGCCTGGTATTCGTCTTCAATTTTTTGCCTTTCCAAAGCCGCCAGGCGTCTTAACTGCATATCCAAAATAGCCTGGGCCTGGATATCGGAAAGTTTAAACTTGGTCATTAAGTTTATTTTAGCGACATCGGCATCTTTGGATTTTTTAATTGTGTCGATGACGGCGTCCAGATTATCCAGGGCGATTTTTAAACCTTCTAAAATGTGGCCTCTTAGTTTGGCGGCTTTAAGCTCGAATTGAGTCCGGCGGATCACCACCAACTGGCGGTGGCGCAAATACTCTAACAAGATTTGACGCAAGTTGCAGAGCTGAGGAGTGTTGTCGACCAAGGCGACTAAGTTAGCCGGGAAGCTCGATTGGAGTTCGGTGTGCTGGAAAAGATTGTTTAAAACCGCCTTAGGCTTGGCCTCTTTTTTTAATTCGACGGCAATTTGCAGGCCGGTCCGGTCAGATTCGTCGCGGATATCCCGGATGCCGTTAATTTTTTTATTCCGGGCAAGATCAGCGATTTTAGCGATCAGCCTGGCTTTATTAACCTGATAAGGCAGTTCATTGATGATAATTTTATAGTTATTTTTTCCTTCGACAATATTAGTTTTACCCCGGACAATAATACTGCCTTTGCCGGTGGTGTACATTTGTTCGATATTGGAAACATCGTAGATAATCCCGCCGGTGGGAAAGTCCGGTCCGGGCAGAACCGTCATTAAATCAGCGGAAGTGATGGCTGATTCCAGGCGGCCGGCCAGCAGTTCCGATTTAATCGTTTCCGGGTTGCTTAAATTTTTTGGCTGGTTTTCATGAGGGACAATCTTGGTTTTTTTAATGACCAGTTTGAGGGCATCAATCACTTCACCCAAGTTATGAGGCGGAATTTTGGTGGCCATGCCGACGGCAATGCCGTCAGCGCCCATTAATAAAAGGTTAGGCAGCCGGGCCGGCATGACGGTTGGTTCTTTTAAGGAAGCATCAAAGTTATCAATAAAATCAACGGTATTTTCATTTAATTCATTTAATAATTCATCAGAAATTTTGGCTAAGCGGACTTCGGTATAACGCATGGCCGCGGGAGAATCGCCGTCAATCGAGCCGAAGTTGCCGTGGCCGTCGACTAAAGGATATCTTAAGGAAAAGTCCTGGGCCATGCGGACCATGGCGTCGTAGACAGCCATATCGCCATGAGGATGGTATTTACCTAAAACTTCACCGACGACACGGGCTGATTTTTTGTAAGCCGAGGAGTGGGTAATCCCCTGCTCTTTCATGGCAAAAAGAATGCGGCGGTGGACCGGTTTTAAGCCGTCACGGACATCCGGCAGAGCCCGGGCGACAATCACGCTCATGGCGTAATCCAGATAGCTTTTTTTCATCTCCGTAGTGATTTCCACTGGTTGGAGTTGGCCGATATTCATAATTTAAATTCACCCCGGAGTGAAATATTACCACTCCGGGGTGGTAATATTATTTTCCTATAATTTTTATAACAAACGGCGCAATCAATAAAGCGACGATTTGGACGATTTTCATCATCGGATTCAGGGCCGGGCCGGAGGTATCTTTTAGGGGATCACCAACCGTATCGCCGACCACGGCGGCTTTGTGAGTATCACTGCCTTTGCCGCCGAAATGATTATCTTCAATGTATTTTTTGGCATTATCCCAGCCGCCGCCGGTATTGCACATAAATAAAGCCAGAGTTAAACCGGAAACCACGACACCGCCGAGAAAGCCGCCCAGAGCTTCAGCGCCTAAGAGACTGATAAAAATAGGGGCGGCAATGACAATCGCGGCAGGAATGATCAGTTCTTTTTGGGCGGCGGCAGTAACAATGGCCACTGCCTTTGAATAATCCGGCAAGTTTTCACCGGCCATAATGCCTTTGATTTCCCGAAACTGGCGCCGGACCTCTTCGACGACTTCGAAAGCGGCCCGGCCGACAGAGCCGATTAAACGGGAGCTGAATAAGAAAGGCAAAGCGCCGCCGATCAGCAAACCAATAAAAACTTTAGGAGCGGCAATATCAATGCTCGATAAGCCGGTAGCGGCAAAATAGGTGGCAAACAGGGAGGAAGCGGCCACAGCGGCTGAACCAACAGCAAAGCCTTTAGTTAGAGCTTTGGTAGTGTTGCCGACGGCATCCAGACTGGCAGTGACTTGAGGAGCTTTGCCGCCTAAATGGGCCATTTCCACCATGCCTTGGGCATTATCACTGATCGGACCAAAAGTATCCAAAGACATAATAATGCCGGTTGTGGCCAGCATGCCCATTCCGGCCAAAGAGATACCATAGAAACCTAAAAAGAAATAGCCGGTTAAGATAGTGGCGGCGACAATTAAAACCGAGAAAAAGGTGGATTCCATGCCTAAGGCAATACCACTGATCAGATTAGTGCCGGCGCCGGTCTGGCTGGCTTTGGCGATAGTAACAACCGGTGTTTCACCCGGACCAGTATAGTGTTTGGTGACATATAAAAGAGCCATCATGGCAATAATACCGGTAACGGCGGCATAGCCGGCTTTGGGTTCACCGAGCAAGAAGACGGCTAAAAGCATAAAGATAATCACCGCCGCGGCGGCAGAAACAGCAAAACCGCGGATTAAAGGCTTAATGGGATTTTCCTGATCGTTTTTAGCTTTGACAAAGAAGGTTCCCAAGATTGAAGTTAAGACGGCTCCGGAACGGGCCAATAAAGGGAAAACAACGCCTTTAAGTCCGAACATTGAACCGCCTAAAATCATCGCGGCGACAATAGTCAAAGCATAAGATTCAAAAACATCGGCGGCCATGCCGGCGCAGTCACCGACATTATCACCGACATTATCAGCAATGACCGCCGGATTGCGGGGATCATCTTCAGGAATACCAACTTCGATTTTACCGACTAAGTCAGCGCCAACATCAGCGGCTTTGGTAAAAATGCCGCCGCCGACCCGCATAAATAAAGCTAATAAAGCGGCACCGAAACCATAACCGACCAAAACTTGGGTGGCGTCAACGCCGCTGAAGTAGGACCAGACGTAGATTAAAGAAACGCCTAATAAGCCTAAACCGACGACCAGCATGCCGTTGACGGTGCCGGCAGAAAAAGCGGTGGTTAAAGTCGGATTTAACCCTTTTAAGGCATTATTGGCAGTGCGGACATTAGCTTTAACAGCAATCCCCATGCCGAGGTAGCCAATAACAGCACTAAAAATTGCTCCCAATAAAAAAGTGGCGGCAATGCCTTTACCCAGGCCAAAATAAATAGCAATAGTTAACACCAGCATAAGGGGAATGATGATGGTGAACTGTTTTTTTAAATAAGCCATGGCGCCGTCGTGAATCGCCGCGGCGATTTGTTTTAATTTGTCGCTCCCCTGGTCTTCCCGAAGAATTTTTTTGGTTAAAATAAAGCCGTAGATTAAAGGAGAGACAGCGGTAAGGGGGGCGGCGAGCAAAGCAATGATTTGAATGTTCATTTTTCTCCTATTAAATATCTAATGTGGCCATTTTAGCATGAGTTTGAATAAAGCGTTTTCGGGGCGGGACTTCATCACCCATCAGCATGATAAAGACTTCATTGGCCTGAACAGCGTCGGCAATGTTGACTTGTTTTAAGATTCTGGTTTCCGGATTCATGGTGGTGCTCCAGAGTTGCTCCGGATTCATCTCTCCGAGACCCTTATAGCGCTGGAGGGTATATTTTTGATTTTTAATTGTTTCTAAGTACTCGGCGAGCTCAGCGTCGGAATAGACATATTTGTCGATTTTATTGTGATTAATTTTATATAAAGGCGGCAGGGCAATGTATAAAAAGCCGTGGTCAATAATCGGTTGTAAGTGCCGGTAAAAGAAAGTTAATAAGAGAGTAGTAATGTGTTCGCCGTCAACGTCAGCATCGCACATGATAATAACGCGGTGATATCTTAGTTTATTCGGATCGATAGTTTCGCCAATACCCATACCTAAAGCAATAATTAAGTTTTTTAGTTCCTGGAATTGAATGATTTTATCCAGGCGGGCTTTTTCAGTATTTAAAATTTTGCCGCCTAAAGGCAAAATTGCCTGAAATTTACGGTCGCGGCCTTGTTTAGCTGAGCCGCCGGCAGAAGGACCTTCAACAATGTATAGTTCTGAGTTTTGCGGTCGTTTTTCCTGGCAATCGGCTAATGTTCCCGGCAAAGTCATACCTTCCAGGGCGCCTTTGCGGATAACGGCGTCTTTGGCGGCGCGGGCGGCTAATCTGGCCCGGGCGGCCAATAAAATTTTATCTAAGATAGTTTTGGCTTCATTGGGATGTTCTTCAAAATAAGCGGTTAAACCTTCTTTAACGACCCCAAAAACCGCTGATTGGGCTTCGGGATTATTGAGTTTGGTTTTGGTTTGAGACTCAAACTGAATGTTATTGCTGGGCATTTTGACAAAAACCACGGCGGTTAAGCCTTCGGGGAGATCGTCGCTGACCAGGATATTATTTTTAAAGTCTTTTAAGAGGTTGTTTTTTTCAGCATAGTCTTTAACAATCCGGCTTAAAGCCATTTTAAAACCGGTTAAGTGGGTGCCGCCGTCGCCGGTATTGATAACATTGGCAAACGACTGAACGGTCTCATTAAAACTGTCGTTATACTGGAGAGCGACTTCGACGCCGACCGGAATTTCTAAATCATCAATCTGTTTGGAAAAATAAATTATCGGGTGAAGAGGTTTTTTATTTTTATTTAGGTGTCTGACTAATGATTTGATGCCGCCGTCATAGTAAAAATGGCATTCTTCTTTAGTGGCACTGTCATAAAGATGGAAGGCCAGCTTGGCAATTAAAAAAGCTCTTTCACGACAGAGATTTTTGACAGTGGTAAAATTGAAACTTTCGTGTTTTTTGAAGATTTGAGTATCAGGAATAAAAGTGGAAATCGTGAAGGAGTCTGAGTTTGGGTATTTAAAGTGATCATTAGCTAATAGTTTAATTAATTGAATTTGATTCGTTTCGGTAACTTTAGTTTTAGCTTTGCCCCGTTCATAATCCTGATAAACAATTTTTCCATCGCGTTTGACAATTACCCGCATAAAGGAAGATAAAGCGTTGACAGCGGAAGCGCCGACTCCGTGCAAACCGGCCGAGGCTTGGTAAGCCGAGGAGCCGAACTTGCCGCCGGCATGAAGTTTGGTCATGGAAACTTCCAGCGCGGACAAACCGGATTTATGTTTATCGATG
>CAZYUF010000038.1:0-7511 GCA_964650605.1 uncultured Pseudomonadales bacterium | reverse complement strand
TGCGTTACCGCTTCGCCACTAGGCCGTGCATTTGTATTTTAGCAGATTTTTTGTTAAGATTTCTCTGATGCTGAAAAAACTTCTTATTGGCCTTAGCCTTTTGTCCTTAACTGTTTTGTTGACCGGTTGTACTCTGCCCGGACGGAAAAAATCCGCCTTGTCTGTTTCTACTACTCCCCAGGCCACTATTTTTCTGGACGGAGAACATTTAGGTCAAACGCCTTATTATAACGAAAAGTTAAAACCAGGCGACTATGTTTTGAAAATTGTTCCCGAATCATCCGGCCAAGCCCTCAATCCCTGGGAGGGGCGGGTGACTTTAAGTCCGGGCATTTTAACCGTTGTTAATCGGGAGCTGGGTTTAACCCAAGACGATTCTTCCGGCGAAATTCTTTCTTTTGAGACCAGTGCTGATAAAAACGCCACCTCTATTTCTGTTGTCACCACCCCGGATGGCGCCGTGGTTAATCTGGACGGCGAGCCCAAAGGCTTTGCTCCGATTTCTTTGGACAAAATTACCGAAGGCGACCACATTTTGCTTATCTCCTCTCCTGGTTATAAAGATAAAACTATCAAAGCTAAGACAGTTAAGGGGAATAAACTGATTGTTTCGGTTCAATTAGCCCGGGCTGCGGTTGTGCCGCCGGTGGACGCCGAAACCCAACCAGAAGCTACTGCGGCTGCCTCGCCCAAACCCAGCCCCACCCCCAAGGCCTCACCCAAGACCGGTTCTACCACCACCCCGGCCAAACCCTACGTCACCATTGACTCGCCGGACACCGGCTGGGTCAGGGTGAGGGCCGAAGCTTCCACTGCCGCTGAAGAATTAACCAAGGTTGATCATGGCGAGAGTTTTCCTTTAGTTGACGAAAAATCCGGCTGGTATCAGATCGAATATGCCACCGGGAAAAATGGCTGGATCTCCGGCAAATACGCGGAAAAGTTCGAGTAAATTATTGTAAAAGCTGGACAAATTCCAATGGCGCTACGATTTTAATTCCGCGATATTTTTTTAGCCTTAAGAGATGTTTGTCCCCGGAAACAATAAAATCAGCTTTTCCGGCAAGAGCGCAGGCTAAAATCAGATTATCGTCAGGATCAGTCTTAATTATCTGAGGAAAATTTTTGATTATAACTCTATGGGTAGTTTGCTGTAAAAACTGCAGATACTGAATAATTGACCGATTTGACAACTTATAAATCTTTTTAATTTTTGGATAATGAAGCGAGCGGCTTAATTCATTTAATAATTCTTTACTGGTAACCACCATTAATTTTTCCCTGCAGAAAAAATCAAAAATTATTCGGGGAGAAGAATTAATATTGGCGATGAAAGCGCTGATTAAAACATTAGTATCTAAAACAACTTTTATCCTTTTTGCCATTGTTTTTTAGTCCGTTTTCTGACGGAGGCAACCGCTTGAATTGCATCCTGCATTACTTGATTTTCGCTGACATTATCTTTGGAAGCCAGGCCCATAATGGTGGAAAATTCAGTTTCTCTTTGCCACTTTTTATAAATAGAAATTAATTTAGCTAAATAATTAGTGTCCACGAAAGCAATTGCCGGCTTCTGCCTTTTGGTAAGAACTAAAAATTTTGTATTTTTTACCCTGTCGACAACATCCGCCAGATTGGCCCGCGCCTGGGAAAAGGGGACTAGCTGATCTAAAGAGACAGTTAAATTATTCATATGTACTAATATTAGTACAAAACATTGTACGTTGTCAAGTACAGTTTATCCTAACCCGTACAAAATCCCGATTACCATTAACCCCCACAGGCTGACCGTGATTAACATTGGCTTATCGGCTGTCAATATTTTCTCCGGCGACTCGCCCTGATTTTTCTCATAAATCAACTGTAAATACCTCATTACTCCGTAAATTACCACCGGAATGGTTAGCATCAGCCATTTTTCCGACCGGAAAGTATTCGGTAAATATGATAGCCAGGTTAACGCCCTGCCTTTAAAACTAAACGCCGGCAGCATAAAGGTAAATAAGGCGTAAGTCAGCCAGGTGGTATTGGCAAACATCACCGTGTACAAATCCAGCAATTTTTCCGGATACCGGCCCAGGACTTTTCTGCTCCTCAGCTTTCCCTGCAGCAAGGTCAGCTCGCTCCTTCTTTTCCCGATCGCCAGAAATAACGAGAAGGAAATAATACACAATAAAAGCCAAACATTGATATGGACGCCGATAATAAACGCGCCGGCATAAACTCTCATTAAAAATCCCGCAGCAATCGCCATTACATCTAGAATCGGGCGATGTTTTAACCAGGTGGTATAAACAAACTGTAAAATCAAATAGGCGATCATGACTAAAAATAAAAAATAGGATAAAGACCACCCCAAAGCCAGGCTTAAAAACACTCCGCTTAAGCTAAAAAACAAAGCGATCCCTATCGGCAGTTGGCCGGAGGCAATCGGCCTGAATTTTTTAAAGGGGTGGTTTCTGTCCGAATTAACATCGACAATGTCATTAAAAATATATACCGAGCTGGTTAAAATCGAAAAAATTATCCAGGCGGTCGTTACCGTCCAAAACTTATCCGCTGTAAATAACCAGCCGGAAAACACCAAGCCCGTATATAAGCTTAGGTTTTTTAACCACTGTCTCGGTCTGGCTTCTTTAACGAGTAAGTAGCCATATTGAGCCATATTAAGCCGCCTCCGATAATTACTGCTAGCAACACCATTGTATAGAGTTTATATTGACTGTTCAATTTTAAAGCTAATAATCCTAATATGGCCGACACCAGCCAATAAAACACCGCGATTCTTCTTTTACCCCAACCTAAATCCATCAGCTTGTGGTGTAAATGCCCCCGGTCGCCCCAAACCGGAGATTTTCCGGACAGTACCCTTCTGATGATGCTGTAAATTGCGTCTAACATTGGCACCCCTAAAACTAAAATTGCCGTGGCCACCTTGGCCCCTGATAAAATTGCCAAAACCGCTAAAAAATATCCTGCCAAAGTCCCGCCGCCATAACCGGGCATAATTTTTTGCGGATAAAAATTAAACAACAAAAATCCTAAATAAGCCCCGGCCAGAATAAAAGCTACCACCATCACCGGCCATTGGGTAATATCGTCTACAAATCTTAAACTAAGCAGTCCGATCACTATGCCGGCCACCACCACAATGCCCGGCAGTTGGCCGTCTAAACCCTTAGACCAATTAACAAAGTTCATTGTTCCCACAATCCAGACTAAAGCCATCAAGTCTGCCCAAACCCAGATTGTCCGCCACTGTCCCAACAAATATATCGGTATTTGCGGTTGCGATAAATTAATCACCGCCCCGGCCTTAAAAGGATGGCTGATATAGGGTACGCCGATCCCCGCCGCCACTACAATCCCGGCGGCTAGAAAGCCCCAGCCCAATCGTTGATAAGGGTTTAAATTTTTTACATCATCGATTACTCCTACAACTGTTAACACCAAAGCCCCTAAAAGTATGCCGATTAAATGTTTGTCGATCGGCAAAAACCAGACGCAAGCGATTAAAATGCTTAAAAAAATTACTGCTCCGCCGCCCCTGGGTACCGGATATTGATGAATTACTTTGGGATGAACTTGAGTTTTAGGGTCATCCAGCCACCCCAATTTTTTATAAACCCAAATCACCAGGGGAGTTAAGATTATCGAAATTAAAAAGGCTAAAACCAGCGGTTTAATTAATTGAATTAAAGCCATATTTTTAAACAACCAAGAGGACAATTTTAATTAAGCCAACCAGCGCCATTGTCGTGGTTAAAGCCGCCAGCCAGACTAAAATTTGCGCTAATAATTTATCTTTTTCAATTAAGCCGCCGGCCAGCCTGATGGAAATTAAATTAATGATTAAACTGGAAACCGGCAGCAGCCACAAACCCCACTGGCTGATTAATCGGGCTTCTCCATAAGCCCGGCTGTAAAGCAGGGGAACTTCCGGCGGCAGTTTATGCCACCAGGCCGCCAGCCATAACCAATTGCCGGCTAAACTCAAAAATACTATTTTTAAGCCCAGTTTAGCGGTTTTATCTAAAGCTAAATTATCAACCTGTTTATAATAAATTTTAATCTGTTCAATCTTTTTCATAGCTTGCCCCGCGTAGCCCTGCCTTGCCGGCAGGCAGGTTTAGCGGAGTGGGGTTCCCTCCAAAAGCCGGTAAATCCGGGCCTGGTCAATCTTTCCGGCCAAAACATAATCAGTCGCTAACTTCAGCTCCATTTCTTTAAAGGGCCGTTTTTCATAATCCATTGCCAAGACTACCTTTGGCGGCTGTTTTTCCCAGGCCCTCATCGTTTCCTCATAGCCATTAAAATCCACAATATGATAAGCCACGGTGTATCTGCCGACCGGCAGTCTTTCCCCCAAAGCATAAATTCCCGGTTCGTCTCCCCAAATAAATACCCGGTCCTGAGGCAAGGTTGTTCTCTTTATATATTCGCCCAACTGGTAACTTTGATTCACCCGTGGATCAAAAAAGTTTCGATACCCTTCCAGGCTCTTTTGCCCAGCAATATATTGCCCAAAGTTAACATAATAAGGCAGAATCGGATAACTCCAAAACTTCATTTGATAACACCACCAGCCGCTCAATATTCCCACGATTACAATTATTAACCTTAACACCCTCCGCCTGCTGTATAAAAATAAGGCCAGAAGTAAGGCCCCGGGGACAGCCGGCTGGATTAAATAATGAGGATACGGCCTTTCTGATAATAAAGCCCCATACATTGCCAGCAAAAACCAGATCACCACTAAACTTGCCCATCTGGATAATTTAAATTTTTTAGCCAGCGGATAAAACATCGCCAAGAAGACCGCGATTATTATGCCGCGATTCATCAGGCCGTCTTTGCTCGCCCCCCAAGAGCTTAAATAACCAATATTTTGCAGTAAAGCCGAACGGACATAAGGCTCTAATCCTCCCGCCGCGCCGTAGTAAATTATGGTTCCTAAAATCGGTAAAATAAAACCCCAGCCCACCGCCCAGATTTTCCTTAAACTATTTTTCTCAAACATCATTAACCAGATTATTAATGCCCCCAAATCAAATGCCGCCGGGACTTTAAATAAAAATCCGGCCGAGAACAATAAACCTATTCCGAACCAATGTTTAGTTTTTTTAACCACCATCAGCATGGCTAAAACTACCGGCAGGACAATAAAAATCTCGGCGTTGGCCACATTGCCTTCAAACATCGTCGTTAAAACAACCATGGCTAAAGTTGCTCCGTACCAGGCCGGTTTTTTCAAAGGTAAAATTACTTGCATTAACTTGAAGAAAATCGCCGCTGCTGTTCCAAACCAAACCATTAATATCAACCGGAAATAAAATACATTCCCGGCGATGGCTGCCAATAAATACAACAACGGCGGTTTATTATCATGGATATCCCGGTAAAATACCAAACCTTTTCTTAAGGCCTGGCCCAGCACCAGGTAAATTCCTTCATCGCCGTACCAGTAAGGTTCAAACAAAGACGGAATCCGCAAAACTATCACCAGCAATAAAATTAAGATTAAGCCTTCGTTTTTTTCAATCCAGGCCTTCAGCTTTTTAAGCATAAAATAATTGTAACATTGTTTAAACTTTTTCTGTTACCCGGTACTCCAGATAGCGGCCCAAAAGTAGGCGGGTGTGGGCATCTAAACCCGGCAGGGCAGTAAAGAAAAACCCGACCACCGGCAGTAAAATAAACTCAAAGGGCATTAACGCCTTTCTCCACCAGGTTGTTCCCTTCGGGGCCTGGGGTTTTTGCCGCCAATCAACAAAAATAATTGCCGCCAGTGCCACTAAAGACAAGGTCAAGATTCCCGAACATACCTGGGGTAAAGTCCTGCCGATAATCGTCCGGCCAAAATCCTTGTTTAACAAAGGGGGAATATTCGCCCCCAAAGTAATCGCAAACCAGTTTACCGGCCATAAAATATGGTCTTTGACCACATAGAAAGACCTGATGCTTTTTTCCACCAGCGGCATTTTCGGTACTGTCAGCCATTTGTAAATAATATAAGCATCGTCGCTTACTCCCCAAGCCCAGCGCTTCACCTGCTCATATTGGTTTTTCATTGTTTTCCAAAAACCCTTGGCTTCAGCGGCGTCGCAAAATGACGGTAAAAAGATCGGCTCTACTTCCAACTTGCCCTTAGTGGCATAAAACAGTTTGAAAAACATTCGGTAATCTTCCGGAATCACGTTTGTATCCCAATAGCCGACCTTATCCACCAGCTTTAAGCTGATCGAATAAGTGGAAAAATTAATCAGCCGGTCTTTTCTGAGTAAAATACTTGTCTGGACCACGCTGGACATCCGGTTGTAAGCTCTGGTTGCCGCCGGCAATTTCCAAATATTATTGTAAAACTGAATCGCCGACTGCCAAGTCTTTTCATATCTTCTTGGGTCATCTAAAAACTTAAAAGTTAAGTAAGCAAAATACTGCGGGTGGACTAAAGCATCGGCGTCATTGGAAGTAATCGTGGCATAATCTATCTTGTGTTTTTGTTGGTCGATCAGTCTTTGTTTGGCCAGTTTCGCCCCCCAGGCAACATTAGCTGATTTACCCTTAACCTCTCCGGGCAAATCCGGATGGAACACCATCATTAAATTACCAAATCTGTTTTTAAACTCATTTTTTAATTTTCTCGCTTTTTCTTTAACTATTTCTCCCTCTCTGGCCTCAAAAGACACCACAATCGATAAATTTTCTCTTGGAAAAGTCTGTTTGGTTAAATTTTGTAAAGTTCTTCGTAAAGTTGACAATGGTTCCCGGTAAGTGGGGATAACGATAATGTGTTGCACTCGGCGCCAATCTAAAAACGACTGGGCTTCCTCAAGCCAGTTAAACGCCAAAGCGGCCTTAATCCGGAAATGGGCCATCAGGGCCAAGGCGGCTGTCCACACTGATCGGTATAGCCAGTAAACGTCAAAAGCAATAATATAGTAAGCTACTAAAGTCGGCGCTAGAAAAGCTCCCCAAAACGGAAAAATAATTAACGACCAGGAAATCAATCCCGGCATCATCTCTAAAAACCTGATTACTTTTTTTTCGTGATTAATCAACCACTGCCTCATATGATTTACAAGGACGTTCCTTTACGCAGTGAAGGTGCGTCCTTATTGGAACTTAAATAATTTCTTTGCATTCTTAGTTGTTTTTGCCTCAATTTGATTAATTGAAGTACCCTTTAGTTTCGCTAAAAATTGTGCGACTATTTTAACACTTTGGGGAAAATTCCGGCTGCCGTCATGTTTTGGCGATAAATACGGAGCGTCAGTTTCCAATAAAATTCTGTTCAAGGGCGCGATCTTAACTAACGCCTGCACCTCTTGACTATAAGTGACATTGCCATCAATCCCAACATAAAATCCCAAGCCTAAAATCTTAGTCAGCAGTTTTTTACTCCCTGAAATACAGTGAAACACGCCTCTCGGATACTGTCCGTCACCAGCACAAAAATGTTTTAAGGTATCTAAAGTGTCTTCGCCGGCCGCGCGATTGTGGATAATCAT
>CAZYUF010000037.1:5926-7531 GCA_964650605.1 uncultured Pseudomonadales bacterium | reverse complement strand
CCAGGCAGTAATAAGCAAAGAAGGAAAACTGACCCCGGGAGACGAATTTTTTCAAGATTTTTAGGGCAAACAGGCCGGAAATAAAGGCGGCGAAAAAACCGATTGCTAAAGGCAAGCCCAGCAGAGAAGAAGAAAAATTTGAGTCTTTTAACTGCAGGAAGGCGGCGCCAAAAATAGCCGGCAAGGCTAATAAAAAGGAAAAGTTAAAGATCAGCTCGGGCCGGAGTTTGGCAAAAATACCGGCGCTGATAGTGCTGCCGGAACGGGAGATGCCGGGAATAATCGCTATTGCCTGAAACAAACCAATAAACAGAGTGTTTTTCCAAGTCAAGCGGGTGTTCTTCGCTTGAGAGAAAAAATAGCGGGTTAAAAATAACAGCAAGCCGGTAATCAGTAAGGCGACGGCGACTAATTTTACAGAGGAAAAAAGAGCAGTGATCGATGAGTTTAAGAGGATACCAATGATTCCGGCCGGCAGACTGGCCAGTAAGATAAAACCAAAGGTTTTTTTGTCTAAAGAAAGCAGCGGCCGCCAGAGCACGATAATTATTGCCAAAGCCGTGGCCAGATGCAGGAGAATATCAAAAAAAACCGGCGGGGTAAGGAAACCAAAAAAATGCTGGGCAATAACTAAATGACCGGAACTGGAAACCGGCAAAAACTCAGTCAGACCTTGCAAAAGGCCTAAGATTAAAGCCTGAATCAGCGTCATTTTTTCTTGCCTTTGCTATACCAATCCATTAACATTTTGGAAACTAAGTCTTTAGCACCCAAACCAATGGCCAGGCCAATGCCTAAAGCCAAAGTGGTGATGATGCCGATAAATAAAATGTTAATTAAGGATTGGGCAATACCAAGCTCGTTGATGGCCGCCAAAGCAGCGACAATCACGACCAGATAGCTGGCAACTTTGCTTAACAACCGGCCGGTTTTGGGGTCGATTTGATTGACCGCGCCTTTGATCAGGCCTTCAACCAAACCCGCCAGTAAAACGCCGACGGTTAAGATTAAAATTGCCGAAACGATGCTGGGGATAAAACTTAAGACGCTGGCTAAAACTGAGCCAACCGTAGTTAAACCCAAGACATTGACGCCGGCCATAAAGAAAACAATGATGATCAGCCAGCGGGCAATCTCGCCGATAATGACTTCGACTTTAAGTTTGACATCAGCCTTAGACAAAAACGGCTCCAGACCGATTTTCCGGGAAATCTTGTCAAGTTTAACGGCAGATAAAACTTTAACAATAATCGCTTTGGCCCATTTGGCCAAAATCAGACCGATGACAAAAATCAATAAAGCGCCAAAAAGACTGGGTAAAAAATTAAAAAATTGAGTAAAAATATTAGCGGCGGCAACAAAGATGGCTTCCTGCCAATTACTAATAGTGCTGAGCGATGAGTTCATTAATTAATCACCTCCCTTCTTTAAAATAATTGTAGCCTAATTTGGTATAATTAGCACGCTAGGAAGCGTGGTGACGCCCCGATAGGGTTTACCCATCGAGGGAGGAAAGTCCGGACTGCTGGAAGCAGGGTGCTTGGCGAAAGCCTTGGCTCCGCTGGGCATGGCCAACGGAGACAGTGAAGCCACAGAGACGAGTCC
>CAZYUF010000037.1:0-5826 GCA_964650605.1 uncultured Pseudomonadales bacterium | reverse complement strand
AGGGTAATTCTCCCCGCAGCAACTTCCGAATGAGTCGTTATCAGGACGCTTCCCCGAGACTCAAAGTTTGAAGGCATAGAGAGATGTCATCATCCGCCAACTGGCGGAACAGAATCCGGCTTACAGCTTCCTAGCATTTTTTCCTCAAGAAGCGTATAATATATTTATGATTCCTTCTCTGCCGAAATACGTCACGAAATACTTTTGGGGTGATAATCTTAACGAGCTTAACTGGCAAAACCACCAACAATATATTACCCAAACTATTTTGGAAAAAGGTGATCGCGAGGCCGCAGAATGGTTGCTACAAACAACTAATAAAAGCGCCTTAAAACAGCAACTTAATTCACTAAAGCTCAGTCCCAAATCGGCCAATTTCTGGAAAATTTACCTTTCATGAACGATTTTTTTGTTAATACCCTGCCGCTAAAGACTAAAGAATTAATTTCCCTATTACAAGACAAAAATCCAGACTGGTTACATGATTTTTATCTGACCGGCGGCACAGCTTTGTCTTTATTTTTAGGCCACCGCGAATCAGAAGATTTAGATTGGTTTACTGAAAATAATTTTGACCCAATTAAATTACAGGCAAAAATAGAAGTTTTTGGAAAACTGGAAGGCACCGAAATAAGCGAAGGAACATTAAACACTAGCCTTACAGGAATTAAGCTGCAATTTTTAGAATATCCTTATCCATTACTTGAGCCAATAATTGACTGGCAAAATATTAATTTAAGTTCGCTGATTGATATTGCCTGCACTAAACTACAAACAATCGGTATGAGAGGAAGCAAAAAAGATTTTATTGATATTTATTTTCTGTTAAAACATTTTTCTTTTGAAGAATTATTTAAGGAGCTGGATAAAAAATATTCAAAGACGAACTATAACTTGCCGCATATATTAAAATCATTGGTATATTTTGACAATGCTGAAAACCAACCAATGCCAAGAATGCATCAAGATGTCAGTTGGGGAAAAATCAAAGAAGAAATAATCAAAAAAATTAAGAGCTTTAAATTTTAGTTAAACTTCTGCCAAGCGCCGGTGGAGATGATTTCAACCTTATCACCGTCAACTTTGACGGCAGAATTATCATCCAGAGCATAAACGGGTGTTTTCATTTCCGGAGCAATCTGAGCTATTCGAGGAAGACGGTCATTGGGAAAATAAGGAGAATTTAGATGAGGAATAATTTGAAAATTCACCAAACCTAAACACTCATACTCTTTATTATTGTTTGGTTCGCCGAAAAAATGAGCATTATATTTATCTGACCGTTTACGGCAAGCAATTTCGCTACCGGCAGATAAACCAAGATAGATTTTAGTTTTCAACCAATCAGTTAATAAAGCTTTTAAGCTTGATTTCTCGATCCAAGACATTAAATAATGAGTGTTGCCGCCGCCAAAAAATAAAATATCTGCCAGCTCCAAACGCGGCTGCCAAATGGCTTTAGAAACAGCGGAAATATCGATAATATCCACTTGTTTAAAGTTTAGTTTTTTACAATTATTTAAATCGTCAATCAGCCACTCTTTGCCGCCTGGTTCAACATTGGCGGCCGTTGGAATGAAGGCGAGCTTTAATTCTTTAAACGGCTTTTGGACTAAATCAGCTAAGGCATCAATAATTGGTTGATTAACCAAACCAGCAGAAGTTAACAACAGCTTCATTTTCGATAATGAAGTTTATAGAGATCGTTAATAATTATTTCGGTTAATAAAACTGTCGGCACCGAGAGAACCGCACCGGCGATGCCGGCAATCCTAAACCCGGCAATTAAAGCCAAGATAACCACTAAAGGGCTTAAGCCAACGGCTTTGGACATAACTTTGGGAACAATCAAGTTGTTTTCCAGCTGCTGAATTAATACATACAGCGCCAGCGTGGCCAGAGCCAAAACCGGCGATCCGCCCAGGGCGACCAAAACAGCGGGAATGGCGGAAAGAGTCGGACCAATGGTGGGAATAACTTCCAAAAGTCCGGCTAAAAAGGCTAAAGGAATGGCATACTCGACACCCAAAAAAGTCAAACCAAAATAAGATAACAAGCCAACGATAAACATCAGGGTTAACTGACCGCGCACCCAGCCGCCGAGTTTATGCTCGAGCTTGGAAATAAAAATTTCCGCGTGTTCTTCCTTGGCGTTTTTACCGAAAAGAAAGAGCAAATATTTTTTTAGATTTTTCCGCTCCATAATCAGATAAAAAAGAATTACCAAGAAAGTCAGTAAACCAATAATATTATTTAAAGCTCCAAGGGCAATTTTAAGAATTTGTTCAGGCAGAGCCTGAAGATGAGGCTGTAAGACTGACATATTAATGAGACCTTTGGTCAGCTGGTTAATATCCTCGGGAAAGCTGGCAACTAACCGGGTTGATTGTTCCACCAAGGGCGGTACCAAAGAAGCGATTCCCAGACTAATAACGGTAATAATTAAGATGTAGAAAAAAAGCGTCCCTAATGCCCGGGGGATTTTCCGTTTTTCCAGTTTATCCACTAAAGGACTTAAGGCCGACATAAAAATAACGGCGATAAAGAGTAAAAGCAGTAAGTAACGAATCCTGTATAAAAACCACATGAAGATTAAGAAAAAAACAGTAAAGACAATCGTTTTGGAAGAAATCTCGACTTTTTTGGTAGATTCCATATTATTTTTTAGTATACCAAGCTTTAACTAAGTTGACTACCGGAATCTGAAAGGCCTGAGTGATATCAAACCAATGAATATGGGAATTTTTCTTAAACCAGGTCAGCTGGCGGCGGCTATACTGCTGTTCGGCCAGAATCCATTTATCAACATCCGGCAACTGGCGGTAGCCAAGGGCAGACATTGAGGGCAGATTTGCCCGGTATTTTTTCTTCAGCCGCTGCCATTCTTTGACAGCGCCGGCCTTAACCCTTTGTTTTACCCGCGCTTCTATTTTTTCAGCTAATGTGGTTTTATCGGCAGTCAAACCAATCCATAAAACATCGAATTCCGCCTGCAGGTTCGGAACCTGCAGGGACTGTCCTTGCAGGTTAACCTCGATGGCGCGGATTAAACGGCGGGGGTTTTGCTGATCCGAATGGTTCATTTGCGCCAACCGACCCGGATTAAGTTGCTTAAGCAGCTTAAGTAATTTACGAGCGGAAAAATTGGCTAAATTTTTCCGCAGGGGCCAATTGGGAGGCACGGTTAAGGTTTGCGGCGGACTGACTAAAGAGTTTAGATATAACCCGGTACCGCCGACGATAATCGGAAATCCGCCGGCCGACGAACTAATTTGATTAATTAAAGCGCGGGCATATTTGACAAAATGGGCGACGGAAAAATCCTCATCCGGCTTAATTAAATCATAACCGTAGATAGTAACGCCTTTGGGTTTGTCTTTGCCAGTAACAATATCCATGCCCCGGAAAACCTGGCGAGAATCGGCAGAAATAAGCACGCCGTTAAATTTTTGAGCCAGCTTCACGGCCAGCTTGGTCTTGCCGGTCGCCGTCGGTCCGCAGATAATTAAAATTTTAGTCATTTGATTACTTTTGGCCGGTTGGTTAAATAAGGCTGATTAATTAAATTTTCTAAAATCTGCCAGCGACGTTTTTTTTCGGCCGCGGAAACATCATCGGCCATTTTGGCAGCCGCAGTTCCCGGCCGGGGCGAATAGCGGGCGACAAAAGCTACCTGCCAATTAACCTTCTTAGCCAAGTTAACCGTAGCCTGAAAATCTGGTTCGGTTTCGCCGGGAAAACCGACAATAATATCGGTACCTAAAGTTAAATCCTTAACTTTGGCAGTTAATTTTTTAACTAATTTTAAATAATCCTGCCAGGTATAGCCGCGGTTCATTAATTTTAAAATTCTGTTGGAGCCGGACTGGACCGGCAGATGGACAAAACGGTCAATTTGCAGATGCTGGGCAATACAGTCAATCAGGGCGTCGGAAAAATCCCAAGGATTGGAAGTCATAAATCTGATTTTCTTTAATTTATTAAAGCGGCAAACTTTTTCCAATAATTCAACAAACGGCGGAATGCCCTGGCGCGGCCGGGCTTTGCGCAGACCAATCCCAATTTTATCCAAACCAAAAGAATTAACATTTTGGCCTAACAAGGTAATTTCGGTGTAGCCTTTATCAATTAGTTGGCGGATTTCATCAAGAATATCTTTTTCCGGACGGGAGGTTTCCCGGCCGCGGGAATAAGGGACGATACAGTAGGAGCAAAAGGAGTTGCAGCCATTAGAAATCGGCACCCAGGCATTAATTTTATCGCGCCGGATTGAGGGAGAATTAAAACCGACCTCGTTAATGGGCAAAATTTCGTCCACTTGGGGCAACATTTCCAGCAGGCGGCGGCGGCCGTAATGAATCATACAGCCGGTTAAAATTATCTTTTTCTTGCCTTTATTTTTGGCTAAATTTAAAAGTAGGCCGATGACCCGATCTTCGGCGGATTTACGCACGGAACAGGTATTAATCACAATTTCGTCGGCTTCTTTAACATTTTTGGCCGGCTGAAATCCCCTGGTTTGATAGTCGCCGGCAATCCGCTCCGAGTCGCTTTTATTCATCTGGCAGCCGAAGGTATAAATAAAGTAAGTTTTAGCCTTTTTCATCGCGCTCGTATTTTAGCACGAAAGAAAACGACCAAGGCAGTAATCGCAACAATAATTTCCAAATAAAACAGTTTAGGGGGCTTGAAACAAATATATTTTTAAAACTTCGCAATTGGTAAGCGGTTCCAAGGGTGGATTTTTCTGCGTAAAAGGAAAAAACCAGTTAACTTGTGAGGAAACGTCTTTTTCTAAACCAACCAGCGTCAACCAATAACTAAAATCATCGATGACTAAATGGCTTAACAACGCCAACGCAACTAACACAAAAATTTGCCGGGGGAATTTATGTCGGAAAGCCAAATATATAATCAGCCAATAAATCAAACCTATTAAGGGAGTATGCCCAAGATAATAATGATGTTGGCCGCCGGTTATTCCTAAAATAGTGAGCAAGAAAAAATCCAAGTCAAAAATATTGGCGGCTACGACGACTAAAACAATTTCTTTTAGCGTTAATTTTTGCCTGGATTTTTTGGCGATTAAATAACCAACAGCAGTGTGACCAAATGGAAGCATAGATTATTTTAACAGAATTTGATTCTTGACAAAATATTATGATGTATTGTATCATTACATACACAATGCCTAAAATAATAAAAATTATTCCCAATAAATTTGACTGGAATAAAGGCAATAAGGAGAAAAATTTAATCAAACATAAAGTCAGCTATCATGAATGTGAACAGATTTTTTTCAATAAGCCTCTACATACCCTGCGAGACAAAAAACATTCACAAAAAGAAAAAAGATATATTGCCATCGGAAAAACAAGAATAAAAAGACAATTATTTATAATTTTTACCTTCAGAAATAATAAGATAAGAATTATCTCTGCTCGTGATTTGAGCAGAAAAGAAAGGAAAATTTATGATAAAAAATAAGAAAATCAAACAAATTCCCCGGTTCAAAAATGAAGATCAGGAACGAGAATTTTGGACAACTCATGACCTGACCGATTATTTTGATACTTTTGAAGAAGTTAAACTGGATTTATCCCAATTAAAACCGTCAACACGGCCGATCACCATCAGGCTGCCGGAATCATTATTGGCCGCTTTAAAAATCATGGCCAATAATCGGGATGTACCCTACCAATCCCTGATGAAAATGATGCTGGCGGAAAAAGTAAAACAGGAATACGCTTTTTAAATTAAGGCTGTTAAAGAATCCGGCAGATGATCGATGCCCTGAAATTCTTTGACGACAATTGATTTAATTTT
>CAZYUF010000036.1:0-7990 GCA_964650605.1 uncultured Pseudomonadales bacterium | reverse complement strand
TTCCCAATCCGGCGGCCAAAGACGTGAAGGCGGGTAAAAACGAAGCGGAAAATGAAGTGGTCAGGAAATGGGGCAAAATCAGAAAGTTTGAATTTGCAGTCAAAGATCACGCGGAGCTGGGAGAAAAATTAGGCATGATTGATATTGGCCGGGCGGCAAAGGTTTCCGGCAGTCGGTTTGCCTATTTAAAAGGCGACGGGGTCAGGTTGGAAATGGCTTTAGTTAATCTGGCCTTGGAAACCTTAACCAAAAAAGGGTTTATCCCGGTGGTGCCGCCGGTATTGATTAAAACCGAGATGATGCAGGCCATGGGTTATCTGGAACACGGGGGCGATGAACAAATGTATATTTTTGATAAAGATAACCAGGTGTTAGTGGGCACGTCGGAACAAGCGATCGGGCCGCTGCACAGCGGCGAAGTTTTTAAAGCGGAAGATTTGCCCAGGCGGTACATGGGCTGGTCCACTTGTTTCAGGCGGGAAGCCGGCACTTACGGTAAAGACACCCGGGGAATTTTGCGGGTACACCAGTTTGATAAAGTGGAGATGTTTTCGTTTACCAAACCGGAAGACAGCGATAAAGAACACGAGTTTTTACTGAAGACTGAAGAAGAGCTGCTGCAGGCTTTGGAAATCCCCTACCAGGTAGTGAAAATGTGCAGCGGTGATTTGGGAGCGCCGGCAGCCAGAAAGTACGATTTGGAAGCCTGGCTGCCCGGCCAGAATCAATACCGGGAATTAACCTCGACTTCATCCTGTACCGATTTCCAAGCCCGGCGGTTAAATATTAAATTTAAAGACAAAGATAAGCGGCAGTATGTCCACACCTTAAACGGCACGGGTTTCGCCATCGGCCGGACGCTGATAGCCATTATGGAGAATTACCAAACTAAAGACGGGCATATCGAAATTCCGAAAGTTTTACAAAAATATATCGGGAAAAAACAAATATGAAATGCTGGCTGAAAAACTATTTAACCATGCAAACGATTAAAGAATACCGCTCGCCGCACAATGGTTTAATCCAAGTGATCATGGCATTTAACCGGCCGCGGCTGATTATAGGCGGCATGCTGCAATCAGGCAGATTAATGCAAAAAGTCTGGAATAAAGCCATCGGCCAAGTTAAAAAAAGAGGGCAAAAGGTGGAACAGGTGTTAATCATCGGCTTGGGCTGCGGCGATGTGGGTTTTGCCATTCAAAAATATTACCCCCAGGCACAAATGACCGGGGTGGAAATTGATGAACAGGTAATTAATGCCGCTCAGTGCTATTTTAACCTGGCGACAATTAAAAATTTAAAAATAGCCATTGATGACGGAGATAAATATGCAGACAAATTAGCTAAACAGAAAAGGCTGAAAAAATTTGATTTAATTATTGTTGATGCTTTTATCGGCGATCAGATACCGAAAGGCTTTAAAAGTAAAAAATTTTTTACGGCTTTAACTAAACTGCTGACCCATAATGGGACAGTAATCTATAACCATTTATTTTTCAAAGAACATAAAGAAGAAGCAAAAGGCTTTATTAAAGAATTAGAAAAAGTATTCGGAGAAATCACTTTAATGAGGACGCGCAGCAACTTGCTCATTTTTGGCTGGTTTTAGAATAAGATGTTTAAATTTTTGAATAAGCTCTTGGATACTAATGAACGGGAAGTAAAAAAGCTTAGGGTTTTGGCGGAAAAAATCAACCAAGTGGAAAGGCCAAAGGCCTTCAGGGAAAAAACAGAAGGATTTAAAGACAGAATAAAAAAAGGCGAAACGCTTAATGATTTATTACCGGAAGCATTCGCCTTAGTCCGGGCGGCGGCGGAAAAAACCATCGGCTTAAGACCGTTTGACGAACAGCTGATGGCGGCGATTAGTTTTCACGAGGGTAAAATCGCTGAACAAAAAACCGGAGAAGGAAAGACCCTATCGGCCGTTCCGGCACTTTATCTAAATGCTTTAAGCGAAAAAGGCTGCCATTTGGTGACGGTCAATGATTATCTGGCCCAAAGAGATGCCGGCTGGAACGGACCGATATTTGATTGCTTGGGTATATCCGTGGGAGTGATTGTGCATGAAAAAGCTTATCGCTATGAGCCTGATTTTACTGACGAAGCGATGGCAGATCCTAAGTTAAAACACTTAAAAGAAGTCAGCCGGCAGGAGGCTTATCGGGCAGATATTACTTACGGCACGAATAATGAGTTCGGCTTTGATTATTTACGGGACAATATGGTACAGCAGCTTAATCAAATGGTGCAAAGAGGCCACAATTTTGCGATTGTTGACGAAGTGGACTCGATTTTAATTGATGAAGCCAGAACGCCTTTGATTATCTCGGCGCCGGATACGGAACCGACCAGCAAGTATTACCAGTTCTCGGCCTTGGTCGGCCAGTTATCCAAAGAGACTGATTACGAAAGCGATGAAAAACATAAAACGGTTAATTTAACCGATCACGGCATTAAAAAAATTGAGAAAAAACTGGGAATAGAAAATTTATACGAAAAAGACTTTGATACAATCCATCATTTGGAACAGGCTTTAAAAGCCAGAGAGCATTTCCAAAAAGACATTGACTATGTGGTTAAAGATGATGAAGTAATTATTGTGGATGAGTTTACCGGCAGACTAATGTTCGGCCGGAGATTTTCTGAAGGTTTACACCAAGCAATAGAGGCAAAAGAAAATGTGACGATTAAGCAGGAGTCAAAAACTTTGGCGACGATCTCTTTTCAAAACTATTTCCGAATGTACGATAAATTATCAGGGATGACCGGAACAGCGGCGACAGAAGCGGAAGAATTTAAAAAAATTTACAATTTAGAAACCGTGGTTATTCCGACTCATAAACCGATGATCAGACAGGATGCGGCGGACATGGTGTATAAAACCACCCGGGCCAAGTACGCGGCGATTGTCGCGGAAGTAGTGGAAAGGCATACTCAAGGCCAGCCGATTTTAATCGGGACCACTTCAATTGAAAAAAACCAGATTATTGACGAAATGCTGAAGCGGAAAAAAATCCCCCATGAGGTTTTAAACGCGAAAAACCACTTAAAAGAAGCCAGTATTATCAGCAAAGCCGGTGAGGTCGGAGCCGTGATGCTCGCGACCAATATGGCCGGCCGGGGAGTGGATATTGTTCTGGGCGGCGATCCGCTGGCCATGGATAAAAAAGAGTGGCAAAAACAACATGACAAGGTGATTAAATTGGGAGGTTTGCATGTGATTGGGGTGGAGCGGCATGAATCCCGGCGGATCGATAACCAGCTGAGGGGCCGGGCCGGCAGGCAGGGCGATCCGGGTTCCAGCCGGTTTTATGTGTCCCTGGAAGATGATATTATGCGGATTTTCGGCGGAGAACAAATCAGTAAGTTAATGACGACTTTAAAGATGCCGGAAGATGTGCCATTGGAGCATCCGATGGTCTCCAAAGCGATCGAACAGGCGCAGGTAAAAGTGGAAAGCTTCCATTTTGATTCCCGGAAACATTTGGTGGAATATGACGATGTGATGAACAAGCAGAGAGAAGTGATTTATAAGCGGCGGAAACAAGTCCTTGAAGGGCAGGTAAAAGAAAAAATGCAGGGAATTTTGAAAGCAGAAGTTGATCAATTGGTAGAAAAAAATATTAATCCCCTGACCAGAATGCCTGATCATGAAACAGTAATGGCTGATTTTCTCATGATTGTACCGTTTGATCCCGGTTCGCAAAAACGGATTTTAAAACAATTGGAACCAATCCAGGAAACGGAAAAAGTGAAAGAGATGCTGGCAGAAATCGTTAATAAAACTTATGAGCAAAAAGAAAAACAGGTTGGCCAAGATTTGATGCGGCAAGTGGAAAAATTAGTGATGCTGAATACGATTGACAAATTGTGGATTGATCATTTGGACGCGACCGATGATTTAAGAGAAGGGATCGGCCTGCGCGGCTATGGCCAGAGAGATCCTTTAGTGGAATACAAGGCTGAAGCGTTTACTATGTTTGAGCGATTAATCCACACGATTGATTTTGAAGTCGCCAGAAGAATTTTCCGGGTCCAGGTAACCCAGCAGCCTCAACCCATCCCTCAAGTCCAAGAAACCAAACCGGAAACGCCGGCGCCCGCCGCCGCTGCCGCGCTCACCAGCGATTTTGCCAAAGCTTTTGCCAGCGCCGGCTCACGACGGGCAGAGCCTACAAGGACGGACCTTGTAGGTAATCTCCCTTCACCAGAGGCTTCGGAGGGACGCAAGCGAAAAATCGGCCGGAATGATCCCTGCTGGTGCGGTTCCGGCAAAAAATGGAAAAAATGTCATTATCCGCAGCAAGCAAATTAATATTTTCTAGTATCTTCCAATATCTTCTAAAATGGAAGTGTGATCAATGATGATTTAATCGAACGCCTTAAAAATGAAGGGTTATTAAAAAGTGCGTTTTATTCAGCAAAAATCGAGAGAAATAAAATGAGTTTTAAAGCCCTAAAGAAACTCCTAAATCAGGAATTGCTAAGCTTATTGCCTCTCCGCCGCCGGGAAATATTAAATGTTCTTAAGGACCACCCTTACGCTAGTTTTGATCTTATTCAGAGGCGGTTTTTGTCAGTCAATCCGAAAACCCTACATTACGATTTAAAAAAACTTCAAGAACAGAAGTTGGTAATTAAAATCGGCTCTACCCGTGGCGCGGTCTATCAAGTTAAACCACAATCGGCCAATCAAAGGTAGGATTTAAAACTAAGGGTTTATCCCGGACCACGACCATGTACTCAAACATGGCGACTAAACCGTGATCAACGGTTTTAACTGACCAACCGTCGTCGGCGACTTCCACCTGATCACTACCGCTGACTATTTGCGCCTCCAAACAAACCACCATGCCCGGCTGAAGCAGTTCACCCTGCCCGGGAATGCCATGGGCGGGAATAACCGGACTGTCATGCAAGGTTTTACCAATACCATGGCCGGTATAATGCTTTAAAACATCAAAGCCGGATTTTTTAGCCACACTATGCATGACGCTGCCAAGATGACCGGTAGTATTGCCGGGAACAGCCTGCCTAATCGATTCTCTGACCGCTTTTTTAGCCACTTGAATTAATTTGATTTGAGCCGGGGTTAACTGTTTCAGGCCGACGGTAACACAAAAATCAGTGTAAAAACCCTGATAGATAATCCCAAAGTCAATTTTGACAATATCCCCAATTTTAAAAACTTCCGTGCTACTGGGAATGCCATGAACAGCGGTGTCATTAACGGAAATACAGGTAGCATGTTGGTAAACCGAGTGTTTGCCGCCGGTGCCCAAAAAAGCCGGCTTAACGTGATGTTGATCGCAAAGCTTAAAGGCCAACTGATCAATGTCGATCGGCAAAATTCCCGGCTTTAAACTTTGATTGAGCTGCAGAAGAATTTTCATGGCCAAGTCCACGCCCTTTTGGTAGGTTCTCAATTGCTGGTCGTTTTGAATGATCATAAAGTAAACTGCCCATCCTGGTAGATAGTTTTTTCCCGGCCGTTTGACAGTTTAGCGGTGACTGTTCTATCAGCTGTGGAAATAAAATCAGTGTGTTCAGATGAGTCGTTAAAGCCTAACTTGTCCCAATCTTTGGCGGTTAATTTTTTCCCGTCGCCCTGGTAACAATCTTTGTAAGCCATACCGATCGCCACATGGCTGTTGCCGTAAGGACCGCCGATGTTCTCATCGAATAAAATTTCGGCCATTATATGAGTAATCCTGGACAGGCGGCTGTCGGTTAAAGAGAATTCGCCTAATTTATCGGCATTGGGACTTTTGAGCATCGCTTGCAGTAACTTATTGCCGGTTTTTGCTTCTGCCCTAACAACAATACCTTGGTTAAATTCTAAATAAATGTCTTGAATGAGGTTGCCGTAACGGTAAACCGGCTGATTAAACTTCATCCAACCGCTGGTCCCCCGCCAGTCAGGCGAGGTAAAAATCTCAAAACTGGGAATGTTGCGGCCGGACCCGCCTATCCACTGCCGATTATGACCAATTTGAATAATTAAATCGACATCCTGACCTTTAATATGAATACTTTGAATATTTAAAGTATTGAGTTTAACTAATATTTTCTGTTGCAGGACGCTGATTTGTTTCCATTCGGCAATCGGATCAACTTTATCCAAAAAACAGGCTTGAATAATCTGCCGCCAATAATTTTTCAAGCTTAAACCGACCAGCTTGGCTTTGGCGGCAGTGCCCCACAGAGCAACGACCCAGGTAAATCTGCCTTGGACTTCTTTGTCGGTCAGCCAATCTTTGTAGGGTTTTTGCGAGTCACGGTTGAGAATAATTTTCTGAGGAGCAATGGTTTTCAGCTCAAAGGGGTCTGGGTCGGCGATAATAGCAATATTGTGGTCAATTAAGTTTACTCTTTCTTTTAAATATTTGTCCGGAAAAAAGGTCAGCTGGTCCTGATTGGCCAGAGAGAAAAAGTCTTTGGAAAAACCGGTCGGGAGCAAACGGATTAAAGGCTGAGCCCCGGCTTGAAGCAAAGTGTTTTGCAAAGCTAAGGCTAAAGGCTTGGCCACGTCCGGTACAACACACTGGACCACTTCGCCCGGCTTAACTCCCTGGCCGGAATTTAAAGCATAGTTGACTAAAACATCGGCATAGCGCTTAAGAATAATTTCTGAGAGAACATATCTAGCCATACCAGCGATTTTAACACAAATTTCTCATGATATAATCTGCCAATGAGCTACTTTCTGGCAATTTTGGCTGCTTTTTTAATGGCAGGACAAGCTTTGTTAATAAAAATCGGCTTAAAAAATATCAGCAAAGTCAGCCTGATTTTTTGGACGAATTTAATCAGCTTGGGTTTTTTAATCCCTATAGATAAATTACACCAAATTCCCCTTACGCAACTTCCAGGAAATTTCTGGCTGGTAGTTTTAATTGTGTTCCCTTTAGATATGCTGGCAATGTATTTTTATTTGCAGGCATTGAAAAAAGGCAATATTTCATTGGTGTCCCCCTTATTGTCATTTACCCCGCTTTTAATGTGGTTGACCGGATGGCTGATTATTAAAGAAATTCCTTCTATTATCGGAGGGTTAGCGATACTTTTAATTGTTTTAGGGACTTATTGGCTAAATATTGATTTTGGCAATACTAAATTCGTTTATACGATAAAAAAACTGTTTCATGAACCGGGCGCTAAATATATGCTGGCAACAGCAATAATTTGGGCAATTACCGGCAGTTTTGCCAAACTGGCAATTAATTATTCTTCGGCAATTACTTGGTCGATTGCTTATAAAACAGTAGTCGCGTTTACTTTTTTACTCGTCATAATTTTTAAACTAAAAGAAATGAAAAAGTATACCCGAATAGTGTGGTTAATTTTATTAATAATAGGCTTAGCTGGCGGTGCAGAACAATTTTTCATTTCCAAAGCCTTGAGTTTGACCTTGGCAACTTACGCCATGGCAATTAAAAGAACCAGTATTTTATTTTCCATCCTGCTTGGCTGGCTGGTGTTAAAAGAAGAAAAAATCAAACAAAGACTGACCGGGGCAATATTGATGATCGCCGGAATTTTTCTAATCAGCTTTTTCGCTTAAACTATGAATCTCATTTCACAGATAAAAGGAGAATTAATTAACAATATTGACCCTGAGTATTGCGAAGGGGAAAGACGGTTTTTTAAAGGAGCGATTAAAAACTTCGGCGTCCGTTTACCGAACCGGCGAAAAATTGCGGCTAAGTTTTGGCCGGAGGTGAAAAAATTTAATAAAGCAGATTTGTTTAAGCTTGCCGAGAAAATGTTTAATGAGGGCTATAACGAGCTGACGACAATTGCCGGCAGTTGGATCTGGCGCAGGCGGGAAAAATTCCAGCCGGAAGATTTTAAAAATTTTCAAAGATGGGTGGATAAATATTTTGACAATTGGGCCAAGATTGATGATTTTTGCACCCACAGCTTAAGTTACTTAATAAATAAATACCCAAAGCTGGCAACTCAACTATTAACCTGGACTAAGTCG
>CAZYUF010000035.1:4769-8082 GCA_964650605.1 uncultured Pseudomonadales bacterium | reverse complement strand
ATGCCGGATATTTTTGTGGCAAAGAACAATACCGATAAGGACACACCTTCGCTGCGTAAAGGAGTGTTTTTGAATAGCAAAGGAGCGTCCTTGCAAGAAAAGGTCGGCATGGGATTAAGGTACGAGACCGTGGCGGAGAGATTATTGGGGGAGCGGAAACAGGGGTGGATAAAAACTTTTCATATTTTACCGGGGAAAATCAGGTTTGAGAATCAGGAGCAAAGAGAGAAGATAATTTTACTGCTGCGGCAGCACTGGGTAACACAGTTAAAATGGATAATAATGGGAATTATCGGCATCGGGGTACCGGCGATTTTCGCTTTAGTGCCGATTTTGGATTTTTTACCGGCCAATTATCAACTGATGGCCTTGGTGCTGTGGTATTTGTTACTAATAGCTTATATTTTCGAAAATTTTATCAGCTGGTTTTACCAGGTGTTTATTATTACCGACGAAAGGATAATCGATATTAATTTTACTAACTTAATTTATAAAGAACTTTCCGAGGCAAAGATTGATAATATTGAAGATGTGACTTACCGCCAGGGGGGAGTACTGCGGGCGGCATTTAATTTCGGGGACGTGGTGATGCAGACAGCCGGAAGAGAAAGAGAGTTTATGATAGAAGGGGTGCCGGAACCGAACCGGGTGGTGAAGATAATGAATGAGTTAAAATTAGAAGAGGAACATGAAAAAATGATGGGAAAGGTAAGATGAAAGTAATTAACCAATTTACAATTTTCAATTTACAATGAATCACCAATGACGCAATTTTCAAACAAATACGATTTAGAAGAAAGAACGGCAAAATTTGCTGAAGAAATTATTAAATTAGTTAAATCAATCAACGTTGACTCCGTTAATAAAAGAATTATTGAGCAAATCGTCGGTTCCGGCGGATCGATCGGTGCCAATTATTGCGAAGCTAACGAAGCGGAAAGCAAACAAGATTTTAAACACAAAGTCGGCATTTGTAAAAAAGAAACCAAAGAAACTAAACATTGGTTAAGGTTGTTGGCTACAGCCAATCCAGAGATAAAAGAAAAATTAAGAGAGCTTTATAGGGAAAATCAAGAATTATTGTTAATTTTTTCGAGCATATTAAAATCAGCGAATAAAAAAAGTTTGTAAATTAAAAATTTGAAAATTCATTGAAAATTGGAGCTTGAAAATTGAAAATTAAGAATTATGACGCCATTTGATAAATTTTTACAATTGCTGATTTCCGGCTGGCGGCTGGATGTGGTGATTTTGGGGAAGATCGGGGCCTTGATATTATTATTAATATTTTTAATATTTAGCTTGGTGGTGGTCAGACAAGTGGATTTAATGGCCAGAACAATTCATACTCAATTAGACAAACCCTTAAAAATTGCCGCTTATTGTTTAACAATTTTAGCGGCAGGGGCGTTTATTTTAGGATTATGCATCTTGTAAAAATTGTCGGCAAACCCAATCAAACCACCTGGTCGCAGGTACATGTATTCCCGCCAGAGGCTGGTCAGCCTTTGGCTGAAGAGAAACTTCAGTCCCATGGAGAGTTAATGGCGGCGTTGTCATTTAAAGCCAAAAACGAAGAGGTGGAAGTAAGTTCGTTCGGAACAGAAATTATCAACCGCCTGCAGGAAATTTATTATTCTAATGAAAGCGAGAGTATCTTGAAAAAAATTGGACAAACTTTAGAAAGTTTGGCGGCGGAATTTTTAACCCAGGTAGAACTGGAAGCGGTGATCGGAGTGGTGTGGAAGACCTATTTGTATGTAGGAAGAAATGGTAAAGGGCAAGCGGTATTGAAAAGAGGAGAGGCAAAAGTTAATTTATTCAGCGGAACAGGCGAGGGGATTGAAACAGTTTCGGGAGAGCTTAAGCCAGGAGATCGTTGGCTGATGGGGACAGAGCAGTTGTTTGAAATAGTGATCGAGGGAGAGATCGGCCCGATTTTGAGAAGCAGTGAGTTGAAGCAGGCCGGGGAGAGCTTGGGGGCGTTAGTTTACGGCCAGGAGCATAATTCCCGGGCAGCGGCAGTGCTGGCAGAGACAGGGCCGGCTGAGGAGGAGCAGAATATCATTAAGGATACACCTTCACTGCGTAAAGGAGTGTTCTTGGATAAAATAAAGGAGTTTGGGGCGGCGGGAAAGCGCTGGCTGGTAAATAAATGGAATAAAAGGCCGGAAATGCGGTTGGAAAGGGGCGGGCGCGGAAAAAAGTCAGCATTGTCGGCGGCTTTAATTTTAGTCTTAGTGTTCGGGGTAAGTTTAGCGCTGTCGGGGAGCAAAAAACAGAGAGAAAAACAACAACAGGAGGTCAGGGCGGTGATTGAGGAGGCGCAGTATAAATATAATGAGGCGCATAATTTATTAAAACTAAATCCTTTAAGGGCCAAGTCATTACTCACAGACAGTAAGACAAGAATACAAGAATATAAAGAACAGTCGAAGAAAGAGTTAACAGGGGAATTGAAAGATTTAAGCGGGAAGATTGAAACAGATTTAGCCGGAGCGCAAAGGGAGTATAAAATAGATTCGGGGACGGAATGGTTTGATTTTAATTTAGTTAAAGACGGATTTAAGGGGAGCGATTGGGAGGCAGAAGAAAATAAGGTGTGGGTGTGGGATGAAACAACTAAGGCGGTGGTGGAAGTAGACTGGGAAACTAAGGCCAGCCGGATAGTGGCCGGCGGAGACAAAATTAAAGAAGGCAACTTGATTGGGTTTACCGGAGACAGAGGATTTGTGGTCGGCGGCGGAAATATAACGGTGATTGATAAAACTACGACGACGGTTATGGCCGGGGAGGGCTGGCAAAATATCAGCGACGCAGTCGGGTTTGGCAGCAATTTATACTTGTTGGATAAAAGTAAGACCGGGCAGATTTGGAAGTATTTGGGGGTGACCAGCGGTTTGTCCAGCAAGCGATCCTATCTTAAAGGGGAGAGTTATGATTTGAGCGAAGCAATGAGTATGACGATTGACGGTTCAGTGTGGGTGCTGTTTTCCGACGGAACGATTGTTAAGTATGTGCAGGGAGTAAAAGACGCGTTTGTGGTGGCCGGTTTGGATAAGAACTTTGAAGAGCCGATTAAGATATTTACCAGCCCGGAAGAGAAAAATTTGTATGTGTTGGACAGAAGGCAAACCAGGGTGGTGGTGGTGGGAAAGACCGGGGAGTACCAAGCCCAGTATATCTGGCCGGGGATGGCGGGAGTGAAGGATTTGATTGTAAGCGAGAAGCTAAAGAAGATGTTTTTACTGACTGGGGAGAAAGTGTTTACGATTGATTTGAAAGATTAAAACTTGCCTTCATTTTTTCAGCT
>CAZYUF010000035.1:3603-4669 GCA_964650605.1 uncultured Pseudomonadales bacterium | reverse complement strand
AAAAATAATCAACCGCAAGGCCAGGTTTAATTATCAACTCGGTGAAAGAATTGAGGCCGGGGCGGTGTTAACGGGCGCGGAGGTAAAAAGCGCTAAGCTGGGGCAAGTCAGCTTAAATGAAAGCTTTGCCAGGATTGATAATAAAGGGGAAGTGTGGCTGTTAAATGCGCACATTCACCCGTATCAATTTGCCGGCAATGAAAATTATGAGCCGACCAGGTCCAGGAAACTGTTGTTAAAGAAAACCGAAATTGAGCATTTATTAAAAGAGTTGGAGGGGAAGAATTTGAGCTTGATCCCGACGGCAATTTACACTAAGAAAAACAGAGTTAAAGTGGAGCTGACGATCGGCAAGGGTAAAAAGAGTTGGGATAAGCGGCAGACAATTAAAAAGCGGGAGCAGGACCGGGAAGTAGGGCGGCTGATGAGAAATAAGACTTGACAATTTTATATACACATACTAATATGTATGTATATGTTAACCAAAAGAGCGAATTTATTATTTGAAGAAGAATTATGGCAGTTATTGGCGGCGAAGGCTGTAGAGGAAGAATTGTCAGTGGGTGAGTTAGTCAGGCAGGCGGTGCAAAAGATATATGTTGAGCCCGGGGACGAGGTGTTGAAGGGGCGCAAACAAGCCTTTAAGGCATTAATAAAATTACAGCAGAAAACTAAACAAAAAGGCCGCGTGGATTATAAAGCCCTAATTGAATATGGCCGCAAACATTGATTCGGTAATGGACGCTTCGATTGTTTTGGCTTGGTTATTGCCTGATGAAAGGGAGGCGGCAATTAATCGGATTTTTGACGTTTACCAACAAAAAAAAGGCCATATTTATGCCCCAAAACTCTTAATTTATGAGTTAATTAACGGATTAAAAACGGCGATCGTAAGAAAAAGAATTAATTGGCCGGAAGCAAAAGAGTCGATTAAGGTGTTCAAAGCAATGAATTTTGAGTTAATTGATCAAGGCGGCGAGGAGGAAGCGATTTTAAAATTGGCCAATAGGCTTAATTTATCAGTTTATGATGCGAGCTACGCGGCACTAGCTAAAAAACTTAAGGT
>CAZYUF010000035.1:0-3503 GCA_964650605.1 uncultured Pseudomonadales bacterium | reverse complement strand
GTCAAGAGAATGTGCTATAATAGAGCAGTCGGGGATGCCAAGCTTCGACGAATTTAGCTCTTTAACACCGGCAAGCAGACTTTGAACTGTAGTCTTAAAACAAGGTTTAAAAAAACAACTGCTAATTCTTTAGTCAGTAAAGTAAAGGCTTTTGTGGCTGACTTGTTCAGTCCGGCCGTTACTCCGGTTTTGGCTTTTGCCTAAACTGGCGTCTCTTTTAATCTATGCTTGGGGAGATTAATTGAGGCGAAAACAAACTCAAGCGGCAAGCTCGAATTGATTCGAGTGAGCCCAAGCCAAAAGAATCAAAATTTTTGTTTGTTTATTAAAACAAAATAAGCTTGTAGATGGTTTAAGGAAATATTTTCGGACGAGGGTTCATAGCCCTCCATCTCCACTCCGGCCCGCTTAGCGGGCCTCAGTGCTGGCACTTTTTGTAAAATAAGTTGTGGTTAGATCTTTAAGCATTTGGTCAATTAAGGGCGAGGGGTCGACTTTATCGATTAGGGTTAGATATTTTGTGGCGGCTTCAAGGATGCCGCCGGCGGCAACGGCGTTTTGAGTAGCGACAAAAATCCGTTTATGACTATTTTCTTTCTTACGAAATTCTCCAGCAGGCTTGTTTGTTGGCGGATTGACTCCGATTAAGCCCTCTTTTATCAATTGGGGTGTGGAACCGCCAGTAATGACTCCGACATTAGCTTTAGTGTCTCTGACTAAATTAGCATCGTTGCCACCGTCACCGACAGCAAAAGAGCGTTTAATTCCTAATAAATCGATAATATAATCAGTGGCAAATCTTTTAGGTTCTATCGGAATAAAGTCAATGCAGAAGCGTTTTTTGCCGCCATTGGCAATTTCTTTTTCATGATCCCGGGAATATTCCACCTGCTCGGCCACGGAAATAACAGGGACAGAGGGAAATACTTGTTGAAGTGCTGCCAACATGCCTGGGCGTTCGGCTTCAGTGGCCATGGTAAAAAATCCCAATTTAAATGGGTGCGGATCAGAGGTGATTGGTTGGAATTCAAAGCCCCAATTTTTGAGAGCATCTGTTTTAATAATTTTTTGAGCGGATTGAGACAAGGTTTCACGGTTAAAACCAGTGGCTTTAATTTTCTGGTGAAAATTGTCGTCGCGGGTATATTGAACGGTGTTGTCAGTTGTTTGTTGGCGTACGTAGACTTCTGTGCCGATGGCGCCGGCGATCACATCCGGCCAAGGTAAAGGATTGTCAGGATGTTGGGTATTTATATTTTTTATTTTATCTACTTGATCCAAGGCATTATTGCCAGTAACAACAATAATAGGAATGGCATATTTTTCTGCTAAGGTGGCAAGTTTTACCGCCTCATCATGGTTTTTATCCCAATAATAAGATTTATCAAAATCAGTAAATAAAACCGTGGGTCTAAAATTGACTGGTTTGGTATCCGATAAAAGATTTTTTTGCTGGTCTAATTTTTTTAAAATAACAGCATTTTCCCAAGCCTGAGGTAGTGGTTCGGTCTGAACCTCGCGAAGATCTGGCCCACTAGCATCAGATACCATAATTTTTTATTATACAATAACCATATGGGATTTTGGGATCTGGTTTATCCGAAAAAGTGTTTAGGCTGCGGTAAAGCCGGGAAATACTTTTGTGATGATTGTTTGAAGACGGTGAAGTTAAACGATCAGGCGGCGTTAAACGGGACGAGTTTGTTTCAATACCAGGGGATAATCAAGGTAGCGATTCAGGCGCTGAAATACCAATTTTTAAGAAACATAGAGGGAGAATTGGGGGAGTTGATTGACAGAGGAATAGTTGAAGAAGAATTGAAAGAGTTTTTGGAGTTAAAACCATGGGTTCAGCCAATGCCGCTTTATTGGCGGCGGAAAAACTGGCGGGGGTTTAATCAGGCGGAAGTAATCGCCAAAGTCCTGGCAAAAAAATTTAACTTGAATCTAGTTGATTGTTTGGAAAGAATTAAGCAAACAAAACCGCAGGCGGAGTTAAAAAGAAAAGAAAGATTAGCTAATGTTAAAAATATTTTTAAAGTTAGATCAAAGCCAGCAGGAGCAGTATTGATAGTTGATGATGTCTGGACTACCGGAGCAACAATGGAGGAGGCAATTAAGACTTTAAGGAGAGCGGGGGTAAAACAGGTATGGGGATTAACCCTGGCTAGATAAATAAACTCGGCATACGAAATTTTCTGCGTGCTCACAGCTGTCTGGATAGCTGTCGCTACCAGACGCGTCGCTGTGCGCGCAAAAATTTGTATTGCCTGCGTTTATTTAATTGACAATAAATTTATGAAGTAGGTTTTGAGCCTTTTTTTTAGTTTTTTCCGTGACGATAATTTTAACCAAGCCTTTGTCAGGCTGACCATAATAAATCGTGGTTTTAAGCGGGGATAATAAAATTGCCGGTAAGACGGCCAAATCTTCTTCGCCGTCAACCAAAAGAGTGGGAATTTTTTGAGACAAACAGGATAAAATTTTTTCAACTAAATTTGAAGTAATGAAACCGGGAGGGTTGTGGGCTGAAAGCCCGGTTTTAAGCCCGAGGGCAGAGAGGCCGGAGAAGGTTTGCCGGCGCTTGGTCTTTAAATCAACAATCGCCAAGTCAGGGGTAATTTTTTGTTTTAGCAAAGTAATTGCGGCAATGTCACCGACGCTAATGCAAAGATATTTGGGCGGGGAAATGGCGGCAGTAATTTGACTGAACGGTTTTTGAAAATAGCTACGCTGGGATTCGGGCAGGGCCAGATTGTGGTGAAAGAGATCAAGATAAATAAATCCGTGGCGGTTAACTAAACCCTGGCGGATGCGGGTGGAGGAGATTGGCCGGCCGTCTGCGGCGTTAACCAAAGGAATTTCGATGATACTAAGATAATTTAAATTATTTAAGTACCGGCGGCGGTTGATTTTTTCAACATTGGGGCGGCTTAGGGGGCTGCAGATAATTGCCTCAAAGTTTTTGTCAGCGGCGGCCGGTCCAAAAATGTCAGATAAGGGAATAATGCGGTCGGGTTTAAAACGGGCGACGGCTTGATAGCGGACAGAATAACTTTCTATTGACTGCGCAAAGGCTTTATTGGTTAACATGGATTTTTGGCATAAACCGACAATAACTTTCCGGCCGCTGGTTTGAGCAGTTTCTAAAAGTTGACGATGGCCAAGATGAAGATGGTCAAAGGTGCCGGCGACAGCGACAAGATTAAAGCGCATATTGTATAATTCTATCAGAAGGACCGCCTTGGGCGGCGAGTCAAGGGAGGGGTCGGATAATTGGTTATTCCACCAGTCTTGAAAACTGGCGTCCGCAAGGACTTGCGAGTTCGAGCCTCGCCCCCTCCGCTTTGATATAATGCTTTAGTTAAGGGAGGAGTAGCCTAATGGTATGGCCCGAGTTCGCTAAACTCGTGTCCGCAAGGACGTGCAGGTTCGACTCCTGTCTCCTCCGCTATACCAACAACTTAATTAAATAAAGGAGAAAAATATGACTGCCCTATTTT
>CAZYUF010000034.1:0-8363 GCA_964650605.1 uncultured Pseudomonadales bacterium | reverse complement strand
GTTCTTTTAACTCAATATGTAGATACTGAAATCGCTCATTGATTAAAATATGTTCAGCTACTCTGCCTTTATACTGCTCCGGTTGATTCATATTAATAAAGTATAAGGAACTCGCTTCTTAAAATCCACCTGTTTTAATCTCTGCTCTACTTTTTTATTTTTTTTCTTTCCCTGCAATACCTGATCTGCTTCTTTATAAGTAAAACCTAAATCCCCCTCGTCTATTTGCCCTGGCCATAATCCGGCTGTCGGCTTTTGCTTGATTATTTCTTCAGGAATTTCCAATTCCCGGGCTAATTTTCGAACTTCGGTCTTATACAAATGAATAATTGGTTCAATATCCGCCGCCTCATCGCCAAAACGGGTGTAATAACCTAATAACTTTTCCGATTTATTTTCTGTCCCCACCACTAAAGCGTTTAATTTTTTTGCCAGATCAAAACAATAAATCATTCGTACTCTGGCCATAATATTTCCCAACCTCACCTTATCTTTCACTCCAAATCCGTCTCCAATTTTCCCAATATTTATTTTTACTCTGTTTTTTTCCGGAATTTTTAACCAATCAAGGATTAAGTTTGAATTTTCTATCGACTGGTTTTTATAAGGCAGTTGCAGCGCAAAAACATTTTTCGCCCCCAGGGCCTTAACTATCAGCACCAACGCCACACTTGAATCAATCCCGCCGGACACGGCTATAACCGCTTTATTAAATCCCTCTGCCTGAAAAGTTTTCTTAATAAAAGTAATTATTTTTTCCGCTTCGATCATAATCAATTATAAAACATAGTGGCAACCTAAGCTTTTCTTTCTTTTTAAAGCCGACTCAACTATTAATCTTGAAACTAATAACATGTTTCTTAATTCCATATCTTCCACTTTTTGCTTTTCCCATTTTTTAATCTGTTTTAAAGCTTCTTTCAAATATCGCCGTCGTCTAACAATCCCCACCTTTTCCCACATTAATTTTTGCAGTTGTTGACGAATCATAATTCCCCCAATCTTCTGGGAAAAACTACGGCTTCTAATAATGAATTGGACGCTAAACGGTTGGCTCCGTGCACTCCGGTGCAGGCCACTTCACCAAAAGCAAAAAGGTTTTTAATGTTTGTTCTGCCATAATTATCCACTTTAATTCCGCCGCAACTGTAATGTGCTGCCGGCGTAATGGGAATTTGCTCTTTGGTTAAATCAAACCCTCTTTCTTTTAACTCCCGATAAATATTAGGAAACCGTTTTTTGATAAACTTTTCCCCCCGGTGTCTAATATCTAAATAAACTTCCCCTTTTTCCTGTTCTTTAACAATTGCCCTGGCGATTATGTCTCTTGGTGCCAACTCTGAAATAAATCTCTCTCCTTTTTCATTTATCAAATATGCCCCCTCCCCCCTTAATGATTCTGATAATAAAAATAACGGTGAGCTTTTATCTTTTAAGGCCGTCGGGTGAAACTGAATAAACTCTAAATCGACCAGTTGGCATCCGGCCCGGTAAGCCATTGCTACTCCATCGCCTGTTGCCACTTTAGGATTGGTCGTATAAACATAAATTTGCCCCAGTCCGCCGGTTGCCAGGATTATCTTGTCACCATAAATATTTTTTGTGGTTCTGACACCGAAACACTGTTTCTTTTCCACCAATAAATCCCGCACTAAACAATTTTCTAAAACTTTAATGTTTTTATTTTGTTTTATTTTCTTTAATAAAACTTTTTCTATTTCTCTGCCGCTAAAATCGCTTATCCGCATTACCCTCCTATAAGAATGGGCCGCTTCTAAACCCGGATTTTTGTCAAAAATCACTCCTTGTTGCTGTAACCATTTAATTGCTGCCGGCCCCTCTTTGACTAATATTTCTACGGTTTTTATCTGATTATGAAATGCCCCGGCAACTAACGTGTCTTGAATATGGCTATTAAAATTATCCTCTGGAGATATTACTGCCGCAATTCCACCCTGAGCCAAATTAGTCGCACAATTTTGTAAACCAGCTTTACTAATCAATAAAACTGAACCGTATTTTTCTAAAATCAGGGCGCTGGTCAATCCTGCTAATCCTGAACCAACAATTATATTTTGATATTTCTCTTTCATCTTTTACCAAGTATAATATTCATCCAGCTAAATACAATATGGAACTAATTAAAGAAATTAATCTTTGGCGCCAAAAACGCCACGCTTTAATTTTAGCTCATAATTACCAAATTCCGGAAATTCAGGATTTGGCGGACTTTGTGGGCGATTCACTGGAATTATCTCAGAAAGCAGCTAAAACTAAAAGCGAGCTTATAGTTTTTTGCGGCGTCCATTTCATGGCCGAAACCGCCGCAATTTTATCTCCTGGAAAAAAAGTTCTTATTCCTGATCTTAATGCTGGCTGCAGTTTAGCTAATAGTATTACTACCCGGCAACTGCGACGCTGGAAAAAGCGTTACCCTAAAGCCATCGTTGTTTCCTATGTCAATACCTCGGCCGAGGTTAAAGCCGAAAGCGACTACTGCTGCACTTCGACGAATGCTGTTAAAATCGTCAACTCTTTACCCAAAAATCAACAGGTTCTGTTTACGCCGGACATTTTTTTGGGCGACTATGTTGCCCGGGTTACCGGGAGAAAAAACATGATTGTTTACCCGGGGCAGTGTCATGTTCACGCCCAGGTCCGGCCGATTGATATTATGAATAAATTAAAAGAATACCCTCAAGCTGAATTCCTGATCCACCCGGAATGCGGTTGTGTCACCAACTGTATGCAGTATGTTGCCAGCGGCGACCTGCCCAAAGATAAAACCCATATCCTCTCTACCGGCGGCATGATTAAATACTGCCGGACATCCCCCGCTAAACAGTTTGTCATCGCTACCGAAACCGGCATCATTTACCGTTTACAAAAAGACAATCCTGATAAAAAATTTATTCCTGTTCGCGACGGTATGATCTGCCAATATATGAAAATGATAACTTTAGAAAAATTATTAAATTCCTTGAAAAATTTAGAGTATGAAGTGAAAGTTCCGGAAAAAATAGCTCAAAAAGCCAGAATTCCTATCCAAAGAATGCTGGAGTTATCAAAATGAATAAACAAAAATTGATTTTAAAATTTTTCCAAAAAGACGGTCAGCTAAAAATCAGCAACCAGGCTTATCGCCAAACTATTACTTCTCTATTCCGTTGGCTGATCGCCAACGACGAAATCGAAAAAGATATCACTTCTCAACTATTAAAACTTCACCCGAAGAAAACGGCTAGAATTATTAGTCACGAATCTGCCACAGTCGCCGGCATTGAAGAAATTAGCTATCTAATTAAACAGTTCACAAAATTATCTTTTAAGCCTTTATTAAAAGACTGTAATGCTGTAAAAAATAAACAAGCCGTTGCTCAAATTCAAGGATCGTCTAACGAAATTCTCGCCTATGGACGGACTATTATAAATTTTTTACAGCGGATGTCTGGTATTGCTACACAAACCAACCATCTTATCAAACAAACCCCCTCAAATATTTATCTTGCCGCCACGCGTAAAACCCCTTGGGGAAGTTTAGATAAAAAAGCCGTTACTGTCGGCGGCGGCCTAACCCATCGCCTTAATCTTAGCGATGGCATCTTAATTAAAGATAATCATCTTAAATTAATTAGTATTCAAGAAGCTTTAATCAAAACCTTTAAATTACATCACCAGCTAATAGAAATTGAAGTAAAAACCCAGGAAGAACTCAAACAAGCCATTTCCGCTTTCAATCAATTAAAAACTGATAATTACTTAGGCATTATGTTCGATAATTTTTCCGCCGCCGAGATCAAAAAAACCATTACTCAATTAAATAATCACGAAGTAATTTATGAAGCTTCGGGTGGAATTAACGAATCTAACCTAAAAGAATATTGTCAATCCGGAGTGGATATTATTTCTCTTGGCTCACTGACTCATTCCTCCCGTGCCGCTGATTTTTCTTTAGAAATCATCTGATTCAGCTTCTTAACCATCTTGGCAATTTCCTGATCGCTGAATCCATGCGCTTTTGCCCCCTCTTCCAGCGTCTCAAATGCCGCCGCCATACAACCGACGCAATGCAAACCATAATCATTTACCAATACCTCCACTAACTCCGGATAAGTATTGCTTAACTCGCCTAAATTAATAGTTTTTGTAATACCACCAGGCCGAGTGTGGCGCATTTTTTCCTCCCCAGGCTAATATTAATGCCTAATTTTTTCACCATATCTTTATCCGTCAGTTTTTTTGCCTGCTCAATGGTTTTTCCTTTAACCATCTCCGTTAGCATGCTGGTTGAGGCTATAGCAATAGCACAGCCTTCGCCCTGAAATTTGATTTCCTCAATTTTCCCGGCTTTAATTTTAACGCCAATCTCAATTATATCTCCGCAGCTGGCATTCCGATCGCTGGCTTTTAATCCACCAACCGGCAAAGGGCCGAAATTTCTTGGCCGTTTATAATGGTCTAATATTTCTTCTCTATATAGATCCATGCTTTCTAGTGTCACAGTGACACAGTGTCACTATTTTGTCTTCGACTCCTCCACAATTCTTTTCAAATACTCATCAAAAGTCTTGCTTTCCTGTAATTCCGGCCGGTCGTATTTCTGTCCGCTATAACCGCCTTTCTTGTAACCAGCAATAAACTTAGCAATTAAACGGCTAGTATAATCGGCTTTATCCTGTAACTTTGCAAAACTTTCTTGATTCAAATATTTCTGATCAACGGCAGCATACAGCTGGGAACGAACTTCACCGCACGAACCGCGGGCCACGTACAAAAAATATAAAAATTCGGCTTTGGTGCCGCGCTCAAAACCTTCGGCAATGTTGGAAATTACCGAAACAGCCGCTCTCCTGATCTGATCTTGTAAACTTCTATCCCGCCACCGCTCGCTGACAGAATAAATCAGTTTAACCAACTCTCTTGCCTGCTGCCAAATGTACAAATCTTCAAACTTTTTAATTGGTTTTTTTTGTGGCACTGTGTCACTGTGCCGCGGTGTTACTATCATCATCTAAAAACCCCTTTCACTTTATCTAAGGCCGCTACCAAACAATCAACATCTTTTTTATCATTGTAAATATAAAAACTGGCCCGGGTCGAAGCGGTTAGACCGAATCGCTGGTGCAGCGGCATGGTGCAGTGGTGGCCGGAGCGCACCGCCACTCCCTCGCTATCCAAAATCTGCGCCACATCATGGGCGTGAACGCCCTTAAAACTAAACGTCACTACCCCGCCGCGAAAATGCACGTCTTTTGGCCCGTAAATTTTAATTTCTTTAAATCTTGCTAGTTCTTTCAAGGCATATTTTGTCAACTCTTTTTCGTGCTGCCGGATATTGGCCATCCCCAACCGCTGGTGATACTCGCACGCCGCCGCCAAACCAATTGCCCCTTCCACATTGGGCGTCCCTGCTTCCCACTTCTCCACTCCCCTGGCCCAGACTGCCGGCTTGTCAATATACACTTCGGAAATCATTCCCCCGCCGGTTAAAAATGGCCCCATTTCTTCTTGTCTTTCTTTTTTAATGTAAAGCGCGCCGATGCCCATCGGAGCGAGCATTTTATGTCCGGAAAAAGCCAAGAAATCACAACCCAATTTTTTCACATCAACGCCTAAATGCTGCACGCTTTGGGCCGCATCAATTAACACTCTGGCTTTTACTTTTTTAGCCAGCCTAGCAATCTCTTCAACCGGGTTAATCGTTCCGGTCATGTTGGACATGTGCCCCACTGCCACCAGCTTAGTCTTTTTGGTTAATTTCTTCTTAAAATCTTTCATATCCAAAACCCCTTCGTCGGTTACGTCCACAAAACGCACTTTCAATCCCAACTGCAACCAAGGCAAAATATTGCTGTGATGCTCCATCACCGTTGCTAAAATCTCTCCCTTGCCGACATTAGTTTTCGCCCAGGTTTGAGCCACTAAATTAATTGCTTCGGTGGCGTTTCTGACAAACACAATTTCGTCCGCATTTGCCCCGATAAACTGCGCTGCTGTTTCCCTGGCTTTTTCATATAACCCGCTCGCTTCCTCTGATAACGTATGCAAGCCCCGATGCACATTGGCATTATGCTTTTTTTGGAAATCCGTTACCGCTTTAATTACTTGAACCGGCCGCTGGCTGGTCGCCGCATTATCCAAATACACCAACCGCTTACCGTTTATTTTTCTTTTTAAAATCGGAAAATCCTGTTTAATTTTTTGAATGTTCAGCATAAAAATCAATTAACCTATTTATTTCCACAGCATACTCCAAAGGCAGATTTTTGACCACCGCTTCGCAAAAACCATTAATAATCAGACTGGTTGCCTCTGTTTCGGACAATCCCCGGCTCATTAGATAAAACAACTCCTCCTCGCTGATTTTTCCGGTCTTGGCTTCGTGCAGAGCCACCACATCGCTCTCGTCAATCTCCATTGCCGGAAAAGTGGCCGCCCGGCTCTTTTTGCCTAAAATCAGACTGTCACAACTCACGCTGGCTTTGGCTTTTTTGGCACCCTTTATCATCTTCACCAATCCCCGGTAAGCTGTCCGGCCGCCATTCTGGCAAATCGATTTGGAAATAATCGTGCCGGAGGTGTTTTCCCCTAAATGAATTATTTGACCGCCGGTGTCCAGCTCCTGTCCTTGACCAGCCAGGCTTAACGACAAATGCCCGGCTTTCGCTCCATCACCTTTTAAAATACTGGCCGGATAACTCATGGTTATTTGGCTGCCTAAAGCGGCCGAAACCCACTCCATTACTCCTGCCTTTTCTATTATCGCCCGTTTCATCCCCAGATTAACCACGTTTTTACTCCAGTTCTGAATGGTGGAAAACTTCACCCTTGCTTTTTCTTTGACAAAAACTTCCACACAGCCAACATGCAGGGCTTCTTTTTTGAATCTGGGCGCGCTGCAGCCTTCAATGTAGGTTAGCTCGCTTCCCTCTTCGGCAATAATTATCGTGTGTTCAAACTGGCCGCCCTGCTTTAAATTCAGCCAGAAATAGCCTTCCAGCGGCTGTTTAATTTTTACGCCTTCAGGTAGATAAACAAAAACCCCGCCTGACCAAACTGCCGCGTGTAAAGCACTGAACTTATTATTGTCCACCGCGATCGCTTTCATAAAATACGGCCTGATTAGATCCGGGTATTGCTTTATTGCTTCGTCCATCGGGGCAAAAATCACTCCCTGCTTCTTCAGTTTTTCTTTTAAGCTCTGATAAACGATACCGCTGTTCCACTGCGCCCCCACCCCGGACAAAACCCGCCTTTCCGCTTGAGGAATTCCCAGTTTGGCAAAAATTTCTTTGGTTTTTTGCGGCACCTGGCTCCAATCCCTTTTTGTTTCCTGAGCCGGTTTTATAAAATAATTAATCTTCCCAAAATCAATGGCTGTTAAATCCGGACCCCAATTTGGCAGCGGCATTTTTTGAAAATTTTTTAAACCTTCCAACCGCAGCTCAAGCATCCACTTTGGCTCGTGTTTTGTCTTGGAAATTTGTTTAATTAAACTTTCCATAACCGTCCTTTTCTATTTTTTTTATCAGTTCCCGGCCGCCGCTGGCCGCAATCCGGCCCTGTTTCATCACTAAAACTTTATTTGGCTTTAAATACTGAAAAATCCTGGTGTAATGGGTAATCAGCAAAATCCCCAGCCGCGGCTGATTAATCTTTGCCAAAAGTTTTAAACTGTCTATATCCAAGCCCGAGTCAATCTCATCCAAGACCGCATATTTAGGCTTTAACAGCAACAACTGCAGCAGTTCCAGTTTTTTCTTTTCTCCGCCGGAAAAACCAACGTTAATCCCCCGGTTCAGCCAGCTTTTATTTATCTTCAGTTTTACCGCCTCCCGGTTAAGCTCCTGCCGGAAAGCGCAGACCGTCCGGCACCGCCTTTGCCGGCAGTTTAAAACCGCCATTCTTAACAAACTCTCGACTGATACCCCGCTGACTGCCGGCGGATTCTGCCAGGCTAAAAACAAACCCAATTTAGCCCGCTCATTCGGCTTTAAATTTAATAAATTTTTTCCGTCAATTGAAGCCTGTCCGCCAACCGGCGGATAAATCGGGTTTCCGGCTAAGGCGTTAGCCAAACTGCTTTTACCGCTGCCGTTGGGCCCCATCAGGGCCACAATCTCTCCCGGCTTAATCTCCAAACTAACTCCTTTGATAATTAATTCATTTTGCGCTTTAACTTCTAAGTTTTGAATTTTCAGTGACATAAATCTTCCAAACGCATTTGATTTAACTGTTTTTCCAATGTCTGATTTAATTTAAATAAAATCTTTCTCTGTTGGCAGAATTTTTTAGCAATACAGGGTTGTCCCTGCAAACAAGCCACCACGCCTTTTTCCCCTTCAATCGCCTTAAAAATCTGC
>CAZYUF010000033.1:4420-8560 GCA_964650605.1 uncultured Pseudomonadales bacterium | reverse complement strand
ATACCAAACTCCTCCCCGTCATCTCTTGAGGAATCTCTAAACCCAAAATCGTCAATATTGTTGGCCCGATATTTACCAAACTGCCCTCGTCCTGCTTTAACTGTTTAAACTTCTTAGACACCAAAATAAACGGCACCGGATTAGTCGTATGGGCTGTCAACTTTTCTTTCGTCTCCTCGTCAATCATTCCCTCGGCATTACCATGGTCTGCCGTAATTATCAACTCATAATTATTCCGCATTGCCGCCTGGCTAATCCTGCCTAACACCTTATCAACTATCTCAATCCCTTTGACCGTTGCTTTAAAATTACCGGTATGGCCGACCATGTCCGCATTGCAAAGATTAGTGATGATCACCTCATGCGTCTTGTTGGCCATCGCCTGCACCACCTCTTCCCCGATCGCCTCGGTCCGCATCTCCGGCTTCTGATCATGGGTGGCAATATCTGAATTTGAGTCCAGTAAAATCCGATCTTCTCCCTCGAACGGTTCTTCCTGTTTAGCGTTCATAAAAAAGGTCAGGTGGCTGAATTTTTCCGTCTCCGTCACCCGCAACTGCTTTAATCCGGCCCGGCTGATTACTTCTCCCAAAATCTGCTTTAACTCTTCCGGCGGATAGGCTACGGCCACCGGATATTCCGGCTTATATTGCGTCATCGTCAGCCATAAAACACCCTTTGGCCCTTTTTCTAAAAATCTTTCCAATAACTGCCTCGGCCGGTCGTTCCGAAAATTAAAAAATATCACCCCGTCTCCCGACCGGACCGGCTGAAAGTCTTTCGTGGCCGTTGGTTTAATAAACTCATCGGTAATACCTTTTTCATATGATTCTTTAATTACCTGCGAAGCTGTCTTCTCTGAAATCTGACATCTACCATTTAACATCTTGTATACCCTATCTGTTCTCTCCCAATTATGATCCCTGTCCATTGCCCAGTACCGGCCGGAAACCGAGGCAATCTCCGCCTGCCTTTCCAAGTCTTCCACAAACCCTAGGCCGGATTTAGTTCTACAATCTCTGCCGTCGGTAAAAACATGGACCGTTACTTTTTTTAAACCCTTATCTTTAGCCATTTTTAACAAAGCGTACAAATGCGAATAATGCGCATGCACCCCGCCGTCAGACACCAAACCCATCAAATGCAAGGTTGAATTATTTTTCTTTACCTGTCTCATTAAACCGACAATTTCTTTATTCTTAAAAAACTCTCCCGACTCGATCGCCTGATTAATTTTCACTAAATCCTGAAACATAATCCTGCCGGAACCGATTGTCATATGCCCGATTTCGCTGGTTCCCATTTGCCCTTTGGGCAGGCCCATTGCCTCCCCCGAAGCCTCTAGCACCGCATGTGGGTTTTCATGCCATAATCTTTCAAAATTAGGCGTCAGCGCTTGCCTGATCGCATTACCAAAATCCCGATCACTCATTCCCCAGCCGTCTAAAATCACCAAACACGCTCTTTTCTTCATCTCTCTATTCTAACACCCCTACACCACTTCCACTTTCACGCCAAATTTTGTTAATCTCCCAAAATGTTTTCTATCTTCGGTTAAAATCGTCAACTTATTAGTCTTGGCCGTGGCCGCAATCAACACATCCATAGCTGCTAATTTTATCCCCCTCTTTTCTAATCCAGCCATCAATCGGCCGTATTCAATCGCCACTTGCCTATCTATCACCAATAACTTTAAAGTTTTAACAAATTTATCAACTTCTTTTGTTTTCTTTTTAACCTGACTGCTTTTATTCACCCCATGATAAAGTTCAGCCAAAGAAATCATACTCAAAGCCGCACCCTTGCCGTTAATTGACCTAACCTTATCAATTATTGTTTGTTTTCCCCTGAAAAAACTGACCGGAATGTTTGTATCCAGTAAATAGCGCATCATTAAAATGATAACACTTTCCGCTTGGGATAGCTTTTTACTTTATTGATCGCTTTTGTAACCATATCTGCATCTTTCTCTGACCAGCACCCGGCTAAACTATCTAAAATTTCCTCTGTAGAAGGATTTTTCTCCAATCTCACCATTGCCTTGGTGCCGACTTTAGTAATATAAATCACTTCATTGCCATACAACACCCGGTTTAAGATATCAAAAAAATTGTTTCTGGCCTCAGTGGCTGGAATTACCATACTCATATATTTATAATATAACCCTTAATGTACACTCTGTCAACTATGTACACTGGATGACAAGGTCCATCCTTGTCACTGGCTCAACTCTTTCTCAATCTCTAATAACCGGTTGTATTTTACCACCCGCTCGCTCCGGCAGGGAGCGCCGGCTTTAATCTGGCCGCAATTGCCCGCCACGGCTAAATCCGCGATAAAACTGTCTTCTGTTTCCCCGGAACGGTGAGAAACAATTGCCGCCATTTTATTTGCCCGCGCTAGTTTCATCGCCTCCACTGTCTCCGTTAACGTCCCGATCTGGTTTAACTTGATCAAAATCGCGTTCGTTGCTTTCTCTTTAATTCCCCGCTTCAGCCGCTTGACATTCGTCACATATAAATCATCGCCCACAATCTGAATTTTATCTCCCAATTCTTTAGTCATTAAGCTAAATCCCTCCCAATCATCTTCGGCCAAACCATCTTCAATCGACACAATCGGGTACTGCTTTACCCAATCCGCGTACATCTCCACCATTTCTTCGCTGGTCAACTCTCTGTTTTCCGTTTTTAACACATACTTGCCGTCAAGATAAACTTCGCTGGCCGCCGGATCTAAAGCAATCGCCGCCTGTTTCTTCGGCTCATAGCCGGCCGCTTTAATTGCCTGCACTAACAGTTCTAAAACCGCCCGGTGCGACTTTAATTTCGGCATAAATCCGCCCTCGTCTCCTACCCCCACCGGCAGACCCTGATCATGAATAATCTTTCTTAAACTTTGGTAAATTTCCGCCCCCCATTGCAAACTTTGCCTAAAAGTTTTTCCCTGCGGTACAATCATAAACTCCTGCAAATCCACACTGCCGATGGCATGCTTGCCGCCGTTTAATACATTCATCATCGGTTTAGGCATCAGCCATTTTTTCTCATTCTGCCAAAACTTATTTCTTAAATATTGATATAGCTCTTTGCCTTCAACCGCCGCCCCGGCCCGTGCACAGGCTAGGGATACAGACAATATCGCATTAGCCCCTAACGTAGCCTTGTGCGAAGTGGGGTCCAACTCCATCATCATCCGGTCAATTTTTTCCTGTTGAGTCACTTCCTGACCTGCCAATAACTTACTTATGGCTGTATTCACATTTTCAACCGCTTTCAGCACTCCTTTGCCGTTATATCTTTTTGGATCGCCATCCCTCAACTCCAACGCCTCATGTGTTCCGGTCGATGCTCCGCTCGGTACGCTCGCCTCGCCGTACGCGCCGCAATCCAGATACACCCGTGTTTTTACCGTCGGCATTCCCCGGCTGTCCAAAATCTCCATTGCCTCGATTTTTTTAATCTTTGTCATAATCTTGGCCCAACTGCTTCCAGCTCTTTTCCTTCCTTAGTATCCGTAAACGTCTTAAAATTATCAATAAAGCTCCGCGCCAGCCGTTCGGCCGTGCGGTCATACTCCTCTTTATCGCTCCAGCCGTTTTTGGGATTTAATATCTGACTTTCCAGTCCCTTAATCGCCCTGGGAATCATTAATCCAAACAGCCTCAACTCTTCATACTCGGCTTTTTTCAAACTGCCGTCCAAAATCCGGTCAACGATTACTCTCGTCGCCGCAATATCCATCCTCTTCCCCGCCCCATAGCCGCCGTTCACCCAGCCGGTATTGACTAAATAAACCTCTGTTCCGTGCTGTTTAATCTTTTCTCCTAAAATCTTGGCGTAAATTGTTGGATGAACTGTTAAAAACGGCCCGCCAAAGCAGGAGGAAAAAGTTACCGCCGGCTCAGTAATGCCCCGCTCGGTGCCCGCCACCTTGGCCGTATAGCCGGACAAATACCAATACATTGCCTGCTCTGTTGTTAACTTCGCCACCGGCGGCAAAACCCCGAACGAATCGCAGGTTAAAAACACCACGGTCTGAGGATGCTTGCCCCGGCCGGACTTAACTATATTTTTAATGTGGCTCAACGGGTAGCCCATCCGCGTATTCTCCGTCTTCGCCGCCGAAGTAAAATCGATT
>CAZYUF010000033.1:2343-4320 GCA_964650605.1 uncultured Pseudomonadales bacterium | reverse complement strand
CCTTTTAACTTTTTATCAGTTTCGTGTTTAAATAGTTCTTCGTACGATAAATTATAAAACGTTTTCTTCAAATCTAAGCTTCTAATGTCCTGCATAAACCTCCTCCGTGTGTTTTTTAATCCGCTTCACCCCTTCAATAATATCTTTCCTTGCCGTGGCAAAACTTAAGCGGATAAACCCTTCCCCGCCGAACGGTTCTCCCGGAATCACTGCCACCTTGTCTTGTTCCAATAACTTCAGACTAAACTCCATGGAATCTTTAGTTAACCGGGAAATATTTGCCCAAACATAAAACGCTCCGTCCGGCCAATCAGCCTTAATCCCCTTAATTTGATTTAAGCCCTCAACCATTACTTGCCGCCTTTTTTTAAACTCTTCTCTCATCTTAGCGGGAAAATCCCGGCACTGCGTCAGCGCCGCCACCCCTGCTTTTTGGCTGATCGAACAGGGGTTGGAGCTCAAATGGTCCTGCAATCGCCCCATCGCTTCAATAATTTCTATTGGCCCGCCGCAGTAACCCAGCCGCCAGCCGGTCATTGAAAAACTCTTGGAACAGGCATTCACTGTTAAAGTCTTTTCATAAATCTTTTTCGATAAACCGGCAAAACTGATTGGTTTTTGTTTGGTGTAGTAAAACTGGTCATAACATTCATCGCTGATCACCCGCAACTGCGGCTGTTTTAGTACTGCCCGGGAAATTTCTTTAAGCTCAGCCAGGGAATAAATCTTGCCGTCGGGATTTCTCGGATAGTTTAAAATTAACACTTTGGTTTTGTCATTAATCGCTTTAATTATCTGCTTATCAGGAACAACCACTGCTTTGGCCCCGGACGCTTTCACCATTTCCGTAAAACTCACCCAGTACGGCGCCGGAATAATTACCTCGTCGCCTTTTTCGCACAAAGAAAAAATAATCTCAAACAAAACTTGTTTCGCCCCATTGCTGGCCAGCACCTGGTTTAACTCATACTTTAAACCGTTGTCCCGTAAAAATTTGTCGCAGATTGCCTGTTTTAATTCCAAAATCCCGGTGGATGCCGTATACTTGGTAAAACCTTCATCAATCGCTTTTTTTCCTGCCTGCTTGGCTTCTTCCGGCGTGTCAAAATCCGGTTCCCCGGCTCCGAAATTGATTACCGCTTCTCCCTTAGCCGCCATTTGTTTAGCTAACGCGGTAATTTTCAGCGTCGCTGAAGGTGTCAAATTCGAAACTGCCTTCGAAAGCATAAGAATTTAATTCTTAATGTTTATTATCTCAATGTCAAGTTTTAGATCTTTCGGAATCAGGTGTTTATCGGCCGTGGTCATAATTGTTTGCTGCTTTCTAATTAACGCGAAAATCTCTTGCCTGTTTTCATGGTCCAGTTCGGAAAAAATATCGTCCAGTAAAAGTAGCGGCGGATAGCCGCAGGCTGATTCAATAAACTCTTCTTCCGCCAGCTTTAAATTAAACACCGCCATCCTCTGCTCTCCTCTTGAACCATAAATACTTAAATCCTTCGCCGCTTTGCCCGGCCTTTGGACAATAAAGCGAAAATCATCCCGGTGCGGCCCGACCAAGGTCGTGGCCGCCAAAACTTCCTCCCGGTTATATTGATTTAATCTTAACGGCGAAATCCGGCTCGGATCATATTCTAATTTAAGCCATTTTAAAAATTCTTCTCTTTTTTGGGAAATAATGTCCCCGTTTTTAATCAGTATTTGATCCCAAAATAACAGCTGGTTCCGCTTAGCTTGGCCGTCACGGATTCTTTCCAAAAGTTTATTTCTCTGCCGCAAACCTTTTTGGTAAGACAAATTACAGCGCCGGTATTCCCGGTCGACCGGCTCTAACACCGAGTCTAAATAAGCCCGCCGCCCCGACGGACTGCCCAAAACCAAATCAATGTCTTCCGGCCTGAATAAAACACAGTTTAAATTGCCCACAAAATCCATCATTCTCTTGGCCACTCCATTGATAAAAAATCGCTTCGGCTT
>CAZYUF010000033.1:0-2243 GCA_964650605.1 uncultured Pseudomonadales bacterium | reverse complement strand
ACCCGGCCAAACTCCTGGCCGTACAAAATCATCTGTTCGTCTTTTTCCGCCCGAAAACTTTTGCCGGTCGCCAGTAAAAAAATCGCTTCTAAAATATTGCTTTTGCCCGTGCTGTTATCCCCGCAGATTATTGTTGTCTTGGCCTCAAACTCCAACCGTCTTTTCCGGTAATTTCTGAAGTTTTGCAAACTTAATCTGTTTATCTTCATTATTGTTGGCACTTAGGGCAATAATATGTCCCTCTGCCGCCTAATTTTACCTTGATTAGCTTCCCCTTGCACCTTGAGCATTTCTTTCCCTCTTGTTCATAAACTAAAAAATGCTCTTGAAATTTTCCCGGTTCGCCGCGGGCATTAACATAGTTTTCATCGCTGGCCGTTGACCCGCCGTACTTAATTCCCCGATTAATTACTTTCTTAATACATCCCTGCAGGTTCCGAACCTGCAGGCCGCAAGTATTGGCTGGCCGCCGCGGATCAATCCCGGCGCAAAACAGTATTTCATTAGCATAAATATTCCCTATTCCGCCCATTTTTGCCTGGTCCATTAACACAATTTTTACAGCCTGCCCTGAACTTTTTAAAATTTTTTCCAAGTATTCGAGAGTAAACTCTTTATCTACAACATCAGGGGGTAGTTTTTCGTTTTGCGCTTTTAGTTTTTCGTTTTGCATTATCTTAATCCAGCCAAACCGCCGCAAATCATTAAACAACAATCTTCCCCGTTCCAGCTCAAATATCGCTCTCGTATATTTTTGTTTTTCGTTTTTAGTTTTTAGTTTTACGTTCTCGTCGTAGACGAGTTGCCCCGTCATTTTTAGATGAATCAGCAAACTTTTTCCCCCGCTCAACTCAATAATTATCATCTTCGCTTTCCGTCTCACTCCTAAAATCCTCTTGCCACCAACCTGCAAGGAACATCCTTGCAGGCCTTTAATCTTCTGCCCCGCTAAAACTTTTTTTAATTGTCTACAAATTGTTTCTACTTCCGGCAATTCAGGCATGAACCTATTTTAACCTATTTCTGTACAAAACTTTGCGGATCAATCATTTCTCCCCCAAGTACAGAACCATGACCACCATCATGAACAAAAATGCGTAAATGATCTTTATTCCATCCCAGTTCTACCAATTTTCTAATTAATTGTTCTGCTTGCGAAAAAGGAGCAACATCATCTAATCTACCATGAGCAATTTCCCAAACAAAGCTGTTTGGAGTTACCTTCTCAATCCAATAATACGGTGACAATCGCAACATTAATTTTCTCATCTTTGTTAAATCTTGTTTCAAAAAACTTTCTCTTACAATCGGATCAGTTGATTTGGCTGCTTCTACCGCTTTCCCAAAAAATTCTTCCCCTCCCCAAAAAAGCACATTACCTTGTCTAAAACCTTGACTTATGGCTGATAAACACCTATTTTTAAATTCTTCGTGAAACATGTCATAAGAACTGGAAAAAGTTAACAATTTCACTAATCTCTCTGGGTAATGGCTGCCCACAACCAGGGCAGCATTGGCACCGCCACTGTATCCGGCCAATTCCAAAAATCTCCCCGCCGGAATATTTATTCCAAATTTCCCTTCAGTTAACAATCGAAGTAATCCTGATGCCGCTAATCCTTTACCGTGCATTGATTTAAAACCACTACCTAAATAGTCTGGGGAATAAGACTCAAAACCACTTTGGTTTGGTTCCCCTAGTTCAATTCCTGGCGCGTCTAGTTTAGTAAACCCAACATACTCTAGTGACCTATGACTATTAACATTATCTGAATTAAAACTTCCGGGGGGAGTACCGGTCAAAAACCAGCTAATTTCCCCTAATCCAAGCTTCTCAGGACTTATCGCCGCCGCGGCTATTCCTGATAATCTGTCAGGGGTTTTTAGAAAAAACCGTTGATAAACTCCGCTTCCTATACCGGGTTTTTCTACTTCGAATTTTGTATCAGTAAAATAAGCATAACCAGCTTCAATTTCTTCCGGCTGCGGAGGTAAAAATAATCTTTCTACAACACTTCCTCTAAGAAATTCTTGCTGTTCGGAATTTAAATCTGCAGTCTTAAATCTTGTTTCATTTTCCCGCCCCGCCGCATTAATCGCCTTAACTATTCCCTCGCCTAAACGCCAAAGCCCGAACCCACCGATACCCACTCCTACCAATTTCAAAAAATCCCTTCTTGATAATATCCCTTTAATATCCGGTGATTGATTTCCATCCGGCATCTTTACTCCAATCTGGCTAA
>CAZYUF010000032.1:0-9231 GCA_964650605.1 uncultured Pseudomonadales bacterium | reverse complement strand
ATTATTAATTTTCCGCCCGCGCGCCAAATGCACCGGTCAGTCGAGTTAATCCTCGGTCCCTTGGCAGAAAAATAATTCTATGAAAGAAAACAATCCAAATCCTGAAAAGGATTCTTTAGTTAATTTTAAACTGGCCATCCCCAGCTTAATTAGCTTTATTGCCGGGTCAGCAATTATTTTAGAAAAACACGGATTCAACGCTTTTGGTTTTGGCCAAGATCCTTTAACTGATATTTCTCTTCTAGCTTGTTGGGGAGGAATCGTGGGAATGTCTGCATCAATAGCACTCCCCAATCTCCCTAAATAATTTCTTATATGTCTATCGAAACAAGAAATTTGTCACCAATAGAAATAGCTACAACAATACAAAGAAGTGCTGTTTTAAGTCATTTAAGAACGGAAACGAGTCTTAGTTTTGAGGAAACGAAATTAGTTGCGGAAGATGCAAGAACTCAAGGTTTTTTAACCACAAAGAAACTTCTTGGGGAAGAGGGAATTAATATTTTCAGACTTGATCATCCAGCTAGACCCAAACTAACTAATAAAGTTGATAATTTAACACATGGCTTCACTTTGCCATTTTCAAAAATAGGTGTTACTGGATTATGTTTACCTGAAAGATTCACTTTTCAATCATTGCTTCCTTTATTAGTAATTCAGGATTTGCTTGAAAATAACCTCCTGGAAACAGCTTATATTGCCGTCCCCTTGATGGCTTATGCTGGAGCCGGATTAAAAAGAGACTTTCAATATAGGCAAACAATAGGTATTGCTCAAGAACTATTTGGTGAAAGGTGGGGCAGTCAAGTCTTCGTTTTACCGGATCATTTATTGGCTGATCCAAAAACCAAACTCGGCTATTTAACTGCCAGACATTTAACCAAAAGATTGGCCGAAATTAAGTACCCCTTCCCTAATTTATTCTCTGCTTGGGAAACGGTCGGTTATGCCACTGATGCAGTTCTTGTTGCTTTAGCCGAACAGCAAGAAGTGACAACGATTTTGGATTTTCGTCAATTTGAAAGCATTCATGGACATATCACCGCGGCTAAAGCTTTAGGAATAAATGTTGGTTCCTTGATATTAACAGTCCTTGATCCACAAATAAACGAAAAAGGCGGAGTAACTGATATTACCTGGGAGAATCCATCGAAACCAATCGGTGACCATCGTCTCCCGGAAATATCAGGACTTTTTCTTCATGCTTTGGCTTTATTTCGAAAAGAAGATATTTCTCAACTTTACAAAATCTGGAAAAATACCGACGATCACCCAGAAATAAGAGAATTGGTCGAAGCACAAAAAAACCATTTAACTCACTCTAGACATATTCTCAAAAGCCAACCAGAAACGATCGAAACCCTATCTTTAGAAAGATTGCAATCCTCTGGTGTATTTGAATGCGTCAATTCATTAATAATTAACCAGACCAAATATGAGGATTTCTCCGTTTGGAAAAATCATTAAAAAACTCTTTCCTTTTGATTTAGCCCCTTTTGAATTTAATGGCCAAATTAACCCTGAAGTAAAAAAAACCGGAATCCAAAAAATTGGCTTAACTTTGGGTTATTCCAAAAAAACAGTCCTAGAGGCAATAAAGAAAGAAGTAGATGTTTTAATTGTTCACAATGTCCCGGAGATAATAAATAATAAAATAAATTACTTTAAAGAAATTAACCAAATGTGCCAAAAACATAAGTTGGTATTATTCAAAGTTCATCTGCCGATGGATTTTGCTTCTGGCGGCATAATGGATTGTTTGTGTCAATTATTAAACCTTCAAGCTAAACCAATTAATGTTCGGCTGAATCAGTATTTGTTAAAAAATGGTTTATTTCTGGCTGACCAACAGCATTTCTCTTTTGAATCCATTGTTCAGCGAATAAAAAATCTTAAACCTAAAACTATAAGGGTCGCTGGTTTTAAAAGAAAATCTTTTAGAAAAATTGCTGTTGCCTCGGGCGACGGTTGCAAACCGGAATTTTTATTGCAAGTTAAACCAGACGGCTTTATTGCTGGTTTATTAAACCAAGAGTCAATTCGCATTGCTGAAGATTTAGGCATAACTTTATTTGAAGCCACATCTGTAGCCACAGAAAATGAACCTTTAAAAATTATTCATCGGAATTTACAAAAAACTTTCAGAACCTTACCCGTTGAGTTTATTGACCCTGTCAATTCGGTTGGCTTAATTACTTAATCGTTCTATAATCAATCTATGACCATCGACAAAGTTTTGACCAGGGGAGTGGAGCAGATTTTGCCCAGCCGCGAGGGATTAAAAAAACTGATGCAGACCAAGAAAATTCGGCTATATCTGGGAATTGATCCGACGGCAACGCGACTCCACATAGGCCATACCGTCATGCTCCGCAAACTCCAGCAGTTTGCTGATCTTGGCCACGAAGCCATCTTGCTTTTCGGCACCGGCACGGTTTTAGTCGGCGATCCGTCACAACGGGCTGCCGGCAGGAAACTAATTACTCAAGCAGAAATAGATAAAAACATTGCCACTTGGAAAGAACAGGTCAAACCGATTATTGACTTTAATAAAGTAAAAATTAAATACAACGGCGACTGGCTGTTAAAAATGAGTCTGAAAGACATCATTGAAATTGCCTCGAAAGTTTCCGCTGTCCAACTGTTTAAACGGGAAATGTTCCAACGGCGGTTAAAGCTCGGCGACACGGTTTATTATCACGAAACTATGTACCCGCTTCTCCAGGGCTATGATTCTGTCGTTATGGATGTAGATCTGGAGCTCGGCGGCACTGACCAGACTTTTAATATGCTCATCGGCCGGGAACTGCAGCAAAAAATTAACCATAAAGAAAAATATGTCTTGGCCGGTAAAATGATTATGGGTACTGACGGCCAGCCAATGAGTAAAACTTCCGGCAACTGCATTTGGCTGACCGATATTGCCGAAAACATGTTTGGAAAATTAATGGCTGTCCGGGATGAATTGATGCCCCATTACTTTGAATTTTTTACCGATAAAACTATGCCCCAAGGTGAACCGCTAACAGTAAAAAAACAATTGGCCTTAGAAATTACCAAACAGTATCATGGTCTCACCAAAGCCCAAGCCGCTCAAACCCATTTCGAGCAGACGTTTCAGAAAAAAGCCCCGGAATATAAGCAGACGGTTAAAGCCAAAACTAACTTAATGCTGACTGTGGCCGGTTTAGTCGGCAGCAACAGTGAAGCCAAGCGCTTAATCCAGCAGGGAGCAGTGGATGTGAATGGTGAAAAAATGAAAAAAAACAATTTAAAGTTAAAAATAGGCGACAAAATTAAAGTCGGACAAAGGATTTTTGTGCAAGTAATATGAGGCTGACCAAAAAACAAAGAAAGTTTTTTACCATTCTGGTTATCATTTCCAGCTTAAGTCTGTTGATCGGATCACTTTTGCCTATGTTTTATGCTTTCTAAAACTGCCCTGGAAAAACTGAACATCTTCTCTGACGAAGATTTACTGCACCACTATCCTTTCCGCTACGAAAACTTAAAAGATTATCAATTAGGAACAATCGTCAGCAGTAAAAATATTTTCACCCGATCAGGTAAAACAGTTCAAAAAATCCTGATTAAAACTAACGCGGGAATTCAGGAAATAACTTATTTTAACCAACCTTATCTGGAAAAAACACTAAAAACAGGAGTAAATATCAGTCTGGCCGGTAATGAATACGAAGTCAACGGCCCGTTTATCCACACCGGCCGCTTAGTACCCATCTATCCGGAAACTAGAGGAATCTCCTCCAAAGCCTTGCGCCGCCGGATTTATAATCTCCTCCAGACAGTCAGGCTTCAGGACTGGCTGCCGGAAAAAATTAAAAATAAACATAAATTGCTTGACCTAAATTCGGCTATTCAACAAATCCACTTTCCTAACAATCAAGCCCAAATTGATGCGGCCACTAAACGCTTAAGTTTTGATGAACTGTTTTTACTTCAACTTGAGGCCCGGGAAAGAAAAAGTCAATGGCAGGAGAAAAAGTTATCCCATCAGTTTAAAATTGATCAGGAAAAGATTTTGAATTTGATTAGCTCGTTGCCTTTTCCGCTGACTTCAGGCCAAAACTGCTGTTTAAAAGAAATTTTAGGCGATCTGGCTAAAGATAAGCCGATGAATCGGTTATTGCAGGGAGAAGTTGGATCAGGTAAAACTGTAATTGCCGCTCTAGCCATCTATGTGGCATATTTAAACGGCTATCAATCCTGTCTGATGGCCCCAACGGAAATCTTAGCCAATCAGCATTTCCAAACCTTAAAAACAGTTTTTGCCAACACCGGCATTAAAATCGGACTAATAACCGGGTCAACAAAAACTGTAACCGGAGATATATTTGTCGGTACCCACGCTCTCTTATTTAGAAAACTTGACTTAACTAAACTGGGCCTTGTAGTTATTGATGAACAGCATCGTTTCGGCGTTAAACAAAGATCCCGGTTACTAACCGGAGAAACCACACCCCATCTTTTAACGATGACCGCGACCCCAATTCCCCGGACAGTCGCCTTAACTCTTTACAGTGATTTGGATATGTCTGTCTTAGACGAAATGCCTCAAGGCAGATCAATAGTTAAAACTTGGGTCATTCCTGCAGAAAAACGTTTAGATGCTTATCATTGGGTTGCCAGCCAAATCGCTACCCATAAAACTCAGGCTTTTATCGTCTGTCCGCTGATAGAACCGTCGGAAAAAGAAACGATGAAGGATATTAAGGCAGTAACTCAAGAGTTTAATCAATTAAAGTTGATCTTTAATCAATTAAAGTTAGGTTTAATTCACGGGCGGCTAAAGAACAAAGATAAAGATCATATTTTAGAGGAATTTAGGAAAAATAAAATTAATATTTTAGTGGCCACACCGGTAATCGAAGTCGGAATTGATTTTCCTAACGCCACAATTATGATTATTGAGAACGCCGAACGGTTCGGCTTGGCCCAACTGCATCAGTTGCGCGGCCGCGTCGGCCGGAGCGAAAAAAACTCTTATTGTTTGATTTTTAGCCAAAGCCAACTGTCCCTTAAACGCTTAAAATATCTGGAAACTAATTATTCTGGGTTAAAATTAGCCAAAATGGACCTGAAATTAAGAGGGCCCGGCAATCTTTACGGCCTAAAACAGCATGGATTTTTGCAATTAAAGTTAGCCTCCTTAATGGACATTGATCTCATTAATCAATCCCGGCAGGCCGCCCTTGACTGTCAACCTCTAAGCTGGCTCTTGAAAAAACAGTTAGAAAAGCATAAAATCAATCTATGCCTCCGCAACCCAAACGAAAAATTTCTTCCCGCCGCCAAGGCAAGCGCCGGGCAGCCATTAAACTGACTAAGCCAAATGTGCAAAAATGTCCGCACTGTCATCAGGATAAACTATCACACCAACTCTGCTCAAGCTGCAAAAAGTATTAATGAAGTCCCGTTCCGACCCCCGCCATCTCCAGCGCATCAAACAATTCAAAAAACTTTATACTGCTAGTTTTCATGGCAAAAAATTCGATCCAAAAATTGATCAAATTATCGCCAAAAACGCCCCGGACTGGCCCGTCAATAAATTAAATAAGGTTGATTTGGCTATCTTAAGGCTGGCACTTGATGAACTTGAAAATAATAAAACTACGCCGCCAAAAGTCGTCATTGATGAAGCAATTGAACTGGCTAAAACTTTCGGCAGTGCTAAAACCTCTAAATTTATCAACGGGGTTTTAGGCGCTATTATTAAACATGGTTAACTTTCTTCCCCTTAAATTTATTAATTCAAAATTACTGGAAACTGCCTTAACTCATCGTTCGGCAATTAACGAAAAAAAAGGCAGTCATCAATCCAATGAACGCCTGGAATTTTTAGGCGACGCTGTTCTGGAACTGGTTGTGTCTGATTTTTTATTTAAAACTTGTCCGCATCTGCCTGAAGGCCGGCTAACCCAAAAACGGGCCGCTATTGTCCAGACTAAAACCTTGGCCGCCGCTGCCTTTAAGCTTAAAGTAGGCCAAAATTTAATCATGTCCAAAGGTGAAAAAAAATCCGGCGGCCAAGCTAATGTCAGTTTATTAGCCAACACCTTTGAAGCTCTTATCGGCGCCGTTTATCTTGACCAGGGATTTACTAAAGCTGCTGACTTCATCTATCAAAATTTATTGCAAAACTTAAACCTTTTACTTAATCAGGCAGATATTCATGATTTTAAAAGCCAGCTTCAGGAAACCTGGCAGAAACGATTTAAAACCGCCCCCAAGTACCAATTAGTTAACAGTTTTGGTCCGGATCATGGTAAAACTTTTATAGTCAGGGTGTTTCTCAAACAGAAGCTGATGGGCGAGGGGAGAGGTAAATCCAAACAAGCCGCCGAACAAGTGGCCGCTAAATCTGCTATAATTTCCCCATGCTTAAAATCAAACTAACCCGTACCGGTAAAAAAAATTATTCCTCATACAAAATTGTGGTTAATGAGGCCAGGGATAAACGTGACGGTAAATATCTGGACTTGCTCGGCATTTACAATCCTAACACTCATCCCCACACTCTCAAATTTGATCAAAAAAAAATCGATTACTGGTTAGCCAAAGGCGCCAAACCTACCTTCACCGTTAACCGATTAATTAAAAAATAGCCATGCTTAACCTCACCCAATACCTTGTTTCTAACCTGGTCGATCATCCTGAAGCTGTTTCAGTCACAGAAAACATAGACGAATCAAACACACATTTAATTTCCATTACCGTCGACCCGGCCGATATGGGCAAAGTTATCGGCAAAGGCGGCAAAATTATTAACGCTATCAGAGAATTAGTCAAAGTCAAAGCCATCAAACAGGGCTTAAGAGTCAGAGTAATGCTTACTGACCAAAATCAAACAGGTCCGTCTTTCCCGTCTGAACTACCGGCAATACCGCCTGAAACTTAGTAAAATTAAATAACCGGCTTAAAATTGCCTCTTCGCTTCTTGACAACAACTTTACCGGCTGGCTAATGCCGCCTAAGGATTTTGGCGCTGGTTGATAAAAAGCGGACACATCAATATCGGCAGCTACCATTGTAGTAATAATGTCAAACAAGGGATTAGTTTTAATCGTTAAGCCAACTTTATCTATCTTCATTAACGGAGCCGTATTCTCTAATTCCCGCAAAAATTTCAATACGCTATTAAACTCTCCGCCCACTTCAAAACTAAAAGTTAAATCTGACAAGTCGGTCTCACCTTTCTTTTCATCTGTTAAAGCTCCCGGACTTAAACTCACTCCGCCAAAACTTAAACCATGCTTAGCCGATAACTGAGATAAACTCGACAGTAATTCTACTATTGGTTTATCTGAAGGAAACACCATTTCCATTTTCTTGACCCTATCGGTAATCAGGTTCTTATCAATCCCTTCTAAAATCTGTAATTTCTCTTCCAATTTATTTAACTCTGTCTTTTGCTGTTTATTAACCTTGATTACTTTGTGCAAATTTGACAAAGTTGGACCAAAAACAATTATCCCCAAAACTAAAGCTATCCCTGACATTATCATTAATTGCTTGTTTCTCATTGGCTTGCCCCCGATAAAACAATATTAATGCCAAAATTTATCGCTCCCGTCTTCCCAAAACTAATCCTGTTAACTTGAGCTTGCACTACTCTTAATTGACCGGTCGTTTGTTCTTTTATTCGCTTTAATAATTCAAATAATTTTGACCAGGCAGGCACGCTGCCTGCCAAATCAATCGTCCCTTTTTCATTCACCTCAAAACCTTGTAAAGTAGTCCCGTCAGGGATCATATTGAAAATTGCTTCTGCCACTGCTTGATGCCGCTCCTGCAGCTTCAATAAATTGGCAAATGAGCCCAGTTTACTCACTAAATAAACCTGTTTGCTTTCGACGTCTTGCAACTCCAGAATTTTATTCTTGGTCAAACTGATCTTTTGCTCCAAATTTTTATTGCTGCTGGCAATCCTTAATGCCAGAGCCGATAAAGCAACCATTAATAAAGCCAGCATCAGCATGCTTACCAATAAAATCTTGCCGGCGAGTTTTTTGATTCTTTGCCGGTCTCTGAGTCGTTTTATTTTCTTGGCGAATAAATTAACTTCCATCTAAATTAATCCTTTTACCGCTAAACCGGTTACGGTAGTTAGCTGGGGATTACTCTCCTGGATTACCAATTTTTTAAAGGCTTCATTTTTAATAAACTTAGCAAACGGGTCGCCCACCACTACTTCCAAATTCAACTTGGCCGCTAAATAAGCGCTCAATCCCGGCAGTAAGGCCCCGCCGCCTGCCAATACCAACTCCTCCGGCGGCTTATTAAAACCTTGTTGTTGTAAAAACATCATCGCCTTATTAATCTGACTGACTATTTCATCCACGACTAAAGTTAATATTTTAGCCACTTTGCCTTCGAGCAAATCAGTTCTCAAACCATAAGTTTTTTTATATTCTTCGGCTTGATCAGCCGGCAAACTTAACTCATTCATCAAACTTTTAGTTAAAGCTAAACCGCCCACACTAACGCTGTAATTAAATACCGGTATGCCTTTGCTCAAAATCATTAAATCAGTCGTTTTATAACCGCAACTCAGAAGTATTTGAATTTTATCTTCTTTGCTGAATAACCGCTTGACGCTGAATAATTCTGTTTCTAAGCTTTTAGGGATCAATTCCGCTTGATCAATCAGGCTTAATAAGCTCTTGATTCTTTCTTTCGGCACCGCAATTAACAGCACTTTCATCATTTTTTCCTTAACCCCTTCTTGGATTAATAAAACTTCATGAAACAGTTCTACTTCCGCTAAAGCCACCGGAATATACTGTTCTGCTTCATACTGAATCGAGGATGCCAACTCTGTTTCTGATAGTTTGGGTGTGTCAATAATTTTGCTATAGACTTCACTCTCCGCCAAAGCCACATTCACCTCTGCCGTCCCCTTAATCCCGGCTTCTTTCATCGCCTGTTTAATCGCCATTATTTGATTCTCTGGGTTAGTTTCCACCAAGGCAAATTTTTCCACGGTCAAGCCTTGGTTATTTTTAAAAGCTTGCATCACCTTAACCTGAGTTGAACCAATGTCTAAACCAAAAAATGTACTCATAGGGCAGTTAATACTTACTGTACAATATTTATTCCTGAAAATAAAACGTAATCAAAAATTGCCGGAGTCGCCGGCACTGTTCGGCTCACCTGAATCGCTTTTGATTCCAAAGTAGGGGATTGAGCTCTGGAATCAATACCATAAACCTG
>CAZYUF010000031.1:1255-9401 GCA_964650605.1 uncultured Pseudomonadales bacterium | reverse complement strand
CGCGGGACGCGGCGGCAGTAATCAAGATACTCTTTGCCAAAACGCTTCTTTAAACCCGGTTCTTCCCATAAAACCACAAATAAATGGAAGCCCAACCAGGCAACAAACAGATACAAAATTTCCAGCAGGGCGCCAAAAACCAAAAATTCGCCCAAGAAAATAATTAAGTGACAGAAATACATCGGGTTGCGGGTACGCTGATACAGGCTTTCAAGTACAATTTTTTTGGCTGGTTCTGCCGGCACCGGCGTTCCCTGGCCAAAAATATTAAATAATAAAGTTAAGTGGCCGACAATCGTCACGCCGCAGATTATTAAAATCCAACCTAAAATCTGCAATGGCCAAAAACGCCACGAGGGCAACCCGAGAAACTGGTTCAGTTTAATCACCAAGTAGGGGAAAATTATCCAAATCCACGAGCCGGCAAGTAAAGCCAATAAGGCAGTTTTCAGTTTCATTTATTTATATTCTAGCACGATTTAAAATTGCTGTTGACAAAGCAGGTTTCTTTTCATACAATAATTGTATATTTATTGTATAGGAGGAAAATGCAAACACAAACAATTAATCTTTCTATTCCCAAACCGCTATTAATGATGATTAACAAACAGGCAAAAGCAGAGGCGAGAACAAAAAGCGGGTTAATTCAGGAGGCGGTCAGATCTTATCTTAACCGGCAAAGTGCCTGGAATGATATATTTACTTACGGGCAAAGACAGGCTAAAAAATTAAAGATAAAGGCCAGCCAGGTAGAGCAATTGGTTGATGAAGTCCGCCAAGGCCGGATAAATGCTTAAGCTCGTTTTAGATACAAATGTTATCATTTCAGCCATCAACTTTGATGCCAAGCCGGAGCTAATAGTTAGACTAATTACTTCAAAACGGGCTAAGGGTTATATTTCCCGGTTTATTATTGCCGAGGTTTGCAGCACTTTAAGAAATAAGTTTAAATTTAGCCCGGAAAAAATTGACCGGGCGGAAAATATACTCCTTAACAATTTTGTTTTAATTGAACCGGAAATAATCATTAATATCATCAAAAACTGTTCGGCGGATAATAAAATTCTGGCCTGCGCGCTGGCCGCCAAGGCCGATTATTTAATTTCCGGGGATAAAAAACACATCTTGTTATTAAAAAAAATTAAAAATATTCCGATCCTCTCTCCGGAACAATTCCTAAGACTTCTTGCCTACAAGGATGTTCCTTGAAGGTTATCTTCTGCCGGGGCGGCGAAAAGGCGGGCGACCGCCGGAAAAACCACCAGGGCGAAAACCACCGCTAGGACGTTGAGGAACTTGCTGTTCCTGTTCGGGGGTCAAACAAGTTAAGCTGACCCGGCCCTGATCGTCGATCTCGCGGACGCGGACATGCAAGGTATCGCCTAAGTGAACAATGGTATTGGGATCAGCCACATAACCGGTGGAAAGGCGGGAAACATGGACCAAGCCGTCGCGGCCGGGCATCAATTCCACAAAAGCGCCATAGGCTTCCACCCGGACGACTTTGCCGTCAAACTCTTCGCCTGGTTTAAATTCGCGGGTCAAACCGTCAATCTGCTTTAAGGCATCTGCTAATTTTGCCTGATCGGTACCGGTAACGACGACACGGCCGTCATCATCTACATCGACTTCACAGCCGCTGTCTTTGATAATCTTTTTAATAATCCGGCCGCCGGGACCGATTAAGTCCCCGATTTTATCGACCGGAATATTAAGAGTTTTAATTTTAGGAGCATATTGGGAAAGTTGGGCCCGGGGCTGAGCAATGACTTCGTTCATAATCTTCATGATGGATAAGCGGGCAATTTTAGCTTTGTCCAAAGCATCTGACAAAATTTCAGTAGTTACCCCGGCAATCTTAATATCCATTTGTAAAGCAGTAATGCCGTCGGCCGTGCCGGCAACCTTAAAGTCCATATCACCCAAGTGGTCTTCCGCCCCCTGAATATCAGTTAAAACCAGATAATCTTTCCCTTCCACCATTAAGCCCATGGCAATCCCGGCAACCGGTTTAATTAAAGGCACGCCGGCATCCATTAAAGAAAGGGTTGAGCCGCAAACCGAGGCCATGGAAGTAGAACCATTAGAAGACATAATTTCGGAAACCACCCGGATAGTATAAGGAAAGATATTTTCGTCAGGAATCATCGGTTCCAAGGCCCGTTCAGCCAAAGCACCGTGGCCGATTTCCCGGCGGGAAGGATAACCAATCCGGCCGGCTTCGCCGACTGAAAATGGCGGAAATTCGTAGTGATGAATGTAGCGTTTGGAAGTTTCGCCCTCCAAGTCTTCAATCAGCTGTTCCAAAGACGGCGAGCCCAAGGTGGTAATCGTCAAGGCCTGGGTGGCGCCGCGTTTAAACATGGCCGAGCCGTGAGTGCGGGGTAAAACGCCAACCTCACAGGTAATCGGCCGGATTTCATCGGGCTTGCGGCCATCGGGCCGAATTTTCTTGGCAAAAACAGTCTGCCGCAAAGTTGTTTTTAAGTAGTCTTCGGTGACGAGGTTAATAATTTTCTGATCAATTTCCGGTAAATCTTCTTTGGCGGCGGCTTGAATCTCTGACAAATCCATGGCTTTTTCATGAATGGCGGTTTTTAATCTGGCAATTAAATCGTCAATTGAAGATTTAGTTTTAGCTAAAATCTGTTTCTTAATATCCACGTTGATTTTTTCTTCAACAAACTCTTCTTTTTTTTGTCCGGCTTCTTTAACTAATTCTTCGATGGCTTTAATAACTTTTTTAATCTCGTCGTGGCCTTGGGACATGGCTTGCAAAACTTCCGCTTCGCTGGCTTCATGGGCGCCGGCCTCCACCATGACAATCGCTTCGGCAGAACCGGAAACAACCAGGTCCAGTTTGGCGCTTTTCAGGCGAACCGCTCCGAGCGGACCATTCCAGGGAATGGAAGACAGGCTTAAGGCCGCCGAAGCGGCGATTAAACTTAAGATTTCCGGATCGGTCGTCGAGTCATAAGATAAAACGGTGGCAATAACCTGAACTTCTTTCATATAACCTTGAGGAAATAAGGGGCGGATCGACCGATCGATCAACCGGGCTTTTAAAATCGCCTCATCGGTCGGCCGGCCTTCACGTTTAACCCAGCGGGAGCCTTTAATAATGCCAGAGGCAAACAGTTTTTCCTGGTATTCAACGGTTAAAGGAAAATAGCCCAGAGCCGGAATTTCTTTACCGGAGACGACGGTGACCAAAACGACGGTATCTTGACACTTAGCTAAAACCGCGGCAGCCGCTTGTTCGGCATAACGGCCGATTTCCAAAGTGATAGTTTGACCATTCACAACAACGGTTTTGCTTTTAATGCCCATTTCTTATTTTTTTAACTTCAATTTAGTAATAATGGCTTGATAGCGTTTTTTATCTTTGCGGTTCAAATAGTTTAATAAGCGGCGGCGTTTGGAAACCATGGCTAATAACCCGCGGCGGGAGTGATTGTCTTTGACATGCGTTTTTAAATGTTCGGTAAGGTCGTTAACCCGCTCGGTTAAAAGAGCCACCTGAACTTCGGGCGAACCGGTGTCGTCTTTCTGGATGGCAAACTTTTTAATAATCGTTTGTTTTTTATCTGTTTTTAAAACCATGCTGGTATTCTAGCAAATGTTATCACTGCTGGCTAGAGGAAGTTAGCACTTTAGGCTTGAGCCAATCCGGTGGAGTGGAATTAACAATAGTAGGAACGGGGGCAGAGATAGGCGTGGCCGGCCTTGGCCAATTGGAAGGAATCGGATTAAAACCAGTAAAGGGGCGGGCGGAAGGAGTGGAAATATGGCCTTTTTTAGCGCCTAAACGCATCAGTTGGGAAACGATTTCAAAAGTGTCAGCCGTGGTTCTCATAGAAGTAAAGTTATTGGTTTTGGCTTCAATGCCGGCAAGCAAGTTAGTGGCCATATCGGAATCCAGGGGCAATTGCAGACCGGATAAAACCGCAAACATAATTTCGCTGCTGCCGGAAGCAGTCGGATCATACAGATTAACCGTCCCAAACTGGCTATTTTTATCTAAAGAAGACAAGTTAACTAAAGTTTTCGATTTGTCTTCCAAAAGTTTTTGTTCGCTTTTAAACAAATCGCCTAAGTCTTCCAAGGCCCGGGCGCCAATCACAAAAATCACATCAGCATTAGAACCGGTATAAGAATACTCAACGGAGTTAATATCCAAAGGCTGCATGCCGGCTTTAGGTTCAATGGTTAAGTTAAATTTCTGATTGGCCGGATCTTTATCATAAGAAACCTTCTCCAATGAGTCTTCGGGGTAGTTAAAGGAAATAACCAAGTTTTGATTACCGATGCGGGATTTAATTTTATCAACGGCAAAAAGGCGGTTCAAACCCACGGTCATGGGCGTCGAACAGCCAATGGAAACGTTTAGTTGCTGCTTGCCTAAAGACAGATAAAGAGCCAGGCCGGCAGCCACAGAATCCAAGTCAGGATCCGGCGGCAGTAAAATCAGAGTTTGCTTAGCAGTAGACAGCGCCTGTTTAACAGGTTCAAGATTATATGTTTTTGGCATAGTTTAGCCGATTATACCAAAAAAGGGGATAAAAGTAAAGCTATAGGACATCACGCTTCAGAGAATTTATCTGAAGAATCGTTTAAGAAAGTCGCCGGCGGTGAAAATTTTCATCGCTTTGGCAAAATCTGCGACTGATTTAGTGAAAAAATGCTTCTTGTCCAAACTCAATAAAATATCAGCTTTAGCGCTAAGGGCGGCCGCTAAAATCGGCGCGTCTTTAAAATGAATGAATTTTTCGCAAAGCGCAATCGCTTCTGCCTCCGGGCTAATGACTAATTTTAAGTTGGCTCTGATTAAATAGGCATTCAGTCTTTCTTTACCAATATCGCCCAGCTTTAAATTAACGTTTTTCACTGCCTCGCTAAGCGCATCTTCACTGACAAAAGCTTTAATTTTCCTCTGGCGGGCTAAGTGTAAAATATAAGCCGAGGCGCCGTTGACCGAGGCGGATGCCGCCACTAAAACCGAAGCGTCCAAAAACACTTTGATTATTGGAGTTCCGGCCATATCTTGGCAGTCTTTTTAGCCAGAAGTTTGGACAGCTTATCATCTTGAAGCATTTGTTTGAACTCTTTTTGAGAGTAAACTTCATAATCGGCCAAATCTCTGGGTTCAATCACCAGGCGGCGGCCAACCATTCTCACTTTAGCCACGTCGCCTGCCCGAATACCGACGGTGTCCCGGAAATTTTTCGGCAACGTGACTAAGCCTTTATTAAGGACTTTAACCCATTCTGTTTGGAAGCCTGAGATAAGTTGCTGCATATACAAAAAGTTTAATTTTCCAACTTTCCATATTATAAACTTTTAAACAATCGTTTGTTAAGAGCTGGTTAGATTTTTTTGTACGCCTGAAGGGTGTCTTTAATCTGAAAGCTTAAGGGAGCGGTAAAGGCAAGACCGTATTCCTCGCCTTTTTTGGCCTTGTCAACTGTTTCTTTCCCCTGATGGACAGATTTAATTTTGGAGTGAGCAATCGGTTCTTTGTTTCTTAATAAGTGAACTAAGTTACCGGGCATTAACTTGCCGGAAGTGACCTTACAGCCGGCGATTGATTCGCCTTTGGCAGTAAACTGGGCAATGATTTTGGCTTCACCCAAAATTTCTTCATCAATGGTCGGCTCCAGCATCTTTAAAACCTGGTCCTGAAGATTGTCTAAAAGTTCATGAATCAGCGAGTAGTTGATGATCAAGACTGATTCAATTTCCGCTAATTTTTGCGCCGAAGAGGTAGTTTTAACCCGAAAGCCGATAATTTTGGCTTTAGTGGACTGGGCTAAAGCGACATCGGCCTCACCAATCTCGCCGACGCCGCTAGAAATTAAAGTCACTTCGGAAGATAAATTTTGGGTAATGGCTTCTAAGGTGCCGGCAACATCAGCTTTGAGAATTACTTTTAAGGTTTTAGCGTTGGGATCAATGTTGGTGGGAGAATCGGAAACAGTATTGGCTCCTACGGAGGGCACGGTGCTAAAACCTAAAACCAGGGCCGGGCAACCGGGCAAAACGGCGGTTAATGGTTCGCCTTTTTCATTAAATAAAGCCTTAACTTTACCGGTAGCCTGGCCCAGATTAAGTTCATCTCCTAGCTTTAAGGTTCCTTGCTTGACAATAACTGTGGCTACTGGGCCGCGCTGTTTATCCAGAAAGGATTCAATCACCACTGCCTGAAACGGGGCTAAGGGTTTATTCTCCAAACCTCTCATTTCCGTTAATAAAAGAATCATTTCTAAGAGCTGATCCAGATTTTTACCGGTTTTGGCAGAAATTTCCACGCAAACAATATCGCCGCCAAAACCTTCCACCATCACCCCGGCATCGGCTAAGTCTTTTTTAACAATAGCACTGCTGGCATTAGGCAAGTCGATCTTATTGATGGCAACCAGAAAAGGCACCTGGGCGGCTTTAATGTGGTCTAAACATTCCTTAGTTTGCGGTTTAACGCTTTCAACTGCATCAATGACCAAAACAACTAAGTCCGTTACCTGGGCGCCCCGGGAACGCATCGAGGCAAAGGCGGCATGGCCGGGAGTATCAATAAAGGTTATTTTTCTGCCTTGGTAATCAAGCTGGTAAGCGCCAATGTGCTGGGTAATGCCGCCTGATTCTTTGTCAGCAACATGGGTGTGGCGCAAGGCATCCAAAAGAGTGGTTTTCCCATGATCAATATGGCCCATGACGGTAATGACCGGCGGCCGCCCCACTTCGCTCTTCGAGCTACGCTGGGGTTTCAGTTTTTTTCGAGGATTTTTTAGTACTTTTGTCATCTTTTGGCTTGGCCTTTTTGGCCTTTTTAGCTTTAGGCGGATTGAGATTAAGTTTATAACCGGTTAGTTTGGCGGCTAAACGGACATTCTGGCCATCGCGGCCGATCGCCAAAGACAGCTGATCTTCCGGGGCGGTGACGACCGCAGTTTTCTTTTTTTCATCTAATTTCACTTTTAAGTTATCAGCCGGCTGTAAAGAGGAAATAATAAATTTCTCCGAATCGTTGGAATATTCAATAATATCGATTTTCTCGCCGCCCAGTTCGTTAATCACAGCCTGGACCCGAACGCCTTTTTGGCCAACACAAGAGCCAACCGGATCGACGCCGGCCTGAGAAGAAGCAACCGCGACTTTGGAGCGGCTGCCGGCTTCGCGGGCAATGAGTTTGATTTCCACGGCCCCGGAATTGACTTCAGGCACTTCGCGTTTAAACAGTTCAATCACCAGTTTTGGGTCGGCCCGGGAGATAATAATTTGTTTGCCTTTAATCGTCTCCTGAATATCTTTGATATACAGCGTTAAGCGCTGATTAAGATGGTAATGTTCACCGCCGCCCTGCTCTTCCGGAGGCATCAAGCCCTGGCCGCGGCCAATGTCGCAGATGATAAACTGGCCGTCAAACCTCAAGACCATGCCATTAACCAGGGCGCCGATTTTATCCTGATATTCAGTAATAATGGCGTCTTTTTCGGCTTCACGGATTTGCTGCAGGATTACCTGTTTGGCAGTCTGGGCGGCAATGCGGCCAAACCCGGGCGGAGTAATGTCTTTTTTCTTGCCCTTTTTATCCAGTTCAAAAATCTTCGCTGAACCGACAATTTCGTCAAGCTCGGCTTCATAACTAATGTCTTCATCTTCTTCAGTTAAACCAAAATCTTTTTTATAAGCAGCGATAAGGGCAGTTTTAATGGTGGCAATTACCGCCTGAGGGGAAATCCCCCGCTCGGCGCAGATTTGATTCAGGGCTGAAGTAAACTCAGTCCTGGCTGACTTAGGCAAGTTAGTAATGTCCATAATTATTTAAAAAGGCGGTTAACCCGCCTCTTCTCATCAACTTACTGATAACTTTAACTACTTTAGCACATTTTAATATTCTTTACCACAATTTTATAAATTTTCTCGTGGCCGGCGTGATTGGGGTGAAAACCGTCATTGAGAGTTTTTATATATTCTGGCGGCAGTTGATTGAATAAATCAATAAATTTAATTTTTTCTTTTCGGGCGATCAGGCAAATTGCTGCGCTGAATTGTTTAATCAGATTGTTTTTGTAGGATATTTCCGGCGCCCAAGGTACCGGATCAACCTTAACCTGATTAACCGGCGCCGGACCGACGAAGATAATTT
>CAZYUF010000031.1:0-1155 GCA_964650605.1 uncultured Pseudomonadales bacterium | reverse complement strand
TTGAAATTCTGTTAATGGTAGTTTGGCAGAATCATTTACGCCTAAAGCAATAATTAAAGTTGAATTTTTATCAATGTTCGTGGGGAAATTTTTTACATAATTATCTGTTGTGGCTCCGTCAATGCTTAAATTTTTTACCGGATATTTTTCAGCTAACAACTTCGCCCAACCGCCATGAGGGTCGCCTTCGCCGCAGCCAATCGAGTCGCCGAAAATAAGATAGTGGGCCATAAGTTACAACTTCTCCGCTAAAACGTAGTGGCTGGTTGACCCCTTGCCTTTCCTTTTAATGAAACCTTTTTGGCTTAAAAATTCCAGCTCCCGGTAGGCGGTTTTCGGGCTGACCGAGACAATATCGACCACGTCGGAACGAAAAATCTTACCGTTAATTGCCGCAAATTCTAAAATTTCCCGCTGGCGCTTGCTTAAATAAACCGGCTCTTGTTTGGTTTTAGTTTCCAGAGAAAAAAGTTCCATTTTCTCCAACACCTGCTCCAATTCTTTGAGAAACCCTTGGGAAAAATATTCCAGCCAAAAAGTTAGGTCTTTTTCTTGCCTCACCCTTCGGATCGCTTCATAATAACTGCTCCGGTCAAGATTGTAATAATCTTCCAAAGCAAACAGTTTTTTAATATCCCAACCGCGGCTATACAAAACCAAGGTCGCCCATGCCCGGGCAGTCCGGCCGTTACCGTCAATAAAGGGGTGAATTGTCACAAATTGGTGGTGGACAATCGCCGCGATGATTACCGGTGATAATTTTTTGGTCGCTTCGCTCTCTAACCAAGAATATAAATCGTTCATAAGTTTAGCGACTTTTTTATAATCCGGAGCAGTGTAAATAATCTGATTCAGCGGCCGTTGAATAATATACACCGGCCCATGGCGGTAATGACCGCTGTCTTTCTTGGGCAACAATTCGTCCGTGGTCAATTTATGGATTTTCAAAACCGTCTTCTCCCAATCAATTTTTTTCTTCTTATCCAATACGTCAATAAAACGTAAAACTTTTTCGTAATTAATGACTTCGGTAATATCGTCACGTTGTGCCTCGGCCGGTTTCTTGCCAGCCAAAACTGCTTCTACGTCTCTCAAGCCTAATAAATTACCTTCAATCGCCGTGGAAGAGTGAATCATCCTTAACCGGGCGCTTTT
>CAZYUF010000030.1:0-9995 GCA_964650605.1 uncultured Pseudomonadales bacterium | reverse complement strand
CAAGGCCTACGGGATCGGAGACTGGAGGTCGGCAGAGGAAGTGGCAGAAGGAAAAGGAGAAGGAGAAATAACTACGGGAGTGAATTTAAAAGTAGAGAGGAGGAGGTCGAAAGTGGTTAAATTGGCTAAATAGGCGGCGGTCCCCTTTTCCGCTAACGGATAAGTCAGATAAATTTCGTAAGTTTTGTCTTGGTACTTAAAAGTCGGGGAAGAGTCGCTGGCGCTGATTTCAAAGGAGCCGGTGTTGTCATAAAGATTGTCACCGATATCTCTTTTGTATAAATTTAAACCGGCAACAGTAATCGGGGTGGAGGAAACCTGCCTGGCCGTTCCCCCGACGCCTTGAATATTGGCGTAAATGGTAATAATGTAATTGTCTTTAGTGAGGGTGAGTTTATTGTTAATGTCGACTGCGGCGGCGGCTTCATTAATTTGCCAGTCACGGGGATATTGAAAAGAGTAGTTTTGAACTTGGTTATGATAAGCAGGCCAGTCGGCGGTAAGACTGGGAGAGGGAGAGGGCGAAACAACAACCGGGCTGGCGGTGGGGGCGGGCTGATTGAGCTGCTGTCTGAATTTATTAATTTGGAAAATAAAGTAGGCGCTAAGGGGTAAAATAAAAATCAGCAGAGGAATAATTAGCCAGGCAGGGGATTTTTTCTTGGGAGGCTGGGGGAAAACAGGCGGCCGAGGAGGAATTACAGGCGGAACCGGCGGTGGAGGCAGAGTGGGAGAAATGGAAGGTTGAATGTATTGGTCCATATTATTAATTATTATAACTTAATTTTTGCCTGTCTAATAATAGTGGTCAAGGTTTTTCTTTTTAAATCATGATTATGCATTGGTATCGTGACTCTTATTTTTTGGATAGGATGATATAAATGCAAGTGGCTGCCAATTTGTCTTAAGGTTAAAAATCCTTGTTTTCTTAATATTTTTTCCAGCTTTTTAGGGGTAAGATTAGGCAGTCGATTCATCTAATTTTAGGCGCAGGCGAATTGATTAACGGAAAATTTAATGTCGATAGGGGTGGTAAAAACTTTCTCATCCGGTTCGGGAATTACTTCATTAGCCTCCTGAAGAATTTGCAGATAACCATCAATGGCGTCTTTAGTATTTTGTAGGGCTTTTTCAAATGAATTTCCTTCTGTGGTTAATCCAGGCAGTTTTGGTACAGTGACAACAAATCCGCCCTCTTCGCAGGGTTCAAAAACAGCATTATATCTTAGAACTTTTTCCACGATTTTTTTCTTCATACTTTCTTTGATTATAGCACGGCTTTGCCCCAAATGGCGACGATGCCGGAGCCCATTAAGAGAAATCTGAGCAGGCGGCCAAGGAAAGTAGGGATTAAAAAACGCTTAAAGGGAAGTTTTAGATAGCCGGCAATAACAGCAATAAAGTCATAGGGAAAAGGGATGAGCGCCCAGAAAAATAGAGCAAAAGGGCCGTATTTTTTAATTGAAGCTTCGATGCGGGCGACCCGCCTGCCGCGCGGAAAAACAATGTCCCCATTTTTACCGGCCAACCAGGAGACTGAATCATTAATGGCCATGCCCAGGCTGGTGGCTAAAGCGACGCCAAAAACGGCAAAATGGCGGGAGACAACCGGAATTAAAAATGTACCGGGGCCAAAAAGATTGTAAGCAAAAATCCCCCAGTAGCCAAAGCGCAAAAACGGCTCTGGTTTAAAGGCAACGACAAAGGCCAAGAGGTAAAAAATCAGGGCCAGGATTAGGGTGAAAATTTTAAAAGGCTTGGAGTGAAAAATCATTAATAACAATTATAACGGTTATAAAAATCATAACTATTATAAAAGATAAAAGAAATCGTAATGGCTACCATCTAAAATGACTGAATGCCTTGTTAGCTTCGGCCATTTTTGTCATCTGGTTTTTCTTTTCGATCGCGCCGCCCTGATTATTTAAGGCATCGAAAAGTTCGGCGGCCAGTTTGGCGGAAAAACGATGAAATTCCCGATTGGAGCGGGCGCGGGCGGCATTAATCACCCAACGGATGGACAAAGATTCTTTGCGGTCTCCCCTGACGGGAGAAGGTACCTGGTAAGCGGCGCCGCCGATGCGGCGGGAACGAACCTCCATGGAGGGTTTAACATTATCCAAGGCCTGGCGCAGAGAATTTAAGGGGTCGGCTTTGGTTTTGGCTTTTAAAATATCCAAGGCTTGATAGACTTGTTTTTGGGCAATTGATTTTTTGCCGTCCTTCATGACCACATTGATGATTTTGGCCACTAAGCGGCTGTTATAAATCGGATCGGGGGCAATGGTGATTTTGGTAATTTTCCCTGATCGGCTCATATTTTTAAGCGGCGGGGGCCTCCGTCGCTGAAGCTTTGGCGGCAGGGGCGGGCCCGCTGGTCGCGGCGCCAGTCGCGGTAGTGGCACCGGATCTTTTGGTGCCGTATTTGGAACGGGAGGTTTTGCGATTAACAACGCCGGCAGTGTCGTATTTACCCCGGATAATATGGTATTTAACACCAGGCAAGTCCGGCACCCGGCCGGCCCGGACAAAAACAATCGAGTGTTCAGCCAAATCATGGCCGATACCGGGAATGTAGGCGGTGACTTCCTGTTTATTGGACAAGCGCACCCGGGCGACTTTTCTTAAGGCGGAGTTGGGTTTTTTGGGAGTCATGGTTTTAACCAGCAGACAAACCCCGCGTTTTTGCGGGTTAATCGTCGCCTTCATGCGCCTGATTTTAAAATTAAAAGTTTTTCTTAAGGCAGTGGCTTTAATTTTACCAGGCTTATGCCGGCGTTTTTTCCGGATCAGTTGATTAATCGTAGGCATATTTACTCGTGTCTGGCCCTTTCTTCGCTGGTAGGAATTAACCGGCCGATGATGACGTTTTCTTTAAGACCTAAGAGCTTGTCGATTTTACCTCTGGCGGCGGCGTTAGTCAAAACACTGGAGGTATTTTGGAAGGAAGCGGCGGATAACCAGGATTCGGTGTGCAGAGAAGACCGGGTGATGCCTAAAATAACTTCCCGGACAGTCGCCGCTGCACCTTTTTTGGTTTTGGCCAGAGTATTTTCTTCTTCTAATCTGGTTTTTTCGACAAATTCGCCGATTAACAGTTCGGTGCCGCCGACGGTTTCGACCTGAACTTTGTCAGACATCTTGCGGATAATAACTTCAAAATGTTTGTCGTGAATGGGAATGCCCTGAGATTCATAAACCGCCTGGATTTCTTCGATTAAATATTCCTGGGCGGCCCGTGGGCCACGGGTTTTCAAAAGATCTTTGATGCTGACTGAGCCGGAAGCCAGCTGTTCGCCGGCGCCGACCAGTTGGTGATTTTTAACTCTTAAGGTGGAAGTTAAAGGGATGAGGTAGGTTTTATCGGCAACAGTAATTTCATAACCGCGCGGGGTGTCTTTCAAGCTGACCTTACCGGCATTCTCGGCTAAAGGAGCAATAATTTTGGGATTTCTAATTTCAAACAGTTCTTCGACGCGGGGCAGACCTTGGGTGACGTCGGAAATAACAATGCCGCCGAAGTGTTTGACTCGCATGGTTAACTGGGTCCCCGGTTCGCCGATTGACTGGGCGGCGACAACCCCCACGGGGGCGCCGATAGTGACTTCTTTTTTGGTGGAAAAATCCCAACCATAACATTTGGCGCAGATGCCGTATTTTGCCTGACAGCTTAAAGGAGAGCGGACGACAACTGATTCAATTTTGGCTTTAGTAATGGTCTCGGCAAGGTCTTCGTTAATTAAGGTGTCTTTCTTAACCAGCACTTTTTTGGTTTTAGGATTAAGGACGTCTTTGGCTAAGAAACGACTGGTAATCCGGGTGGCAAATTGCTGGCTGCGCTTACCGTTGTTTTTAATGGTTAAACCGTCTTTGGTATGACAATTTTCCAAACGGATAATCACATCGTGGGCGACATCGACTAAACGGCGGGTTAAGTAGCCGGCGTCAGCGGTTTTGATAGCCGAGTCGGTTAAGCCTTTGCGGGAACCGCGGGAAGAAGTGACATATTCAAAGATAGATAAACCTTCCCGGAAGTTGGATTTGGTCGGCAACTCGACAATTTTACCCAAAGGGTCAATGACTAAACCGCGCATGGCGGCCAGCTGTTTAACCTGGTCTTTGGAAGCGCGGGTGCCGCCGGAATCGATAATCAGTTTGACTGAATTTTCTGAATCAAAATTATTCCAGGTTTTATCGGCAATCGTATCGGTAGTCTCCATCCAGAGCTGGTTGCTCAAACGGCGTTTTTCTTCACGGGTAATCAAGCCGTTTTTGTAGTTTTCTTCAATTAAAGCGGCTTTTTTATTGGCAGTTTCGATAAGGCTTTTTTTCTCAGGGATGATCTGACAGTCAGAAACGGAAACGGATAGACCGGAGAGGGTAACGGCATTAAAGCCAAAATTTTTCAGGTCATCAATCAGCTTGACGGTTTCATCGGGGGTACAAACGGCAATGGCTTTTTTAATTAAAGTTTTAATGTCGGAGGCCTTAACCGGATGATTGATAAAGCGAAGGCCGGCCGGCAAAGCTTGGTTGAATAAAAGCCGGCCAACGGTCGTATCGATAATAGCTTTATCCATTCTCACTTTGATTGGCTGGCGGGGACTAATCGCTTTCGATTGATAGGCCAGGATCGCTTCCGGCTCAGAACTAAAGATGGTCGTATTGGCTGACAAATGGCTATTAATTGAGGTAAAGTAGTAAATTCCCAAAGCCATTTCTCTGTTAGGCAAAGTGACCGGTGAACCATCAGCCGGCTTTAACAGATTGTGTTTAGGCATCATGAACTCGATTGATTCTTTCATGGCTTCTTTGGATAAAGGCACATGAACGGCCATTTGGTCGCCGTCAAAATCAGCGTTATAGCCGGCGCAAACGCAGGGATGGAGGTGGATGGCATTGCCTTCCACTAAAACCGGGAAAAATGCCTGGATACCCAATTTATGCAAGGTGGGGGCCCGGTTGAGTAAAATCGGGTGATCTTTAATAACATCTTCTAAGATATCGAAAACTTCGGGCGGGCGGCGGTCGAGAACGTTTTTAGCAGACTTGACATTGGGTGCCAGTCCCCGATTAATCAACTCTCTTAAAACATAAGGTTTGAAGATTTCCAAAGCCATTTGCTTGGGAATACCGGCTTGATTTAAGTTAAGTTCAGGGCCAACGACAATAACGGAACGGCCGGAATAGTCCACCCGTTTACCGAGCAGATTTTGGCGGAACCGGCCTTGTTTGCCGCGCAGCATATCCGCTAAGGAGCGGAGTTCTTTAACTCCCCGGCGGCGGGTGGCCCGAGCTTGAGAACTGTCAATTAAAGTGTCGACGGCTTCCTGGAGCATGCGTTTTTCATTTCTTAAAATTATTTCCGGGGCGCCTAAGTTCATTAAATGTTTCAGGCGGTTGTTGCGATTAATCACCCGGCGGTAAAGATCGTTAATATCCGAGGAGGCAAAGTGGCCGCCGGAGAGTTGGACCATGGGCCGGAGGTCCGGAGGAATTACCGGCAAAACCGTGGTGATCATCCAGGCCGGATCGATGCCGACTTTATGAAAACTTTCCAGGATGCGCAAACATTTAATAGCTTTAATTTGGCGTTGGCCGGAATAATTCAAAACATCCTGACGGTATTGAACAGTTAATTTTTCAAAGTCAATTTTTTTGATTAATTCTAAAATGGCCTCGGCGCCCATGCCCACGGACATAAAATCGCCGGCATTATAATCGAGCAGTTTTAAGTATTCTTCTTCGCTTAAAACAGTATGCGGATGAACACGTTTAACTAAGTCTTTGACGGTGGCAAAAATTTCCTTGGCGGTTTCTTTTTCATTAACCAGAATTTCTCTTAAAGAGGCAAGGGCGCGTTTGGTTTTAAGACTGGCTTCGTTGACAGCCATCTCTGCCTGCTCTTTGGCTTTAACTTTAGCTTTGATATCTTTAACGGTTTGGGTTTGGGCAGTTTCGGCGGCTTTAATATCCAATTTAAATTGATTATCGAGCTCTTTAATTTTGTCAGTAAATTGCCTGTCAAGATTGGTAAAGGTAGATTTTTTGAGATCTTTGTCAATATCAATCACTAAATATTTGGCAAAATAAATTACGCCGGCTAAGTTGCGGGGAGAAATATTTAAAATTAAAGATAAGTGAGAGGGGGCGCCTTTAAAAAACCAGATGTGGGCCACCGGGCAAGCCAGATTAATATGACCCATGCGTTCGCGGCGGACGCGACTTTGAGTGACTTCAACGCCGCATTTATCACAGATAATGCCGCGGTAACGGATGCGCTTATATTTACCGCAGTAGCATTCCCAATCTTTAGTAGGGCCAAAAATGCGCTCGCAGAATAAACCGTCTTTTTCCGGTTTTAGGGTCCGGTAGTTAATGGTTTCCGGTTTTAAGACTTCGCCGTGAGACCAGCTTTTAATTACCTCGGGCGAGGCGAGTTTTATCTGTAAGGTGGAAAAGTCGGTTAGTTTAGTCATCTTTTTTTTCAGTGACAACTTTTTCTTCAAGTTCATCATCGTCGTCTTTTAATTCCTCTTCGGTAATGCCGCCGGGAATAATATTAAGACTGAGACTTTGAAGTTCTTTAACTAAAACCCGGAAAGATTCGGGAACAGTGGCTTCAGGAATGTCCAGGCTTTTAACAATCGCTTCGAAGGCCTTGGCCCGGCCGACCACGTCGTCAGATTTAATAGTTAACATTTCTTGCAGAGTGTGAGCGGCCCGATGAGCCTCAAGGGCCCAAACTTCCATTTCGCCTAATCTTTGACCGCCCATTTGGGCTTTGCCGCCTAAGGGTTGCTGGGTGACTAAAGAATATGGTCCGGTGGAACGGGCATGAGTTTTGTCCTCAACCATGTGGATAAGTTTTAAGAAATAGGCAACGCCAACAGCCGTTTCTGAAGTAAACGGTTCGCCGGTGCGGCCATCATAGAGCTGAGTTTTGCCGGAAATAGGCAATTTAGCTTCTTTGAGCTGATCAATAATGAGATTTTCATCAACCGGTTCAAAAACCGGCAAAGCAAATTTTTTGCCTAATTTTTTACCTGCCCAGCCCAGTTGAGCTTCCAGAAGTTGACCTAAATTCATTCTGGCTAAGACTGATAAGGGAGAGATAATAATATCAACGGGAGTGCCATCATCAAAATAAGGCATGTCCGCTACGGGAACAATTTTACTAATGACGCCTTTATTGCCATGGCGGCCGGCGAGTTTATCGCCAACAACAATTTTCCGCATTTGAGCAACTTGAACGATAACTTTTTTAATGACACCGGGGTCTAGTTCATCGCCTTTGTCGCGATCAAAGACCTTAACTTCAATAACCGTACCGCCTTCTCCATGGGGTACGCGCAAACTGGTATCTCTAACCTCCCGGGCTTTTTCACCAAAAATAGCTCTTAAGAGTCGTTCTTCGGCGGTCAATTCAGTTTCACCCTTAGGAGCAATTTTGCCAACCAGAATATCATTAGGTTCAACTTGGCTACCAATCACAACAATGCCGTCATCACCCAAATTAGAAAGTTCTGTTTCCCCAACATTGGGGATATCTCTGGTAAGTTCTTCTGGTCCAAGTTTAGTATCCATCACCTTGGCCTCATATTCATTTATCATGACTGAAGTTAAAATATCTTCTTTAACTAAACGGTCAGAGATAATAACCGCATCTTCATAACCTAAGCCTTCATAGCTCATATAAGCAATGATAAGATTTTGGCCTAGGGCTAGTTCACCATGGTCGCAGGCAGGACCATCAATAATTAAGTCACCGGCCTTGACTTTGTCGCCGACTTCAACCAATGGTTTTTGAGAATAACAAGTAGATTGGGTTGTGCGGCTAAATTTAACTACTTGATAATGAATATTGCTGCCTTCAATGGTGATGGTTTCCTGAAGAAAAGGTTTTAAGTCTTTAAGTTTTTTTACGTCTTGAGGGTTGGTTTTAATAGTAATTCTTTGACTATCTACATAGGTAACTGTGCCGGAAACTAGGGCTTGGACTGTGCGCTTCATGGCTGAGACAACCTCTGTCTCCATGCTTGTACCAACAATCGGAGATTCTGGATTGACTAAGGGTACTGCTTGACATTGCATGTGCGTACCCATGAGGGCCCGATTAGCTTCGTCATGAGCGATAAAAGGAATTAAAGAAGCAGAAGTACCAACAACCTGCCGAGGCACGACGTCAATATATTCAATTTGGCTAGCTGAGATTTCAATAAATTCTGTTTGATATCGAGCGGGAACCCAATCTTTAATAATATAGCCCTGTTTGTCCACTTGGATTTCTGCATGAGTAATATAGTGGTTTTCTTCTTCATCGGAAGCTAAATAAACAATTTCGTCAGTAACGCGCATTTTAGTTTTGTAATTTTTCGTTTCTTTAACAACTTTTCTATAAGGAGTTTCTAAAAACCCAAACTGATTAACCCGAGCGTAAAGAGCTAGATAAGTAACGAGACCAATGTTTGGACCCTCCGGAGACCTAACAGGACAAATACGACCATATTGACTGGAATTAATATCACGCATGGAAAAAGAAGCGCGTTCACGAGTGACTCCTCCCGGACCCATGACTGATAAGCGACGAAGGTTGTCAATTTCAGCCAAAGGATTAGTTTGATCTAAAATTGTAGAGAGGCGATTACGTCTAAAAAAGTCAGAAACTGAAGCAATCACCGGCCGAGGATTGACTAAGGTGCTGGGGGTGACTTCAACATCAGCCTTGGCTAAACTCATTTTTTCCCTTATTGAACGCTCCAGGCGAAGTAAGCCAACTCTAAAAGCACTGGTAGCTACGAGTTCCCCGACTCGACGAACCCGACGATTAGATAAACTATCAATATCATCGACCCGACCTTGACCATTTTGTAGGGCAATTAAGTATTTAATGGAAGCAATAATATCATCAGGGGTTAAAACTCGAGTATTTAAATCAAGGTTAAGTTTTAATCGGCGGTTAGTTTTGTAGCGGCCAACGTCACCCAAATCATAGCGTTTAGGGTCAAAAAACATCCGATGTAAAAGCTCTTTAGCATTTTCTAAAACAGCTGGTTCTCCGGGTCTCATTTTCTGATAAATTTCGATTAAAGCTTCTTCGTGGGTTTTGGTGGAATCTTTTTCTAAAGTAGAAAAAATGTACGGGTGTTTTTGATCATTATCAACTTCATTAAAAATTTTCAAGAGTTCTTCATCGTCAAAAGGCCGAATAGCCCGCAAAAAGGTGGTAGCGGGAAGCTTGCGGTGCCGGTCAATTTTAACAGAAATCGTGTTGTAACGAGAAACATTAATTTCCAGCCAGGAACCGCGCAAAGGGCGTAACTCGGCCTGATAAAGATTGCGACCAGTAGATAAATCGACTGTGCCGGAAAAGAAAACTCCCGGAGAACGAACCAACTGGTTGACCACGGACCGCTCAATCCCATTAATAATAAAAGTGCCGACATCAGTCATCTGGGGAATATCCCCCATAAAGACTTCTTGTTTAATCACTTCAGCGGTTTGCAGGTTGGTTAATTGAGCTTTAACCTTTAAAGGAATTTCATAAGTTAAACCCTTTTTTAAAGCTTGATTGGCTGAATATTTAGCTTGACCAATTGAATGTTCGCCAAACTCTAACTGCCAATTCTTGCCGGTAAAGTCGAAAATCGGAGAAATACTTGCCAGAGCCTCTTTAATCCCTTGACCTAAAAACCATTGATAAGAATCTTTTTGAACATCTAAAAGATTTAATTGAGGTAGGTTTGTGGGCTGTTTTTTCCAGAAAATGCGAGAGTTGGTTTTAATCATTTTTTGTAAAAAATAAACACAAAAAACGGGCGGCGAACCCGTTTTATCTCAAATAGATAATTAATTGTCAATAAAAAGGTTGTTTAAAAACACTTGGTTTCCTTGTTTAAGGCGTAACTTGGAAATTGACGAACAAAAACTAACCTGATACCTTAACAGGCTAGGATAAAGGTAATATAGCAAATTAACCAATCTTGTCAAGAGGG
>CAZYUF010000029.1:2227-10098 GCA_964650605.1 uncultured Pseudomonadales bacterium | reverse complement strand
AAAATCAGCCAAATTAAAATATTTTTTTTATTCATAATTCAGGCTTATTTTAACCGGCTTCGGACATTTTTCATCATGGCAATAAACCGCTGGATAGTGAATAGTGACATAAATATTAAATAATATTAAACAGACAATAAAAATTCTCGTTAACCAAAATGATACTTTTTTAAGATTTAAAACATACGGGAGAAAAAATAAAATAGTGACTAATCTTAGCCAACTTGAAGGCAAATCGATTTTTAATAAGTCAAATCCGGTTAAGCCCAACAGCCAGAAAGGTAAAATCAAGAAAAAATTATTGTTTTTCAGTAATAAATTGGCATAGTAACCGATACTGATTGAAAAGAAAGGAATTAGCGGATACCAATACCAAGGGGAGTTATTATTTCTTCCCGTAACCAGAAAAAGAACTACTAGCCACATGCCTAAGAACCAGTTGAAAAATCTAAATTTTTTATTCTTGAATTTAGTTAACATCAGCAAACTAAAAATAATACCTAATACATAAAGGCCGTCATCAAAACCGCCGTAAAAATGGGGGTGAGTTAAAGTATCGAAAAAAGAGTTAACAAAAGCGCCCCTGGTACTTTGTTGATTAAGAATATACAGGAAGGCGTCTTTACCGGCTAAGAATCCGTAGCCGATATAAGACAGAATCGAAGCAACTCCGGTTGAAAAAAAGACTAAACTGGGTTTGATCTTTTTTTCCCGCCAAAGCCATAAAGCGATCATAAACAAAACGCTAAAGCCGGGGACTTTAATCCAGCCGCAGAAAAAAGCCAGTATGCCTGCCAGAACCAGCTTGTTTTTTAACAAAGCGATTAAACTGGCCAGAAATAAAGGAGTTAAGATGTTTTCTAAGAATGATTGGCGCTGAGCAGCGACAAAATAAGGAATTGTGGCTAAAAAAAGCAAGCTTAACCAGCCGGTTTTTTTCCCAAAAAGCTTAACTCCGATAATATAGGTAAATAGCATTGTAAAAATGCTGGCAATAAAAGCCGGAAATCTAACGATTAAGGTGGGAATTTGGGCAAAAGCCTGATAGCCCAATAATTTTGCCGGCAAACCGATTATGGCGGCCCCTAAAGGAGGGTGATCAAGCCATGGTTTAACAATTTTCATTCCAAACCGTTCCCAAGGAATAAAATCTTTATATTGGGAACGCCAAATTAAAGCCGGATTATTCGCTTCAAAAATGGAATGCGTTGCTAACTGTAAAGGATTATCCCAAAAAGTAATCCCTGCCCAAGTATAAAAAAGGCTGTCATCATTATTGTCGGCTGGGAAGATATCGCCTTGGTTTGCCCTAAGATAAATGCCTAAAATTATCAATATCCAGATAGAGATTAATGATATAATTGTTTTCAAATGAAAAGCCCTGTGAAACTGCTTCATGTTTTATTTTTTACTATAACATTTATTTGGTTAGTCTCGTTAATATTTTATCAGGTTTTTGTTGATTTTAGATATTTTAACCTGAAACATTTGCGTTACCAAACTCCTTCTCTTGTTGATCCGGTTGCCATTGTCGATGAAACAAAGATAAAAGTTGTTTGCGATCCGATTTGCTTTTTTCTGGTCAATGATAAACGGATTCGTTCCCGGACGGACAGTGACGCCGGCGGCGGCTTATTGAAAGTCAATCTTCGTTTTTTTGATCAATATCGTGGGTTAATCGGATATGAAGACGATAATTCTCATCCGAATTTTTTTGTTATCGATACCAACGGAGAATTTCTTCAGGTTATCCGGCTGAAGTTAGACCGGATAAATTTTACTTTTGAAGCTTACTATCCTAGTTTACAGCTGATCCGGTTTCGCGCCAGCAGTAATGAACAGTATTTTTATTCTGCCAATAAGCCGGAACTAAGAATTATATGAAGTTATCAATTATTATTCCCAGTTACAACGAAGCAGGAACGATTCGTCAGATTATTGCCCGGGTGAAAAAATTAAAAGAAATTTCTCCGGAAATTATTGTGGTGAATGATGGTTCTACTGATGAGACCAAAAAAATTCTTGCCAAAATTTCCGGAATTAAAACAATTAACTTCCCTAAAAATCAAGGCAAGGGTGCGGCCATTCGCGCCGGCCTCAAACAGGCGACCGGCAATTATGTCTTAATTCAGGATGCGGATTTGGAATATGATCCGGCTGACATTCAATCGCTCCTGGATCCGGTTATAAATAAAAAAGCCGAAGTGGTTTATGGTTCCCGGTTTTTAGGTCCGCATACCAACATGCTTTTTTGGCACTTAAAGGGTAATCAGTTTTTGTCATTAGTCACCAATTTTTTATACAATACTACTCTTTCCGATATGGAAGTCGGTTACAAACTTATCCCTAAAAAACTGCTGGACTCTTTAAGCTTAAAAGAAAACCGCTTTGGTTTTGAGCCGGAAATCACCGCTAAAATTTTAAAACAAGGCATCCGGATTTATGAAGTGCCGATTTCTTATTCCGGCCGTGAATTTTGTGAAGGCAAAAAAATTACTTGGAAAGATGGCCTTTGGGCCTTTTTCTTATTATGCAAATACCGCTTAGTATAGTTTTAGCTACTTATAATGAAGAGGAAAATATCGGTGGCTGTTTGCAGTCGATTCAACGGCTGGCTACGGAAATTATCGTGGTTGATGGCAGCTCCCAGGACAAAACCCGGGAGATTGCTAAAAAACTAGGCGCCCAGGTTTTTAAGGTCAGCAATAAGCCGATTTTCCACCTTAATAAGCAGTTGGCAGTCGATAAAGCTTCCGGAAAATGGATTTTACAATTGGACGCCGATGAGCAAATCAGTCCGGAATTAGCTCAGGAAATCAAGACCATTGTTAGTCAAGAAGTCCCTCAGTTTAGCGGTTATTATCTACCCAGAAAAAACTTCTTTTTAACCGGATTTTTAACTAAAGGCGGTCAATATCCGGACTATGTTATCCGCCTGTTTCTCAAGGGCAGGGGCAAATTTCCCTGCCAAAGCGTTCATGAACAGATTATTATTAATGGCCCGGTCGGTTATCTTACCAACCCCATCATTCATTACTCTGACCGTCATTTCAGTCGTTATCTCATCCGTTTCAATCGTTACACTTCTTTAGATGCTAGCGCGCTGTACCGCCAAAATATTAAGCCCGGGATTGCCTTAAGTATTAACTACTTTTTATTTAAACCGATCGCTTGGTTTTTCTCTACCTTTTTCCGCCACAAAGGTTTTGTTGACGGCTTGCCCGGTTTTATCTTTTCTTTAATGTCCTCTCTGCGCTTTCCGATTATTTATCTTAAATTCTGGGAGCTTGATCATGAAAATCGCCATTAATACCGCTAGTCTTTCTTCTGCCAGCCAAAATCGGGGAATTGGTTTTTATACCAGCCGCTTAATTGCCCAATTACAAACTAATCCCTCACTTCAATTAATTAAATTTGAGAAAAAAATCCCTGCCGGGGTTGACTTAATTCATTACCCCGGTTTTAATCCGTTCCAATTTAGTTTTCCCTTAATTCATTCTCTGCCTTTTCTGGTTACCATCCATGATTTGATCCCTTTAAAATTTCCCTCTCGTTTTCCTCCGGGTATTAAAGGCCGGTTAAGATGGCTAATCCAGCGCCGTTTGCTTTTATCCGCCGCCGCCATTATTACCGATTCCCAGAGTTCTCAAAAAGACATCCTCGCCTTAACCGAACTTTCTCCGGCCAAAGTTCATGTTATTTATTTAGCCGCCGATAAAATTTTTAAGCCCCAAAAGCCAATTAATAAATATTCTCTTCCCAAAAAGTTTGTTCTTTATGTTGGCGATGTTAACTACAATAAAAACCTGCCTTTACTAATTCAGGTTTGTTTAACCAATAATTTCCCCTTAGTCCTGGTCGGTAAACAGCTGGTCACCAAGGAATTTGACCGTCACCATCCGGAAAATCAAGATTTGCTTAAAGTCCAGTCCCTAATTCAGGCTAATCCTCACCAGATTATTCCTTTAGGTTTTCTGCCGACCGAGGATTTGAGTTTACTCTATAACTTAGCCACAGTTTATATTCAGCCCAGTTTGGCCGAAGGCTTTGGTCTGCCGGTTCTCGAAGCCATGGCCTGCGGTTGTCCGGTCTTGATCGGTCCCGCCGATTCTTTGTCAGAAATTGCCGGTTCCGCCGCCGGAGAATTTAATCAAACTAATTTAAAACTATATTGGCAATCGGCAAATTTAAGGCTTAAAATGTCCCAGCTGGGATTAACTCAAGCCGCTAAATTCTCTTGGGAAAAAACCGCGAAAGAAACTATTAAAGTCTATGAATCTATTTAACTTTGGTTTAAGTCTGGCTCTTATTGTCAGATTTTATTTGCAATTACTGGCAGGTTTAGCGATTAAATTCATTCCCTTTAAGGGCAGTTTTCCTTACTGGGATCTTTTTTTAGCCCCTAAAGGACCAAGCTGGCTTTGGCTCTGGGGGAGTTTTGACGGCGCTCATTACATTGCCATTGCCCAGGAAGGCTATCTTTACGGTCTGACTCAGGTTTACTTCCCGCTTTATCCGCTGTTAATCCGCTGGTTAACTTTGCTCACTAAAAACCAGCTTGTCTCCGGCATAATTATTGCCCACCTGGCCCTGATCGGCTTTATTTATTATTTTATCAAGTTGGGCCGCTTGGACTATTCAGTTAAAACTATTCGTTGGGCTTTATTAATTCTTCTGCTTTTCCCAACCAGTTTCTTTTTCTTTTCTTTATACACCGAATCTTTATTTTTATTTTTCGTGGCTTTGAGCTTATACCTGGCCCGGACTAAACGTTTTATTCCGGCCGCTCTTATTGCCGGTTTAGCTTCAGCCACCCGCTTGGTCGGTATCTTTTTATTACCGGCCATTTTATGGGAATATTATCAAGTTCATAAAAAACCCGCTTGGTTCAGTCTCGCTAAATTAACTGTTTTAGCCTCATCCGGTTTGCTGGCTTATTTGCTCTTTCTTCAGCGTCAGTTTCACAACTTTTTAATCTTTATCACCGCTCAGCCTGGTTTTGGCGCCGGCCGCCAGGTAGACACGATTGTCATGCTCTATCAGGTTATCTTCAGATACATCAAGATGTTCTTCGGGGTTAGCCCTCAAAACGATATCTACTTAGTTTTAGTCTTTGAATTTGTTATCTCCCTGGCCTTTTTGGGATTAATTATTTATGCCCTGATCAAAAAATTTAGAGTTAGTTATTTGCTGTTTTTTATCCCGGCTTTTTTACTGCCGACCTTCACCGGCAGTTTTGCTTCCATGCCCCGCTATGTTTTAGCCGGTTTCCCGCTTTTCTATTTATTGGCCTCAATTAAAAGCAAGCCAATTAAAATCATTGCCTTAATCTTTTCCGGCTTGCTTTTAACCTGGGCTTTTATCAGATTTTCCCGAGGCTATTGGATCTCATGAACAAAAAAATCTTAGTCACCGGCGGTTTAGGCTTTATTGGTTCCCACTTGCTGGAAAAGTTCAATGATTCAAATCATCAAACTTTTGTCATTGATAATTTTTCTGCCAGTTCGAAGTACCAGGCGTCAAAAAAAGTTAAAGTTTACCGCCAGGATATCAGCGACCCCCAAGTCATTAATTTGGTGGTTAAGCTAAAGCCTGAAGTAATTATCCATCTGGCCGCTGACAACCGGGTCACCAGCACTCAGGCAGAAGCTTTAACCAGTAATGTCATCGGCACCTTTAATCTGCTGGAAGCCGGCAAAAGGGCGGGGATCAAGCAGTTTATCTTCAGTTCCTCGGCAGCGGTTTATGGCGATCCGATCAAACTGCCGATTAAAGAAACTCACCCGACCCGGCCGATTTCTCACTACGGCCTTTCCAAGTTAACCGGCGAACTTTACTGCCATCAATACCAGTCTGACTTTACCACTTCGATTTTTAGATTTTCCAATGTTTATGGTCCGCGTCAAAATAGTGGCTCTGAGGGCGGGATTGTCGCCATCCTGATTGACCGGTTATTAAAAGGAGAGAAACCGATAATTTACGGCGGCGGTCAGCAAACCCGGGACTTTATCTTTGTCAGCGATATTGTTGAGGCGATGATTTCAGCTTTAAACCAGCCGCGAAGTTTTATTTTAAATCTTGGTTCTAATCAGCCGACAAAAATAATTACTTTGCTTAAAACCATTAGCCGCCTGTTGAAAGTCAGTCCCGAATTTATTAAAAAACCTTTCCGGCCGATGGAAATCAAACACAGTTTATTTGATTATTCAAAAGCTCAAAAAACTTTATCCTGGCAGCCGAAGACAAAACTTACTGCCGGTTTATATGAAACTATTAATTATTTTACCGGCCTTTAACGAAGCTAAGGTTATTAGCCAGGTCTTAGCTCAAGTCAAGCAAGTAGCGGCTAAACTGCCGGTCGAAACAGAAATTTGCGTGGTTAACGATGGCTCTTCAGACAGCACCGCTCAAGTTGTCAAAAAAGCCCAAGTTTTTGTTTTAACCCATATGATCAATCGGGGATTGGGCGCTTCTTTATCGACCGGTTTAGAGTATGCCAAAAAAATCCAAGCCGACTTTGCCATTACCATGGACTCCGACGGCCAGCACGACCCAGCTGATTTAATTACTGTTCTAAAGCCGCTATTGAATAAACAAGCCGACGTCGTCATCGGCAGCCGCCGGCTTCAGCCCACCGGCCGCATGCCCCTTTTAAGGCAGTTAAATAATCAAGCTTTTAACTTATTAACCCGCTTGCTCTTTGGTGTGGTTACCACTGATTCTTTATCCGGCTTTCGCGGCTTTGGCAAAAGAGCAATTCAATTAATTGAATTAAAGACCGAACGCATGGAAGTCTCCAATGAATTTTTTACCGAAATTAAACGCCATCATTTAAACTTTACCGAAGTGCCGATTAAAGTCATTTACACCGCCTATTCGATGAGTAAAGGGGTTAAGCCGGCTAATGTATTTGCAATTATCTTCCGTCTTTTGCTAAGATTAGTCAGATAATATGTCCAGCTTTTTACCGGTCCAGCTAGTTTTCAGTCTTTTCTTGCTTTTTGCCGCTTCCCGGGTTTGGCTCCGCCTCAAAGACGGCAGTTTAACCTTAGCTAGCTTTATTTTTTGGTTTGGTTTATTTGTCTTGGCGATTATCGGGGTTTTTAAACCGGAAATAACCTCGGTTGTGGCCCTGAAACTGGGGATTAATCGGGGCAGTGATGCCGTGATTTATGCTTCCATCCTCCTTTTGTTTTACTTAATTTTCCGGACCAATGTGCTCTTGGAAAACCTGCGCCACGATTTGACTAAACTGGTCCGTACCATTGCTTTAACTCCATTAAAAAAGAAATGAAACTGCTGTTTTTAACCGAGTTTTTTCCGACAAACGATCAAAAAGTTTTTACCGGCGGCGTCGAAGCCCGGACTTATTACCTTGCCAATCAGGCCAAAAAAGATTTTTCCGTCAAAGTCATTTCTTCCCCCTTTCAGCAGATTCCGGCCACGCCTTTATCGGTTTTTTCCCGCTCGGTTTATTTATTCGTGGCCTTATTCAAAGCTTTAAAATCAGAGTTCGATTTAATCGAAGCTTCCAATGTGGTTACCTATTTACCGGCTTATCTGGCCGCCAGAATTAAAAAGAAGCCGGTAATTATCTGGATTCCTGATGTTTTAAACAAAGCCTGGTTTGAGTTTGGCTGGTTTGTCGGTTTATTTGGCTTTCTCATTGAAAGAATCTGCCTTAAATTAACTTGGGACGGGGTGATTGCTTTAAGCGAATCCACGAAAACTAAATTAATTGCCGCCAAGATTAAAACCAACCGCTTAACCGTCGTCCACGGCGGCATTGAACCGGATGAATTTAAACAAACTGTTCATCTGCCCAAGTTCGCCAAGCCGACCATCTGCTGCGTCGCCCGTTTAGTCAAAAC
>CAZYUF010000029.1:0-2127 GCA_964650605.1 uncultured Pseudomonadales bacterium | reverse complement strand
CCCGTCATTTTAGCTAACATTCCGGTTAATCAGGAAATTACCAATTTTGGCCAGGGAACGCTTTTCTTTAAATCAGATAATGAAAGCGATCTGTCCCAAAAAATCAGCCAACTGTTTACTAACCCCAAGCTTTATCGCCAAAAACAGCTGGAGGCTTTAAAATTAGCCAAAATTTACACCTGGGAAAAAGCTTATCTTAATACCAAAAAATTCTATGAAACTTGTCTTAATTAGCGATTCATGGAGTCCGCTCATCGGCGGCGGCCAAAAACTATTCTGGGAACTTGCCAGCCGCTTGGTAAAAGATCACCGTTGCCAAATCACTGTTCTTACCCGGGCCCTGCGCTACGAAGGCAAAGTATTTGCCAAAAAAGAAACCTATTTTAATAATCGTTTGCAGATCATCCGGCTTGGCCCGGCTTTTGGATTTTTTAATTTTTTCGGCCGGCTTTGGTTTACAATTCAATCAAGCTTTTATGCCTTAAAGTTTAGGCCGGATATTTATCTGGCTTCTACTTGGCTGCCGGCTTTTTCACTTCAATTAATTAAATTATTCAAAAAAACTCCCGTTGTCTTAGTAGCGATTGGTTTCGGCAGCCGCCTGCGGTGGTTAGAAAGATTAATTACCCAAAAATTTAAATATAATTTGGTAATAACCGACGACTGGACGTTTAAAGATGCTAAATTTATTCCAAACGGGGTAGACATTCCTAAAAAATTAAATTTAAATAAGTATACTAATTTTACTTTCTTAACTATTGCCCGAAATGAACCCCGCAAGGGGATTCCGATTTTACTTAAAGCCTTTGACCAAGTTAAAAAACAGTTTCCCCAAAGCCAGCTGCGCTTGTTCGGCCCTGGTTTTACCATAATCAGCCAGTCAGAACTGGATCAGGAACTATTCAAAGCCCATTGTTTGGTCCTGCCTTCTCTGGCCGAAGGCCACCCTTTAGTTTTATTTGAAGCCTGGGTCCATCATCTGCCGGTAATCACCACCTCTGTTGGCAGCGTCAGCCAATTTGTTAATGGTGACAATGGTTATTTAGTTCCTGCCGGTGACGTGCAAGCCTTAGCCAGAACGATGAAATTGGCCATCCAGAACCCGTCTTTAGCCGTTATGGGCCAAAACGGCTATCAGCTGGTCAGCCGGCACTACTCCTGGGCTAAAACCATCACTCAGTACCATCAGGCTCTTTCTAAGGTCCGACCTTAACGGATCTTAGATTTTAAAAAGGTTGGACCTTATTGGAATTCTCTCCAATACTCCAGCGTATCCCTCAGGCTTTCCTGTAAACTTATTTCCGGCCGCCAGCCTAAAGCTTTTAATTTAGCATTATCGCCAAACAACTCCAGCGGGTCATTATTGTTAAACCGGTTTTTATCTTCGTCAACGATAAAATCGGTTTTTACCACTTGCTTTAACAGCTTAATCACTTCTTTTAACTCCCGGCTTTTACCGGAACAAACATTATATATTTCTCCCGGCTTGCCTTTTTTCATTAACATTAGGTAAGCCCTGGCTCCGTCGCGCACATCAGTAAAATCCCTCCTTATGTTTAAATTTCCGGTAGCTAAGATCTTTTTTTCTTGGGCTAACTGTCTACACCAATCATTAATCACAAATCCCGGTTTCTGGCCCGGCCCGATTAACAAAAATGACCGGGTGTAAATTAATTCCAGCCCATAGCTTTCCGCCAGTTTCCGGCTGACCAGCTCCTGCGTCATTTTACTTAAGCCATAACTGCTGTTGGGTTTTAAAGCGTCAGTTTCCTTGCGCGCCCGGTTGATTGCCACGTCATATTCAGCGGCTGTGCCGGTGATCAACAACCTTGGCTTTTGTTTTAACTTTGCCGCCGTCTCAATCAAATTCACTGTCCCAAACAAATCCACCTTCAGGTTTTTTACCAGCGCTTCATCGACCATTTGATTGCTTCTTAACACCGGGCTGGCCAGATGGAAAATAAAATCAGGCTGTTCTTTAGTTAAGATTTCTGCCAATCTTTTTTTATCACCCAAATCGGCTTGATAATACTCGCCCTTATGGACATCAATCCCGGTTACCGGGATTTTATCTTTTTTTAACAATCCGGCTAAATGTTTGCCGGTAAAACCGGATATTCCGGTAAT
>CAZYUF010000028.1:0-10216 GCA_964650605.1 uncultured Pseudomonadales bacterium | reverse complement strand
CCGGTAGCCGCCGCGGCCGTGCTTGAGCCAATAAGCAGTGCGGGTGACGGTGGTGGTGGAGACTGATAATTTTTTGGCGATGGCGGCGTAGGGGAGGCCCTGATATAAAAGCTGAGCCATTTCCCAGCGTTTAGCAAAAGTCTTAATTTCTTTTAAGGTTAATAGGTCGCGCCAAAAAGCAGCGACTTCGGTTGGAGTTTTTAGCTTAAGGATTGCCCGGTACAGGTCGTCCATTTATTCTATTGTAGCAGAGTCAGTGGCCGGCAGGGCGGATTCAGTGGCGTTGGTCGGGGTCATGGCGGCGGGATTGTTTTTACCGGGAATCACCAGGATATCTCTGACTTGGTCAATATCGCCGTTTTTGTCCAAAGTAACAATAGCGAATAAGTTATCTTTTAATTCCAGGTCATCGGTCGATGATTTCTCAATTCCTTGGATAGTCAGTTCGGTCTGGGAATTAATTGTGAGTGATTTATTATTGACAGTAATTTTGTTACCGTCGATTTCCTGGATTTGACCGGAGAACAGTTGGCGATTTATTGGTGGTTGAGGAGTATCTAAAACAAGAATTTTTTTGGCGTGGAATTGGTTATTGTCAGGGAAGAAAAACCCCATTGTCAGGAGAAAATCGTCTTGCCTAGCCGGAGTGGCAACATCAAGATAAACAGGATATGTTTGGCTTTTATACTCTAAAGTGATCAGGTCATCGGTGACAGATTTTACTAAGCCCACATAAGCCTTTTTTCTGGGAGACAAACTTTGAGAGGTGAGTTCTTCTTTAATCGTATCCAGGCCTTGTTCGGCGGTTTTCTCCAAGCGCTCTTTAATTTTGGTGGTGACGGATGAATCAGTGGCCTCATCAGCGGCTATTGCCGCCGAGAAACTAAAAACTAAAAGCGAAAAACTAAAAATTAAAATAAGAAATTTTTTCATAGTTCAATTTTTGAAGTTGAGTAAGTTAAGACCAGATTTTGAGTTTGAGTGGTATTGGTTTCATCAGCGGCAATTAAAGCAATTTCATTAAAACCTTTGATTAAATTAACTTTAAAAGTAAAGATGCCTTCGGAATCGGCCTGAATTAACTTAGTTTGAGTTTCAGTCATCAAGGCGATAACGGCATTCGGCCAGGCAATACCGGAGAGATTGATTTCGCTTTGATTAATTAAATCGAAGTTTTCGTGAGAAGTAACAGTTAAAGTTTTTTGTTGATTATTATCAGATGAGTTGAGAGAATTACCAGATTCCTGGGTGGTTAATTTTTTAGCCTTTTGTTGATTAAGTGCTTTATTGGCGGTGGAGATACCCAAAGTAAAGATCAAACCAATTAATAAACCAATGATAATGGAGACAATAACTTCTTTTTTCATAAAGCTCTGGCACTATAGCATCAGAGGAATTTAATTGTCAAGCCGAGTAAGTTGTGGTAGATTAAGGCTATATGGAAATTAGTTATATTGGGAATTTTGAATATTTGTTGAAGCATAAAGGCGTTAAAGTTTTGATCAGACCGACCGGGACGACAATCGAGTCCGATTCCGGGCCGGTTACCATCAGCGGTCCGGGTGAGTATGAGGTCAAGGGGGTGTTAATTGCCGGTTTTAAGGGGGATGATAAAAATACCATCTATACTTATGATCTGGATGGAATCAGGCTGGCTTACTTAAGTGAAGTTAAACAAAAATTGGCTGATAAACAGTTGGATTGGCTTGACGGGGTTGATGTGCTGTTGGTTTCGCCTGAAGGAGCGGATTTAGTTATGCAGATCGGGCCGTCTTTAGTGGTGAGCAGTGAGCCGATTAAGGGATTTGAAGGAACGTCCAGGCGGGAAAAGAAACTGACGGTCAATAAATTAAGCCTGCCGGAAGAAACAGAGTTGGTAATCTTATGAGAGTGCCGCCTCATAGCGATGAAGCCGAACAGTCAGTGTTGGGAGCTTTGCTGATTGATAAAGACGCGGTGACTGAAGTGGCGGAGTTTTTAAAGCCGCATCATTTTTATCAGGAGAAGCATGGATTAATTTTTGAGTGTGTCAGCGATCTTTATAACGAAAGGGAGCCGGTGGATGTGGTGACCGTGGCGGAAAAATTGAGAAGCAAAAAGGCTTTGAGGAAAGTCGGCGGGGTGAGTTATTTGACGGAGTTGGTCAATCATGTCCCGACCAGCGCCCATGCTTTAAACTACGCTAAAATTATCAGAAATTTGGGGACCAAGAGAGAACTGATTACCCAATCTTCCAAATTAGTGGAAGATTCATTCGATGAAAAAGCGCCATTGGACGCTTTGTTAGACAGAGCCGAAAAAGCGATTTTTTCTTTATCGCAACAGCATCTTTCCCGGAATTTTATTCATATTAAAGATGCCTTGGCAGAGTCATTTGACCGTTTGGATGAACTGCATAAACAGGCCGGCGGGATGAGGGGAGTGCCGACCGGTTTTAATGATCTGGATAATGTTTTGGCCGGTTTACAGAAAAGCAACCTGATAATTTTAGCGGCCAGACCGGGTATGGGTAAAACCAGTTTGGCTTTGAATATTGCCCAAGCGGTAGCGGTTAAGTACAAAATTCCGGTCGGATTTTTCTCGCTTGAAATGAGCCAGGAAGAGTTAGTCGATAGGTTGCTGGTGTCCCAGGCGGATATTGATGCTTGGAAATTAAAAACAGGCAAGTTAAACGAAAACGATTTTGCCAAGTTGTCTGACGCCATGGGTGAGCTGGCAGAAGCGCCCCTTTTTGTTGATGATACGCCGGGCATGTCGATTATGGAGATGCGGACCAAAGCCAGAAGGCTCCAGATAGAAAATGATGTGCAATTTTTAGTGGTTGACTATTTGCAGCTGGCCCATTCAAGAAATTTGGAAAACCGGGTGCAGGAAATTTCCGAAGTTTCCATGGGTTTGAAAAATTTAGCCAGAGAATTGAAAGTGCCGGTTTTGGCCATATCCCAACTTTCCCGGGCGGTAGAGCACCGCGGCAACCCCAAGCCGCAATTGGCCGATCTGCGCGAGTCCGGCGGGATTGAGCAGGACGCGGACGTGGTGATGTTTTTATTTAAAGAAGATGAGAATGATATGGAAAATTTTAAATTATCGATTGCCAAGCACCGAAATGGTCCTTTGGCCCAGATTGATTTGAGGTTTAGAGGCGACCGCATCCGCTTTTACGGCATGGAAAAGAGGAGAAAAGAATAAAGTGGCGCGGGAGGGAATCGAACCCACATGGTTTGTTAACCACACGATTTTGAGTCGTGCGCGTCTGCCAGTTCCGCCACCGCGCCGGTTCCTTATTTTATCAACCGCTTGACAAAAAAACAAATTAAGCCTAGACTAAACAAGTAATAATTATTAACAAGTAATACTTTATGCAATTTATTACCACGGTAACCCAAAAAGGGCAAGTCACTTTGCCGTTAGCTTTGAGGCAGGCGGTGAATATTGATATTTATGACAAGGTGATGGTGAGCCGGGATAACAAATCAATTATGATAACGCCGCAGGAAGATATTTTAGATTTGGCGGGAACTTTAAAGCCAAGAAAAAATAAAAACAAAACCGCGCTTCAGGCAAGAGAATACATGGAAACACATTACTCGAGAGACTAATGAAAAGGTATTTTGTAGACACCAATGTTTTTATTGATATTGTTATGAAAAGGGACGAAAAGCGTTTTCGCCAATGCAGTCGATTTTTTCAGAAAGTTAAATTAAATAAGATTAAGGCGGTAACAGGAAACGTGGTTTTAGCGGAATTGATTTGGACTTTAAAATCGTTTTACGGCATAGGAAAAGAGGAGATTGCCAGAAGAATCAAATCGATTATCAAACTAAGAGGGATAAAACTGGTTGATAATTATGATTCGCTTAGGGCAATCGATTTATACCAATCTAAATCGATTAAATATATTGACGCGTTAATTGCCTCAATCAGGCCAATTCAGGAAAAGAAATGGACAGTTGTGTCTTTTGATAAAGATTTTGATAGAATAGCTGTTAACCGGAAGGAGCCGGGGAAAATATGATTAACGTCAACCAGCTAAGAAACGGGACAGCCTTTGAGATGGACGGCCAGCCATATCTGGTGTTAAAGTACGAGTTTACCAAGATGGGGCGGGGGAATGCGACCATCAAAGTCAAGGTGAGAAATTTAAAAACCAATTCCGTGACCATTAAGAGTTTCAGTAGCGGCAACAGTGTTGAAGATATTCAGCTGTTGCGGAAGAAAATGCAGTACTTATATTCAGATGCCAACAATAGTATTTTTATGAACCCGGTTAATTATGAGCAGGTGGAAGTAGGCAATGAAGTAATTGCCGAGCAGAAGCCGTATTTATCTGACGGCTTAGAGGTGCAGGTATTATTTTGGGGGGAGGCGGCGCTATCTTTGGAATTGCCGCCCAAGCTGATATTTGTGGTTAAAGAAACCGATCCCGGAGAAAAAGGCAACAGCGTGGCCAATATTTATAAGCCGGCGAAGCTGGAAAATGGTTTGAAGGTGAAGGTGCCGCTGTTTATCAAACAAGGGGAAAAGGTAGTGATTGATACCAGGGACGGCAGTTATGTAGGGAGAGCGTAAGCAACGATTAAAACGACGATTAAGATTTGCCAGATTAAGCCCCAGGGAAGATCGAGTTTGCGGTGAAGCCGGCTTTGGAGTTTTTTAATTGTAGAAAAAGGGGGAAAGTTCCAGCCAAAAATATGGTAAGGGCCTTCAAGCCAGTCGGGGAGTTGGGCGACAAACATCATCGGGAATAAGTAAGTTAAAGGGACGGTGGCTTTGAAGATAATAAATCCGAGACAGAAGCCGATGGCCGCATCAGAGAGAGAAAAAAAGACGGTGTTTAATTTAGAGCGCTGGGCCTGGCGGGTGCGCAGATCCCAATGAGGAATCAGATCGGCCAAAAAATGAAAGCCAAGAGCCAGGGGGTAGCCAAAGAGGGGATTAGGAACAAGCCGGGCAAGCGAAGCGCCGATTAAAGCATGGGAACTGACAAGCATGAGAAACAGTATAACATGTTATACTATAAATTATTATGTGGCCGACTTTGATTGCCATTGGACCGATCGCCATCCATTCATTTGGGTTAATGCTGTTTTTAGGGTTGTTTTTCGGCGGGTTTGTGTTTTGGCAAAAAGGGAGAGAAGAGGGGGCAGCCGAAGACAGTTTGATGGATGGCTGGCTAGTGAGCGGCTTAGTGAGTTTGTTGGCGGCAAGGGTCTGGATGGTGCTGGCGCATTGGCCGGAATTCAACAGCTGGTATCGAATTTTATTTTTAACTAAGTTTCCGGGTTTGGCTTACGAGGGGGCGTTTTTCGGTTTTTGGCTGGGGATGATAATTTGGATACTCAAGAAAAAGTGGGCGTTTTGGCCGATGGTGGAAGCAGCGGTTTTCAGCCAGTTGATAGTAGAAGTGTTTGGCTGGCTGGGCCAATTTTTATCTGTTGGCAATTGGAAACTGCCGTGGCAAATAATCGGGGCGATAGGTTTAGTGGGGATTTACCGATTGTTGAAGTTTTTCGAAAAAAAATATCGGGGGTTCAGCAAGCCGGGATTTCTGGTGGCGGTATATTTGCTAGGTTTAGGTTTACTGCAACTAATGTTAAGAAGCAGATTGTTAGGAGCGTTCTTAATTATTTTGGGTCTATTGCTTTTGCTGGAACGAACCGGTAGACTAAATAGACCTAAAGTTAAAACAGAAAAAATTAAAGTAATGAAAATGAAATCTAGCCGCAAAAAATTAGGTTTTGACTTTAAATAAATATGTCCAGAATTAAATTTCCTTTACAAGTGTTAAATCCCTTGAAAAACTATTTGCAGAAAGAGGAGAGGAAGTTAAAAAAGCGGAAAACAGAGCTGGAAAAAGAAGATCCTTTTATTGATCAGGACCGAGTGAATGATAACGCGGCGGTTGACGCGGAAGCGGCGGAAGAGTTTGGGCATGACCGGGTTTCCGCTCTGAAACTGGAAATTGATAAGACACTGATTCGGATTAGAAAAACTTTAACGAGAATTAAATTAGGCAGGTTTGGTATTTGCGAGGAATGTAAACAGATGATTGATACGGATCGATTGGCAATAGACCCGACAGCAACCCTTTGCATTGACTGTGCTAAGAAAAATGCGGCTTAAATGGTTAGTAAACGTGATTGGTTTGGTGCTGCTTGATCAGGGGATAAAAGCCATGCCGGTTAGTTCTGAATTAAGAGTGATTAATAGAGGGGTGGCTTTTGGATTAGGGGGAGCCTGGCCTCAATTATGGCAGTGGTTGATGATAGGTTTATTGCTGGGGCTGTTAATTAAATTTAAATTTAATTGGCAGACGGGTTTGATCACGGCCGGAGGGTTGGCTAATCTTATTGATCGGGTGAGATGGGGCGGGGTGATTGATTATTTAGCGATTAGTATTTGGCCGCGATTTAACTTGGCGGATTGTTTGATTCTGGCAGGACTGATTGGCTTAATGTATAGTTTTGTCAATGGAGCCAAAAATAATTTTTGAGGATAAGGATTTACTGGTGGTGGATAAGCCGGCAGGAATGATCGTGAATCGGGCGCAAACAACTAAGGGCCGGTTGACTTTGCAGGATTGGCTTAGAGAACGAAAAACGCAAAACGAAAAAAGTAAAACTTTAGACAGAGAAGGGATTGTGCATCGTTTGGATAAAGAAACCAGCGGGGTATTAGTAGTGGCTAAGTCCGAGCCGGTGATGAAAATTTTACAGGAGCAGTTTAAAAGCCGGCTGGTGAAAAAAACTTATTGGTGTTTGGTTCATGGTTTGGTAGTGCCCAGGGAGGGAAGGATTAACCTGCCGATCAGCCGGAATCCGTTTAACCGGCAAAGATTCGGAGTCTTTATCGGCGGCCGGGAGGCGGAGACTGATTATCAGGTTCTCAGATATTATCATCGGGGATTAGAAAAATTTTCCCTGGTGGAAGTGAAGCCAAAAACCGGCAGAACGCATCAAATCAGGGTGCATTTCAAAAGCTTGGGCTTTCCTTTAGTGGCGGACGAATGGTATGCGGGAAGGAAAACCAGTAAAAAAGACAGAGTTTGGTGCCCGAGATTATTCCTGCAGGCGATGGCGATAGAGTTAAATCAGCGAGTATTTCGAACCAATTTAGCAGTTGATTTACAGAGAGTGCTCGATAAACTTACAAAAGATTGATATGAGGCTCTTTTCAAGAATTGATAATCTCTTAGCAGTAACAGATTTAGAAATATAAAAAAAATAGTGATATAGTTTGATAGTAAATGAAACATTTAAATTTAGTGATCGGCTTTATTGGTTTCACGGCAATGCTAATTTTAGGCAGTTGGCTGATAAAAGGAGTTAAAGCCAGCCAATGGGATGGACAAGACCAGTTTGGTTGGGTGATTCAAACGGAAGAAATAAGAGTGAAGATTATTATTCCCAGCCAGAAAAAATTAGTCACCTTAATTATTCCTAACAACACTATCGTCAAGGTAGGTTTTGGCTTTGGTGAGTACCGGATAAATAAGGTTTATGAATTAGGCAAGTTAGCCAACCAAGCCGGTAAAGTTTTGACCAGAACAATCCAGGAATTTTTAGGGGTGGGAATCAAGGGATGGCAAGTGGGTACTAAATCTAATTTGAGCTGGTGGGATAATTTCAGGCTTAAGTGGCTGGAGACATTTGCAGTTAATCAAACTAAAGTGGTTGAGTTAAAAGACAAACCGTCCTGGCAAGCGGAACAGTTAAGTGACGGCAGTTTAATTTACCGGGTTAACCAAGCTTGGCTGGATGAACTGGTCCATCAGGAAATTTTTGATCAAGAGGTCTCCCAGGAAGGATTGACGGTGGCAGTTTTAAATGCCAGCGGGGTTGACGGGGTGGCCAATGATATCAGCCGGTTAATCAGCAACTTAGGAATAGAGGTAAGACTGGTCAGCAATTTAGCCGCTCAAGAGCGATCGGAAGTCGTAATCAGCCAAAAAAGCCAGAAAGACACCAAGACCTTAAAGAAGATTATTGGCAGTTTAGGAATCGATACGGTGAGGGTAGGTGATATATTAGAGCAGAGGTCTGATATGGTCGTGATCATCGGCAGGGACTATACGTTTTTATAGATAAAGTGCTACAATTGAAGCGATGTCCGGACATTCCAAGTGGTCAACAATCAAACATAAAAAAGAAGCCACCGATCACAAACGGGGGCAGATTTTCACTAAATTGGTGCGGGCGATAACCGTGGCTGCGCGTGACGGGGGCCCGGATATAAACAGTAATTTTAAGCTGAGATTGGCAGTAGAAAAAGCCCATCAGATTAACATGCCCAAGGTGAACATTGATCGGGCGATTGAAAAGGGGACCGGGGCCGGGAGCATGGGTTTTATGGAAGCAGTTTATGAAGGTTTTGGACCGGGGAATACAGCGGTGATTGTGGAGGTTTTAACTGATAATAAAAACCGGGCGGTGAGTGAGTTAAAGAAGGTTTTTGAGATGGCCGGGGGATCGTTAGGACAGCCTGGTTCAGTAGCATTTTTATTTGATAAAAAAGGCAGATTGGTGGTAGAGAAAAAACCGGCCGCGGATAAGCAGATGCTGAAATTAATTGATTTGGGAGTAGAGGATGTTGTAGAGACGGAGACGGGGATTGCCGTGTTGACACCGGCTAACCATCTGGATGAAGTAAAATCTAAGGTTGAAGCAGAAGGTTTTTTGGTAAAGGAAGCCCAGCTGGTTTATTTGGCTAAAAACTATCTTGATTTAGATCAGGCAATAAGAGAAAAAGCAGAGAATTTTTTAGAAAGTTTAGATGATTTGGACGATGTTCAGGAAGTCTATTCTAACTTATGACAAAAAGAATGAAGTTGGTGATTGTGGCGGTGGCTTTGTCTTTAGGTTTATTAGGGATTCAATCAATTGATATCGATGCCCGTTATCAGGCCATTGGTCTGTTGGCCGGAGTGGCGTATGGTTTATCGGCTTGGGCCTTATTTAATGATTTGAAAGGGACAGAGTGGTTGACAGTGTTAATTCTGCCGGTTTTATATCCGGTAGCCGTGGCTTTGTTTTATTTTTTGTTGCCGGTGAGGATATTAAGCAGGGTAGCGATTTTAAGTATTTTTGGGATCGGCATGTATGCTTTACTGCTAACGGAAAATATTTTTTCGGTTGCCGCCATTAGGACCATTCAGCTGCTGCGGGCGGCCCATGCCGTCGGATTTTTACTGACTTTGCTGGTAGCTTTCTTTTTTTGGGATACGCTGTTTTCTTTTCGCTTGGCGCCCTGGTGGAATGCTTTAGGTGTGGGGATAACCAGCCTGCCTTTGGTTTTACAGGGATTATGGAGTGTGAATCTGGAAGAGAAGATCAGCCGGGAGGTGATTAATAACAGCTTGGGTTTAAGCTGGGGGTTGATGAGTTTGGCTTTAATGATCAGTTTCTGGCCGGTAACAATTACGATTGCCTCTTTATTTTTAGTAACCGCTTTGTATGTCGGTTTGGGTTTAGTCCAAAATAGAATGTCCGGCAGGTTATTTAAAAAAACAATCACCGAATATCTTTGGGTATCCGGTTTGGTGGTCGGGTTAACTTTTTTATTGTCCCGGTGGAAGTAGAGGAGTGGTAATCCGCCAGCTGGCGGATATAGGACCTATAATATTAATAGGACCTATAATAAGTGGGTGAGTTTTCACGAAATTGTATCTTATTTTTCACGATTTGGATTGATACATCAATCCTTTCCGCCAGTCGGCGGACAGGTTCTCTGAATTAGTTTGATATAGTCGGACGGTGGATAACTTTTGAAGAGAGAGAACAGGTTCGGCCGGAAGCTTTGTTGCTTTATTCAGCTAGAAGGGAAAACCAGGCGTGAAGGGAATTAAAAATATAGTGAATTAAACTTGCTCCCTGTTTAAGCTAGATCGTACTTTAATGGGTTAGTGGTTTCTTCGGGTAGGTCTTGTGTCGCACAATGTATCTTTTGCGACTATGCCATAGGGGCCAGGGAGTGGAGGGCTGAAGTTAGTACTTTGGCGGATTTATGATTAAGAAAAAATTTATTTGTAAAACAGGCAGCACAATTTTTTCAAAATCTCCTCTTTCCGGGGCTTTAGCTGTTTTTACTTTTTCCGAAATTAGCCCGAAAGCATCAAATACTCGCCTACTGGTTAAAAGTAGGACATTCTCCTGCGGTAAATATGCAAACCTGTCTTAAAAACGATTTGGCGCGGTTTTCTTGAGGTAAAATGCTGTCA
>CAZYUF010000027.1:0-10251 GCA_964650605.1 uncultured Pseudomonadales bacterium | reverse complement strand
GTGGCAGGGATAGGAATTGAACCTATATCTGACGTTTTTCAGACGCCCGCCGTCACCAAGTTGGCTACCCTGCCGTTTCTGCTCCGCACCGAGCGAAGCAACGTGTGCTTGCACTGAACGAAGTGAAGTGACCGCTGCAGGGCTTGAACCTGCGACCCTTGCGATGTAAGCGCAATGCTCTACCAACTGAGCTAAGCGGTCTTATTGTACAGGAAAATTTTTGTGCCGGGAAGAGGACTTGAACCTCCACGCCATTGCTGGCACATGCACCTCAAGCATGCCTGTATACCAATTTCAGCATCCCGGCCCGCCTAGACTCGACGTCTAGTCGAGGCTGGCTTATTACCTTGTATATTTTACCAGAAACCGGTAAACTTTGGCTATGAAACCTTTATCCCATCGCGAACTGGCCCTCACTGCCGCCCTGGCCGCTGTCTCTAGCGTCGTCCAGTTAATCCACGTTGGTTACCAATCACCCCAGTGGGGGATGTGGATCGATTTAGTCGCTGTCTCCTGGCTGATTGCCTTTTTCCTTTTCGGCCTCCGCTCCGCTCTCTATGTTTCCCTTTTAGGTTTTATCGTCATTACCCTCTTTGCTCCGGATACTTGGCTCGGCGCCTCGATGAAATGGCTGGCCACCGCCCCTATGTGGCTCAGTTTAGGGTTATTTCCCGGAAAGCTAATCCTCCCTTTAATAATCGGCCTGATCATCCGCTCGCTAATTATCATCCCGATTAACTACTTTTACGCCATTCCTATCTGGACCGGCATGTCCCCGGCTGTCGCCATCCACGCCATTCCTTGGTATATCATTGCCGCTTTTAATTCTCTTCAGGGTTTACTTGATGTTGTTCTGGCTTGGATAATAGTCTACCGCTTCCGTTTAAACCGCTTTGCCGCCTTAAAACCATGAACTCCGGCATTGTCTTGTCTCAAGTCTCTTTTAGTTATACTAAAAATCAACCGGTCCTAACCAACATAAACCTTCGCATCAAGCCCGGCGATTTCCTCACCATTACCGGCATTAACGGTTCCGGTAAATCTACCTTAACCTATCTGTTAAACGGCCTAATTCCTCATCAAATCAAAGGCTATTTTAAAGGTAGCGTGACTGTTGATGCAATTTCTACCCGGGAAAAACCAGTCAGCTTTTTTGCCGCCAAAGTCGGTCTGGTGTTTCAAAATCCGGACTTTTCTTTGTTTAATCTGACCGTTAAAGATGAACTGGCTTTTGGCTTAACCAATCTTCACCAGAACAATCCTGATCAAAAAATTACCCGCGCCCTGAACCAAGTCCGCATGTTTAAATATTTAAAGCGCGACCCCCAATCTCTTTCTTTCGGCGAGAAGCAAAAAATCTGTTTGGCCTGTGCTTTGGCTCTAAATCCCGACTACTTAGTTTTAGACGAACCGACCGCCATGCTCGACCACCCCAGCGCCATTGACCTCTACCAAATTCTCACCCAGCTCAACCAACAGGGGAAAACCATCATTATTGTTGAACATCATCAGGAATTTATCGATAAATTTTCCAAAAGTACGTTTAATCTTCATGCTTAAATTAATCGCTTTGATTTTAATCAGCTCCGCCTTAATTTTAATTAATAACCTCTACTTTCTTTCCGGCTTCCTGCTGATTCTTTTGCTTATCATCACCATTAAATTCGGGCTTCCCTCGCTAAAAACCCGTTTAACTCCTTTATTTCTAACCATCGCTTTAGTGATTGCTTTCCAAGCAATTTCTCTCCGCTTACTTCAGGGCCTGACTGCCGCCCTTAAAATTTTGTCTCTTAGCTTGCTGGTATTTTTATACACCAGCACCACTTCAATTAATCAAATCAGTCAAACTTTGAATTTTTTGCCCAAAAACTTTAACTTTATGCTGACCATTACTTTTAGTTTAATCCCGGTTATTTTCCAGGAAGCCAAAACAATTATTCTCCTCCAGAAATGCCGGGGCTATCATAGCCTTAACCCTCTGCCCGTCATCATTCCTTTACTCCACCGCACCCTCAAGCGCTCCGAACAAATTGCCTTAACCATGGCCAGCCGGGGATATTAAAGCAGTGTGCTTGCCCTGAATGAAATGAAGGGCCTGCACTGAGGGCCCGACGTTACGTCGGCCCGAAGTGCCACGGGAGAGATTTGAACTCTCACGCCGTTGCCGACACACGCCCCTGAAGCGTGCCTGTCTACCAGTTCCAGCACCGTGGCTTGATTTATAGTTTAACATATGGCACAGTAATCTTAAATGAAACAACTCATTATTATTTTGTCATGGGTTTTAGCTACCGGCACTACCTTAATTCTAACTTTAGCCACTTATACTCACCTCAGTCAAATCACTAAACCTTCTCTGCGGCCGAAAATTGCCTATAATCAAAGCGAAAATATCACCTCCCGCTCCGTTCTGCCGGAAGTTTTAGGCGCTTTCACTTACTCGATTAAAACCGACGATGCCATTCCCGAAATAATCAAAAAATATCTTAAAAAATATCAATCTCCCTTACTGCCTTACGCTGACTATATCGTCACTGTTTCCCGGGACCACTATCTTGACCCCCGCTTAATTATTGCCATTGCCCAGCAGGAATCAAATCTTTGCAAAAAAATCCCTGATGACTCCCATAACTGTTGGGGTTGGGGGATTCATTCCCAAGGAACTCTCAAATTTTTAAGTTACAAACAAGCCATTGACGCTGTCGTTGCCGGTCTAGCTAACAATTATCTGCGCAAAGGTTTATCGACCCCTGAAGAAATTATGGGTATTTATACTCCGCTTTCTGATGGTTCGTGGGCTAGGGGAGTGCAACAGTTTTTAGACGAAATGAATTAGCCCCTAATACTAATTATAAACCAAAAAAAATCCATCAGTGTGCCCGGTGAGGCATTACCGACGGATCTGATAACCATACTAACATAAGTCTTATAATATGTCAAGTTCTATTATTATAGGAAAAATTATTTCCCGCTGCCTAAGATTTTTCTCCTCCAAAGGCGGGACCGCTCTGCCTGGTCTGATCGCCTTAAAAATAAACCCTATTTTGCTCCGCCGGCTGGCGGAACAAAATCAGCTTAAATCGATTATCATCACCGGCACTAACGGCAAAACCACTACCAGCCGGCTCTTAGGTTCTATGCTTCAAGCTCAAAACATTCTTTTCCTGCATAACCGCAGCGGCTCTAACTTGCTCCGCGGCATTGCTTCTACTTTAATTAATCAAAGCGATATCTTCGGCCGCTTAAAAATTAAACTGGCCATCTGGGAAATTGACGAAGCCGCCGTCTTGACCGCCGTCAGACAATTACAGCCAGAAATCATTCTTTTCAATAATTTATCCCGCGATCAGCTGGACCGTTACGGCGAACTTGATTCTATTTTAAAATCCTGGCAGGAAAGCTTAACAATCTTGCCTCAAAACGCTCAGGTTCTTATTAATCGGACTGACCAACGTTTGCAACAACTCCATTCTCCCCAAATCATTTACTTTGGACGAAAGCACCCTCTCGGACAATACCATCAAGCCAATATCTTGGCCGCCCAAGCTCTTGCCCATGCCCTAAAGCTAAAACCAACTTCAATCAGCCAAGGTCTTCAGTCTTTTCGACCGGCCTTTGGCCGGGGAGAAACATTTATCTTTAATAAAAGGCAAGTAAAAATTTTACTGGTAAAAAACCCGGCCGGTCTTACCGCGGTTTTAAATCTCCTCCGGGATAACCAGCAGTTAAATCAGCCTTTGCTCGTCGCTTTAAATGACCTGATTGCCGACGGGACCGATGTTTCCTGGATCTGGGACGCAAACTTAGAAATCTTGAGGCACCGCCGCACCCCGATCATTGTCAGCGGCTTAAGGTCGGCTGATCTTGCCTTGAGATTAAAATATGCCGGCGTTAAGGAACAATTAATTCACCTTCACCCCAATCTCCATCAGGCTTGGCAAAAGTTTATTGCCCAACCCGGCCAAAACCACAACATTCTGCCCACCTATACCGCCATGCTTAAATTGCGCCAAATTATTTTCCAACAAAAATTTGATTAACCTATGAAAATTATTATTGCCCACCTTTATCCCGAAGAAATGAATATCTACGGCGACCGGGGAAATATTTTCAGTTTAGTTTACCGCTTAAAACAGAGAGGAATTCAAGCCCTGGTTAAATCCATCGGCCTGAACGATCCGCTTCCTTCCGGCAGCTTTGATTTGCTTTTTGGCGGCGGCGGCCAGGACCAACAACAACAACAAATCAGTCTGGACCTGCTTAACCGCAAAAATGTTATTTTAAAAGCCGCTCAAAATCAAATACCCATGCTCACTATTTGCGGCAGTTACCAGTTATTCGGCCAGTACTTCCAGCCGTTTTCCGGAGCAAAAATGATTGGCCTCGGTATCTTTGACGCCTATACGGTTGCCTCCCCACAAAGAAAGATCGGCAATATTATCCTCAAAACTAAGCGGGGAGAACTGATTGGCTTTGAAAATCACTCCGGCAATACCTTTTTATTACCCGGCACCAATCCTTTAGGCAAGGTTCTTATCGGTTTCGGCAATAACGGTCAGGACAAAACCGAGGGGGCAATCACCAATAATGTTTTTGGCTGTTACCTCCATGGCCCACTTCTGCCCAAAAATCCGCATTTTTGCGATTACCTGATCAAAACCGCCCTGGAAAAAAAATACGGTCCGATCAAACTTTCACCTCTGGACGATCGGCTTGAACAACAGGCCCACCAAACCGCAATCAAACGGACTAGAAAATTATCTCATCCTCTGTTAAAATACTTTTAGTTTACCCGGAGTATTTCGGGCCAGGATGGTGAAATTGGTAGACACGCAGGATTTAGGATCCTGTGGCCGCAAGGCCTTGGAGGTTCGACCCCTCTTCCTGGCACTTCAGCCCGTAAAACGGGCTTCAGTGCGAGCACATTTGTAATTAATAAACCCCATAGTATATAATATCAACTCTATGATTATTTTAAGATGGCTAAAACAGCATCGCTGGTTGAGCGGATTGATAATTTTGATTCTATTCGGAAGCGGCTGGTTAGGCTATCAAAAATTCGGGCCGAAAAAAATCAGTAATGTTTATGAGCTGGCGGTCGTCACCCGCCAAAACATAAAAAAAACCGTGGTAGCCTCAGGTAAAATTAAATCTCAATCCCAGGCAGATCTTCAGTTCCAAACTTCCGGCCAGCTGGCCTGGATCATTGTTAAAGAAGGGGATAGTGTTAAAAAGTGGCAAGCTATTGCCGGCCTGGACCAGCAAGAACTCAAAAAAACCTTACAAAAATATCTTTTGGATTTTTCTAAAGAACGCGCCGATTTTGATGAAGACCTTAAAATTACTTACCGCGATAAAGCTTTAACCGATACTATCAGCCGAATTTTACAAAAAAATCAATATGACCTGGATAAAGCTGTTTTAGATGTGGAGCTTCAGGATTTAACCCTAAAGTACGCCACTTTAATTACCCCCATCGACGGTATTATTACTCATATTGATGTTCCGCTTGCCGGCGTTAATATTACTCCGGCGACCGCAGTTTTTACCGTGGCCGACCCCGACCATCTGGAATTTGAAGCGATTATTGACGAAGTGGATATCGGCCTCATCAGTCTCGGCCAGGCTGGCCGGCTGGTCCTTGACGCTTACCCGGATGAACCCATCAGCTTAACCGTTGATTCCATCGACTTTAACAGCTCGCTTGATTCATCCGGCAGTACGGTTTTTCTGGTTAAATTCCGGCTGGAAAACAACCCTGGTCAAAAATTAAAACTGGGGATGAATGGTGAAATTACTATTACTGTCGCTGAAAAAACCAATGTTTTGGCTGTCCCTCTTTCTTCTATTCTGGAAAATGGCACCACCACAGTTCAATTAGTCAAAGATAACACTTTAATTAATCAAACTGTTACTATTGGAATAACTTCAGATGATTTAGTTGAGATTACCTCCGGATTAACTGAAAATCAAACCATCGTTGTCAGTAAAAAATCTAAATAAGGGAATGAAATCACCAATTATTAAACTTGACAACGTCTCTAAAACCTATTTTCTCGGCGAAGAACCGGTCAAGGCAGTTTGTCATATTTCTTTGAAAATTTTTACTAAAGAATACTTAAGTATCTTAGGCACATCCGGCAGCGGCAAATCCACCTTAATGTACTTAATTGGCCTGTTGGAAACACCCTCTCAGGGAAAAATCTATTTAAATAACCGCAATGTCTCTCAACTTAATGATGTTCAACTGTCCCGTTTAAGAAACGAAACCATCGGCTTTATTTTCCAATCTTTTAACTTGATTAATAAATATACTGTTTTAGAAAATGTTCTTCTCCCCACTGTCTATTCTCGAACCCGGCTTAATTTTAACCCTCTTCACCGGGCCTTAGACTTACTCAACAAATTTCGTATTTTAGATAGAAAAGACTTTTTTCCTAACAAAATCTCCGGCGGTGAACAGCAACGGGTCGCCATTACCCGGGCTTTAATCATGAACCCAAAAATTATTCTGGCCGACGAACCCACTGGCAACCTGGACTCTAAAACCGGACAGGATATTATGAAAATAATCGGTAATCTTAACCATGATTTTAATACCACGGTTATCACCGTCACCCATGACCAATCAGTCGCTCAACAAGCTCAAAAATTAATCTATCTTAAAGATGGTTATCTGGCCAAAAAGTATTTATGAAACCGATTGTTATCATCCAGTATTTTATTGCCTCTCTGGCCACTTTTAAACGCAATAAAATCCGGACCATTCTCACTTCTTTAGGGATTATGATCGGTGTCTTATCGGTCGTCTTGCTGATTGCTCTGGGATTAGGCTTAAAAAACTATTTAAAACAACAGTTCGAAAGCTTGGGTTCAAACTTAATTATTATCTTTCCCGGCAATATCTTTAATCAGGAAGCCGGTGCCGGCGGCGGCTTTGGACCGGGTTTTGCCGGCGGCGCCAACTTTGATGAAAAAGATTACCTGTCTTTAAAAAAGATCCCTCAAGCCGATTATGTCGTGCCGGTATTTTTCAAAAGTTCGGCTATTGAATCAGGCAATGCTAAAATCTTAGGCTATATCCAAGGTGCCAGTGAAGCTGTTTTTGATCTGTTAAATTTAAAACTATTAAGCGGCCGGTTGTTTACCCGGTCTGATCTCCAAAAGCGGGCCAAAGTAGGCATTTTGGGTTACAGTTTAGCGGAAAAACTTTTTACTATTCCCCAAAAAGCCGTCGGTAAAACCGTTAAAGTCAATAATCAGCGGTTTATTATTTTAGGCGTAGTGGAGAAGAAAGGCGATCGGGAAATGGATAACGGCTTAATTATCCCCTATAAAACTTCCTTCGGTACGCTAAACCCTGACAAAACATTTTTTACTATCTACCTGGGAACTAACGATAAAGCCAATGTGGAAGTTGTTAAACAAAAAGCCAAAGAAGTTCTGCTGAAACGTTATCAGGCCGACGAGTTTTCCGTTACCGAACAAACGGAAATTCTTACCACCGTCAACCAAATCTTCGCCATTATTAACGCTATTCTCATCGCCATCGGTTCAATTTCTTTATTAGTCGGCGGTATCGGCATTATGAATATTATGTATGCCACCGTCACCGAACGCACCAAAGAAATCGGCATCCGCCGCAGCTTAGGCGCGACGCAAAAAGATATTTTAATTCAATTTTTATCCGAAGCTGTCATTTTATCGGTTTTCGGCGGTTTAATCGGTCTATTGCTGGCCGCCTTGATTGTTCTCGCCATTCATTCTTTTTTCCCGGCTTCCCTTAACCTGATTTCCGTTATCTTGGCCTTTACTGTTTCCACTGCCATCGGCATCTTTTTCGGCGTCTTTCCGGCCAGAAGGGCCGCCCGGCTCACCCCGATTGAAGCCATTCGCTATGAGTAAAACTTGTGTTATAATCTCTCCATGACTCAAGCTAAGTTAACTTGGCTGCCGAAAAAAACCTTTGAACTGGAATTTTCTCTACCTTGGGAACAGGTTAAAAAAACCTATGACAAAGTCTTAAATGAGTTGACAAAATCAGCCAAGCTCGAAGGCTTCCGCCCTGGCAAAGCGCCAAAGGATCTCGTCGAAAAATCCCTAGATAAAGGCAAACTTTACGGCGAAGTTATTAACCAGCTATTACCGCTCTCTTACGCCCAGGCCATTAATCAGCATCATTTAAAACCGGCTCTTGCTCCCAAAATCACCATTGTTTCGGCTGAAGATAATAAACCTTGGCAGTTTAAAGCTTCCAGTTGTGAACTGCCGGAAATTAAGTTAGGGGAGTACGAAAAAATCTGCCGGGGAGCGTTGGCTAAAGAACTCAAACCGCCGGCAAAAACGCAAAAATTAAACCTCATCTCTAAGGCTTTACTTGATGACATTAAAATCGAGTTATCTGATTTGCTGATTGACTCGGAAAGAGACCGTCTGCTTTCCCGGCTCTTGGAACAACTGCAAAAACTGGGACTGACTATCGACCAATACGCCGCATCCAATAATAAAACCATTGCTCAAATTAAAGAAGAATATAAACAAACCGCGGCCAACACTATAAAACTGGAGCTGATTCTTCAGGTCATCGCCGAAGAAAAAAAGTTTAAAGCCGATGAGAAAGAAATCGATAAAATGATTGCTAATGCCGGCGGCGCCCCCGCGGACCGCGTCTACATTGCTGTTCTCTTAAAAAAACAACAAGCCATTGACTATTTACTCAGCTTATAGTAAACTTGTTTTTTAAATTTATTTAACTATGTCTGCCCGCAATTACAGACATGATCATCAATAAAATGGACCCGTTTCTAACCGCTAAAAAACGAAAATCCGGGCCTAAGCACCAAAACTTTCTTGAGGCCTTTAAAGATAGTGGTGCGGCTAAACCTCAAGCCCAGTCTAACCAAGCCGGCGCCGAGGTTTTCAACTTTGAAGAATTCTTGAATCAACAAGAGAAGAAGATCCGCCAACAGGAGAGAGGCCGTTTTGAATCAATCAGAAGAGAAGAACAAATTATTTTTTCCCGGGAAAAAAACCAAATTAAAGTTCAGATCGAAACGATCCAAGCTCAAATTAAAACACTGGCCAAAGAACAGGTTGGCTTAATGGAAGAGGTCGACCAAGCCGCCTTCCAGGCGGTAGTTAATCCCGGAGTTTATCATCAAAGCTTCTTTGAACGCCTGCTTCATTTAATTAAACTGGCGCGCAAAAAAGTGGCTGAATCCCGGACCTGGCTGCAGCTGCAAAATCACCGTTCGCAGTTACGGACCGGTTATTGGCAAAAAGTCAAAACCTCCGGCACCAGCTTTATGTTATCCGGCGAAAGAACCGTTTCCACCCAGGCCGGCTAAACCTGTCACTCTGCCGGTTTGATCCGCTTCAATAAAGTTCTCAGTAAATCCTGGTAAAACTTGTAAAACCGTCGTTTATTAAAAGAAACCAAAATCGGCGGTAATATTTTTGTTTGTAAAAACTTATCGATCGAGAAGGAAAAATACAGTTCGGTTAAGCCTAAATCTTTTTGTTTAGCCAAAGTAAATAACTCATCAAACTCTAACTTTGTTTTTTCAAGAATAAAAAATAAATCAATAAAATCTTTGGGGTCAATTCGGCCGAAAATGGCTAAGATTTTATTGGTGGCAAGATTTATTAAAGAATCAACCGCAATCCTGCCTTTGATTAAATTTTTTCCGAAATGGACCGGAATATCCTTAACCAAATCTACTTTTAATGGCCTGGGTGAATCAATGATATATTGAAGAAAAGTGTCAGTCATTACGGCTTTATCCGGCTTTAATTTTAATTTAGCCATAATCCGCCTGATTGCCGCATTGACCGCATCAAAATCAATTTTCTGGTTATTGGTAAATAAATCCAAGTCGACGCTGACCCGGTGGTGAAAATAAAATCTGGCTAAAGCCGTCCCGCCGGTCAGATAAAAATCCCGGGCAAAAGCAGTCGTAAAAAATTCGTGCAAAAATTTGTCCTGAAGTTGATAGTTGACTTTCATAGCTAAACCTGCTCCCAAGTATTCAAAGCCAATTGCCACGCTTTTCTGATTGGTTCTTTTAATTTTAAGCGGGTAAACCATTCACGCACCTGACGATAACTCAAATATTTCCAGACGTCTTCGTATTTCGCCGCTTCTAAAATCCGCGACATCAGCCAGATTTTTTCCGTCTCGTTTTTGCCGGCCAAAATCCTCCGGACGTCTTTTTCCGTCAGGTCATAATCCCATAACCAATAAGGACGTTT
>CAZYUF010000026.1:9312-10573 GCA_964650605.1 uncultured Pseudomonadales bacterium | reverse complement strand
TTATCCGGGAATGCTGGAAAGTTTTGAGAAAAAGAGGCAAATGATCTGGATAAAGACTAAATTTAAACCAAATAGAGACAGGTTTTCTAAGACAAGATTTACACCGTTTGTAAGAAAGAATCCGTAATTAGGGGACTAAAGAAATCGCCACGCCTTTTTTATCGACCCGGCCGGTGCGGCCGATCCGATGAATATAGTCGGTTTGCGTTTCTGGCAAATCAAAGTTGATGACGTGGGTGACATTGTCGATATCCAAACCTCTTTGGGCGACATCAGTGGCCAATAAGATTTTGACGGTACCGTTTTTAAATTGGGTTAAGGCTTTCTGTCTTTGGCTTTGAGTTTTATTGCTGTGGATGGCGGTAGCTTTAAATCCCCTATCGATTAAGGTCCGGGCCAGTTTTTCCATGCTCCATTTTGTCCGGCCAAAGACCAGGACTTTATCAAAACCCGGCTTGTTTAAGAGATCATGGAGAACGTCAATTTTATTTCTGCCGGCGATTCGGACAACTTCATGGTTGACATTATCAGCCATATCTCTAGTTTTTACGGAAACGATTACCGGATTTCTTAAAAAGCCGGCCATGACTTCTCTGACTTTGCCTTCGATGGTGGCCGAAAAAAATAACGACTGTTTCCGATCCGGTAAAAAGGAAATTAAATATTGGACATCTTGAATAAAACCCATATCCAGCATCCGATCGACTTCGTCGAGAACGATGGTAGTAAAACTTCTTAATTTCAAGACCCGTCTCTGCTCTAAATCTTTTAACCGGCCGGGTGTGCCAATGACAAAGTTCGACCTTTGCCTGAGGCGCTGAATTTGCCGGTTCATACTAACACCACCGATACAGAGTACGGAATACATATTCAGATTTCTGGCAAGCGCGATAAATTCTGTTTCAATTTGGGCGGCCAACTCCCTGGTTGGGGTAATTATCAGGACTTTTTCGTTGCGGTTTTTAAAGACTTTATTGATCAAGGGAATTAAAAAAGCGGCAGTTTTGCCGGTGCCGGTATTGGCAACACCGACCACATCCTGATTGTTAATAATCAGGGGGATGACTTTGTCCTGAATGGGAGTGGGAATCAAATAACCCTTGGATTTAATATTGGCTTTGATTTGTTCGACTATGGGAAAAGCGGCAAAATCATTTTTAATCGCGACTACTTCCAGGCGTGATTGCCCCCGGAGTTGCTGGATCAATAAGGATGGGTTAAATGATCGGGGCTGTCTTCGGGCGCGAAAAAATCTCTTTTG
>CAZYUF010000026.1:0-9212 GCA_964650605.1 uncultured Pseudomonadales bacterium | reverse complement strand
CTTAAAGAAGTTAAAACCAGCAATTTGGCCTCGTCCGGCAAAGTGCCTTTAACAGCGGCGATTTCTTCGCTGACCTGGTTTAAGGCTTGCTGATAAAGACTTAAACGGCCGCCGGGCAAAAAGCCGGCGTGAGTTTGTTTTTCCACCCACAAGTTTTTTATCAATTGCAGCGAATCGGCCAGATCGTTAGAGCGGAGAGAGACTTTGCTTTCAGTGACGTTGATTTCTTTGGCGGTTGACGTTTTCTTGAAAATATTTGTGAAGAGCAACTCCAGTTGTTTTTTGGTCACTAAGCGGCGCAGGCGGCCACTTTTGAGGTTTTGATTGGGAATTGAATAAGTCAGGTCATGGCTGGATTTTGAATTAAAAAACGGCCGCAAGACGAGACAGTCGATTTTAACTTCAGTCACCTGGAGAATCTTGCCAAAGCGAACGAGCAGCTCCCCGACTTTGAACATTATCCATAACATTAAGTAATTATAACAGTTAATCTTATATAATACCAGATATGGTTTATGAAAGTATTTAAATATCAGCGAGGCGAGCTGCCGACACCCCTATTTTTCCCCGACGCGACCAAAGCGGTGGTGCGGAGCGTTGACAGCCAGGACATTTTAAACACTAAGACCCCGGGAATTTTGGTGAACACTTTACATTTATATTTAGATTTAGGTGAAAAGGTGATAAAAAAATTTAAGGGCATTGGTCCGTTTATGAATTGGCCGGGGGCGCTGATTTCCGACTCCGGCGGGTTTCAGGTAATGAGTTTGGCGAAAAAAGGTTCGGGTAAAGTCACTGACGAAGGAGTCTCCTTTCATTTAAACAAAAAGAAAAAAGTTTTGTTGACTCCGGAGAAATCGATTGTATTTCAATCTTGGCTCAAGACTGACTTAATGGTGGTGTTGGATGATTTTACTATGCCTAAAGCCGGCTATGAAGAAGCCAGGGAAACGGTGAGGCGGACGGTTCTCTGGGCAAAAAGATCGAAAGAAGAGTTTGAGCGGATTTACGGAGGGAGGCAGAAAAGGCCATATTTAATCGCCGTGGTCCAGGGCGGCAGTTTTCCGGATTTAAGAAAAGAGTGTTGTTTGGGGCTTGGGGAGATTGGTTTTGACGGTTATGGTTACGGCGGCTGGCCAATGGATGAAGAAGGCAAATTTGATTATATCAGCGCTAAAATTATCGCGGACAATACGCCCAAAAACAGCTGGCTTTATGGTTTAGGAATCGGTAAACCGGATGAAATTATTAATTTAGCGAAGCTGGGTTATGACATTTTTGACTGTGTGCTGCCGACGCGCGATGCCCGGCACGGCCGGCTGTATGTAAGTGATAACGGTTATAAAGGTTATAAATTTTATAATCCCAATAAAGAGAAACATAACGGTGATGGTCGGTCGGTAGACCCTGAGTGTGACTGTTTGCTGTGTCAGAAATACAGCCGGGCATATTTGCGGCATTTGTTTAAAATAGAAGATTTAACGGCGGTCAGGTTGGCGACAATTCACAACCTGCGTTTTTATTCCCGGTTGATGGAGCGCCTGCAAGGATGTTCCTTGTAGGCTGAGAGGCGAAGATGGTGATGTAATCTCCGGGCAAAACGGTGGGATTCATCTCTTAGATGCTGGAGTAAAAAGGTTCCCGGATCATGTTCGGGTAAAGGGTATTTAATTACCTGCAAGGATGTTCCTTGCTGGTTGAGGCAGATGAGGCGGTCGGGGTGTTTGGCCAGGCCGATGATAGGGATATTCCAGGGAACAGCAGTTAAAGCGGTTTTGACCTGATTAGCGCCGCCGTCGATTAAAATCAGGTTAGGTATCCCCCATTCCTGGTGCTGGACGCGGCGGGTTAAGAGTTCTTTTAACATTTTCAGGTCGTTGGGAGTGGTTAAGGATTTGATTTTAAAGTGCCGGTATTGGTCTGCTGCCGGCTGGGCATTAATAAAGACGACCAGGGAGCCGGCGGGATCAGTGCCCTGGAGATTACTAATGTCATAAGCTTCGATCCGGGTTAACGGGTAGCGGCCGGGGAGGCTAAAAAATTTCTTAAGCAGACGCCGAAGATGAATGATGCGTTCATGAAATATATCAGTGGTTAAAATTGGTAAAACTGATGGCGGCTTTAGTTTTACCCGAGGTAAATTTTTCAAGTGATTGATTTGGTCACGGAAAACAGCGGCTTGTTCAAAATTTTGTTTAATCGAGGCCTGTTTAAGCTGTTGGCTGAGGCGGCGAAGTAAAACGGATTTTTTATTTTTTAAAATCAGTTTGAGATTGTTGATGTTTTTTTGATAATCTGCCGGGGAGATTTTGTTAATACAGGCGCCGGGGCAAAGCTGAAGGTGGTAGTAAAAACAGGCTTTGCCTGCAGGTTCGGAACCTGCAGGGTGATCGCAATAAGGGAAGATCTGGCGCAAGATTTTAAGAATTTGGGTTAATTGGCGGGAAGAAGGATAGGGACCAAACTCGCCGCTTTTACGGGTTAAAATAATTCTGGGAAAAGTTTCCTTAGTAAAGTTCAAGTATAATTTAGAGCGGTCATCCTTTAATAAGATGTTAAACCCGGGTTGATAAGTTTTGATTAACTCAGCTTCTAAAAGCAGAGCTTCGAATTCCGATTCGGTGATTTTAAACTTAGTGGTTTTTCTTTCCCGCAGCATGGCCGCGGTTTTGGGCGAACTTTGATTAATTAAAGCATAGCTTTTTAGGCGATTATTTAAATTTTTAGCTTTACCGACGTAAATTACTTTACCTTGGTTGTTTAAAAACCAATAAACTCCGGGTTGGCTGGGATAGTTCATAAGATTTTATGAAGATACTGGCCGGTAAAGGATTTTTTCACCTGACTTAAGCGTTTTGGGGTACCGGTGGCCACAACTTGGCCGCCTAAATCCCCGCCCTCAGGGCCTAAATCAATCACCCAGTCAGCGTTTTTAATCACGTCCAGATTATGCTCAATGATAATGACAGTATTGCCCTGGTTAACCAGTTGTTTTAAAACAGAGAGCAAATTATTAAGGTCTTGAAAATGCAAACCGGTAGTGGGTTCATCGAGCAGGTAAAGCGTGCGGCCCTGGCTTTTGATGGAAAGCTCTTTGGCCAGTTTCACCCGCTGGGCTTCGCCGCCGGACAAAGTCGGGGCCGGCTGGCCGAGGGCAATGTAGCCTAAGCCGACCTGATGAAGCGTGGTTAATTTAGAGAAAACCGGCGTGTGGTGAGGAAAAAAGTTTAAGGCCTCAGCGACGGTCAGCTGTAAAACTTCGGCGATGTTTTTGTGGTTGTATTTAACCTCCAGAGTTTGAGAATTGTAACGGCTGCCTTGGCAGACTTCGCAAGTAATATAGACATCGGGCATAAACTGCATCTCAATTTTTACCTGGCCTTCGCCTTGGCAGGCTTCGCAGCGGCCGCCTTTGACATTAAAACTAAACCGGCCGGGTGAAAAACCGCTGATTCGCGCATCCTTGGTTAGACTAAACAGTTGGCGGATAGAGTCGAAAGCTTTAGTGTAGGTGACCGGGTTGCTTCTGGGAGTACGGCCGATCGGACTTTGATCAATTAAACTGACTTTATTGAGAAACTCATAGCCGGTAAGAGAATGGTAATTATCTTTAATCTCCGCCTGTTCATAGCCTAAGTGATGGCGGAGGGCATGATAAAGAGTGTCGTGAATTAAAGTGGACTTGCCGGAACCGGAAACACCGGTGATGACGACAAATTGGTTCAAAGGAAAACTAACGGTTAAGTTTTTTAAGTTGTGCTGATTACAGCCGGTAAGAGTTAATAATCGCGGCTGGTCTTGTTTAGGCGACGGCAAGACAGTAATTTTCTTCTTATTGGTTAGATATTTAGCAGTTAAAGAGGCCGGGTTGGTGAGGACTTGTTTGGGTGTGCCAAAGGCGACAATTTGGCCGCCCTGTTTTCCGGCCAAGGGGCCGAAGTCCACCAGATAATCGCTTTTGAGCATGATTTCCCGGTCATGTTCGACGACGACAATGGAGTTGCCTAAGTCGCGCAGGTTTTTGAGAGTCCTAATCAGACGTTGATTGTCCCGCTGGTGCAAGCCAATCGAAGGTTCATCTAGAATGTAGAGGACGCCGGTCAGGCCGGTGCCGATTTGGGAAGCTAATCTGATGCGCTGGGCTTCGCCGCCGGCCAGGGTCCCGGCTTCCCGCGCTAAGGTCAGATACTCCAAGCCGACGGAGAGAAGAAATTTAAGCCGTAAGCTGATTTCTTTGAGAATCAATTTAGCGATCTCCTGTTCTTTCGAGCTTAAAGGCGTGGTGACGGCCATCAAGTTTAAGATAAAGTCGTGGATATCTTTGATAGATAAACTGGTCAGTTCAAAAATATTTAATTTATCAATAGTGATGGATAAAGACCCGGGTTTTAAGCGGCTGCCCCGGCAAGCGGAACAGACTTCTTTGCTCATGTATTTGGCAAATTCTTGACGGAGATAATCAGAGTTAGTCTGATGATAGCGGCGCTCTAAGTATTGGCTGATTTGGCTAGTGATTTTTGACTGAATCGGCAAGGCAAGATTTTTCCAGACAGTTTGTAAATAAGGAGAGAATAATTTTATAATTATTTCAGGCAAATGATCCGCGAAAGGAATAATGGCGCCTTCGGCCAAAGTTAAGTTGGGGGCGATTAATTTTTGCGGATCGATTTTCCGGAGGCTGCCTAAACCGGTGCAAACCGGGCAGGCGCCGTGGGGCGAGTTGAAAGAAAAAATTCTCGGTTCCAGTTCCGGCAGGCTCAGATTGCAGTGAGGGCAGCTGAAGTGTTCGGAAAAAAGCCGGTCAGTAAAAGTCTTCGGTTTTTCCGGGAATGACAAAGAAGAGTCGTGGATTTGGGCGGCAATGACTAAGCCGGCGGAGAGTTTTAAAGCAGTTTCAATGGCAACGGAAAGGCGGGATTTTAATTGTTTTAGTTCCCGGGCGTCTTTGGTTTGAGTTTTAGAAAAGGTCAATCTTTCGATTATAGCTTCGACAGTATGGCGGTTAGTTTTAATCAAGGTTAAGTCTTCGCTTAAAGAATAAACTTGGTTATCGATCCGGGCGCGCTGAATGGACTGGGAGCGGAGGTTTTTAAACAGTTCTAAGAATTCGCCTTTTTTATCGCGGATGATCGGGCTTAAAATAATAAATCTGACCAGGGAGCTTTGTTTGGCGGCAGTAATAATGGCCTGATAAACCTGAGCAACGATTTGGTCGAGCGATTGCCGGCTGATTTCCTGCCGGCAGTTCGGACAGTGCGGCCGGCCGACGCGGGCATAAAGCAGTCTTAAATAGTCGTAGATTTCGGTGATGGTGCCGACAGTGGAACGGGGGTTGTGAGAGGTGGTTTTTTGATCAATGGCAATCGCCGGCGATAAGCCTTCGATGGAATCAACGTCGGGCTTGTCCATTAAGCCTAAGAATTGGCGGGCGTAGGAACTTAAGGATTCCACATAGCGGCGCTGGCCTTCGGCGTACAAAGTGTCAAAAGCCAAGGAACTTTTACCGGAGCCGGAAAGGCCGGTAAAAACCACCAGTTTATTTTTAGGCAGCTGGAGATCGATGTTTTTAAGATTGTGCTGGCGGGCGCCTTTGATAGTGATAAAATCGGTCATATTAATTTTGCAGTTTAATAATTTTGTCGCGAAGCAAAGCGGCTTGTTCAAAATCCATGTTTTTGGCGGCTTGGTTCATTTGGCGGGTAAGAGTGCGGATGGCGGTTTGTTTATCCAAAGGAGTCATTTGACGGAGATCGATTGGTTGGGGAAGAGCTGGCTTCAGCCGGCTGATTAATTCCAGGCGGAAAGGTTTGTTAATTGAGCGGGGGGAAATGTGGTATTTTTGGTTGTAGTTGAGCTGAATTTGACGGCGGCGGCTGACTTCTTTGACGGCGGCTTTCATTGCCGGAGTGGTTTTATCGGCATACAGATAAATTTCGCCGTTTAAGTGCCGGGCGGCGCGGCCCATGGTTTGAATTAAGCTGGTACTGCTTCTTAAAAAACCGGCTTTGTCCGCATCTAAAATGGCGACTAAACTGACTTCGGGCAGGTCCAGGCCTTCGCGCAAAAGGTTAATGCCGACAAGGACATCATAAACGCCTTTTCTTAAGTCAGCTAAAATATCCGAGCGGTCCAGAGTATGAACGTCAGCGTGCAAATATTGGACTTTTAGTTTTGAATTTTTAGTTTTTTGGTTTATATACTCAGTGAGAGCTTCGGCGGTTTTTTTAGTTAAAGTGGTGATCAGCGTCCGTTCGTGTCTTTGGTGACGGATAATGATTTCTTTGATTAAATCCGGAATCTGATTCCGGGAAGGTTTGATAGTGATTTTGGGATCGGTTAAGCCGGTCGGCCGGATTAATTGTTCCACGACCTGATTGCCGGATAAAGAGATTTCCAAATCATCGGGCGTAGCCGAAGTATAAATGGTTTGCTTGGTGCGGCGCTGAAATTCCGAGTAAGTTAAGGGGCGGTTATCCAAGGCACTGGGGAGGCGAAAGCCATACTCGATTAAGGTTTTTTTTCTAGATTGGTCGCCGTGATACATAGCGCGGAGCTGGGGCAGGCTGATATGGGATTCGTCGATAATTGTTAAAAAACCGTTAGTGGAAAACTTTTCGGTATTAAATTTAAAGTAATCCAGCAAAGAAAAGGGAGGTTGGCCGGGATCGCGGCCGTCGAAATAACGGGAGTAATTTTCAATGCCATTAACATAACCCAGGGATTCGATCATTTCCAGGTCGTTACTGACCTTTTGCTGTAAACGATAGGCTTCAACGACTTTGTGGTTGGCTTTAAAATTATTTAGTTGAGTTTGGAGATCGGTTTTAATTTGTTTGACCGCCTGAGTTTGGGTAATTGGATTGGTGAGGTAGTGTTTGGCAGGAAATAAGGTGACCCGCTTAACCGGATCGTCTCCGATGGTGATTAATTCCAGCTGGTTATCCAAAAAATTTAAGTTAACAATTTTATCTTTTTCTGCCGGCCAAACCGAGATTGTTTCGCCCTTGACGCTGAAAAAGCCGCGTTTCAGTTCAAAGTCGTTGCGATGATACTGCATATCGGTTAAGCGGAGTAAAATATCCTGGCGGTCAATTAGCTGGCCTTCGATCAGCTCTAAAATATATTGGCCGTATTCTATGGGCGAGCCGAGGTTATAAATACAGGAAACTGAGGCAACAACGATGACATCCGGACGGGTTAAAAGCTGAGTGGTGGCCGAGAGCCTTAATTTATCGATTTCATCATTAATCTGAGTTTCTTTGGCGATATAAGTGTCAGTGGCCGGCAAGTAGGCTTCCGGCTGGTAATAGTCATAGTAAGAAACAAAGTAAGAGACGGCGTTGTGGGGGAAAAAGTCGCGAAACTCCTGATAGAGCTGGGCGGCTAAAGTTTTATTGTGGGAGATGACCAGGGTGGGTTTTTGGGTTTGGGCGATCACATTGGCCACGGTGAAGGTTTTACCACTGCCGGTGACCCCTAAGAGGGTTTGGTGGGGTTTGCCTTCATTGACCCCTTGGACCAAGGCATTAATCGCTTGGGGCTGATCGCCGGTCGGCTGGAAATCAGATTTTAATAAAAATGACATAACCTTATATTATAATCTATAATTGGCTAATGAAGCGGGCGGTTATCTTTATTAATGGGGAGTTGGGCGATGTGTCCAGATTGAGATTAAAAAAAAGCGATTTACTAATCGGCGCAGACGGCGGCACGAAACATATTTTAAAGTTGGGTTTAAAACCGAATATTATTATTGGGGATTTAGATTCGATTAAAGCGGTACCTAAAGATACACCGGTAATACAGTTTCCAGTAGATAAAGATAAAACTGATACTGAGTTGGCTTTAGAATACGTGGTTAAACTGGGTTATAAAGAGGTAGTTTTAATAGGATTTTTGGGCAGAAGACTGGACCATATGGTCAGCAACTTAATGCTGTTAGCGTCAATGCCGATTAAAATCACTATTATTGAAGGTAATCAGGAAATGTTTTTTTGCAGAGATAAACTGAATATCAGCGGCAAAAAAAATGATTTGGTATCTTTGATTCCCCTTTTAGGAGATTGTCAGGGCGTAACGACAGTTGGCCTGAAATGGAGCCTGCAGGTTCGGAACCTGCAGGTTGGCAGTAGCCGCGGGGTGAGCAATGTGATGTTGGGTAAATCCGCCCGAGTCGGCCTTAAAACCGGCTGTTTGTTGGTGATCCACACCTACAGGGATCAACCCTGAAGGTCTTGAATTTTTAACCCTATGTACTTAGTTCTATGGTAAAATAGAAGTATGAGAAATTGGTCAGTAGATGAAGACTATCTTAAGAAATTTCCCCTCAAATACAAACTTTGGCTGCTGGTTCAGTCGCTTTCTTATGGTTTGGATGGCGAAAAATTAAATAAAACTGAAGTAATTAAGTATTGGGGCAGAATAAAAGATCAACTGGATCCTGCCCGCAGAGACTATCTTAACTTTCTTTTATGGGGAAATCAGTCTTAAACGATTTTCAAAAAGAGGTCTTAGCTATTTTTTGTAAAACAGTCTTAGCGAAAAAATTTTATCTGGCCGGAGGCACTGCTTTATCTGAATTTTATTTCCACCATCGAAAATCTGAAGATTTAGACTTTTTTACTGAAGAAGAATTAAATATTAAGGAATTAGAGCGTTTTGTAAATCTGATTGGGAAAAAGATTTCTCTGGAAAAAGTTGAATATCAGCACGGCTTTGGACTTTACACATATTTCTTTTATCCCAAAAGTGAGACAATAAAGCATAAAATTGACTTTGGTCAATATCCGTTTCCCTTAATTGAGAAGCCCAAACGACTCGCTGGTTTACAAATAGAAGCGCTTTATGATATTGCCGTGGATAAAACACACACCATTTCCGTCCGTCCGCGGCTGCGGGATTTTGTGGATTTATATTTTATATTCCAAGAGAAGAAAGAGTGGCACTTAAAAGATCTCTTGCAAAAAGCATTTGAAAAGTTTGGAATAAAAGTTGATCCGCTTCAATTAGGGGAAAATTTATTTCAGGTTAAAAACTTAGAAGACATGCCGATCATGCTTAAAAGTTTTGACAGACAAACGATGGAAAATTTTTTCCTCACAGAAGCGAGAAAATTGGAGAAGAAAATTTGGCTTAAATCCTGATGGTGAACGTTTTTGAACAAATTCGAACTGAATTCTGCGACTCGAACTCAAACTTCCCGCTCACCGCTT
>CAZYUF010000025.1:8002-10595 GCA_964650605.1 uncultured Pseudomonadales bacterium | reverse complement strand
CGGGAACGGATTTAACCATCAATAACCGCTTTGTCCTGGTTAAAGACGACGGCAGTTTTAGTGTGACGCAGAGTTTAAATGAGGGTGATAATCAAATTGAAGTTCTGGTGCGTGATGATGCCGGCAATGAAACTAAGAAAAGTTTAAAGGTAAACTACACTCCATAACCAAATCATAATTAAAGGGTAAAAAAGCGAGTTTTGGAACAGACTGTGGACCAAAATGGCCACTAAAGACAACTTCACTAATAAAGAACTGGACCAAAAAGATTTTAATAAATTCAGGTAAGCCAACAGACCAATAACCCCGGTGGTGGTTAAAACAAATAACAGGCTGGAATCCAGGCCGGCGGCGGCATGGCTGATTGGATCGTTGCGAAAATAACGCAGGGTGTTAAAACCCAGGCCGAAAACCGGGCTTTTCTGCCAGAGGCCGAAACCCTCGCGATAATTTGCCAGCCGCGATTCAACGGAAAACCAGCGTTCCAGCTTCACCCCTTCCCCGCCGGGGCGGGGCAGAAGATAAAGCGCAAAAATCAAAGCGAAAAACGCAAAAATAAAGATTTTTAATTGCTTTTTTATCAGAGCTAAATAAAAACCGACGACAATCAAAGCCAAATAGCTGCTGCGGGAGTAGGTCAGCAGTAAAGCAATTAATAAAATCAAACTGGGAAGAATTTTCAAATTAAATAAAATTAAACCAAGAACAAAGATCAGGCCTAAAAAATTGGGGTCAAAAACAGTGCTGATTAAGCGATAGTAGTGATCATCCCAGTTTAAGGAAGCTAAAAAGCGGATATCGGGAATAAACAGGTACTGCAGGAGCCCTAAAACCGCCAAAGCTAAACATAAATATTTTAAAAGCGGCTTAAGATTAAGCTTATTGTGCTGATAAATAGGCAGCAAGCAGGCGTAAGCCAGCCAGCGGACTAGATACAGGGAAGAAAATATAATTTCGGAAAAACCAAAACGGAAAAGATTAATAATTAAGGACAATAAGCAGGCAGACACAAATAACCAGATTGACCGGGGAAGTTTAAGAAATTTAAGGTTTAAAATAATCAGCAATAAGATAATTAGATCGTGAAGATAAATAGGCAGATTAGGCAGTCTTTCCAGCTGGCCGAAAGGCAGAATAAAAAATAAAAAATAGATTAATAGTTTAGTTAGGTTCATTTAAGTAGAGTTTAACCCGGGTTAAGGAATTTTGGTAGATTAAGGGCAGATTAAAGCTTGGGCCGTTATCCCCTACCAGAATATGGGTATAACGGGTGTTCGGATCTTTCCAGGATTCGTGGTCATAAGGGAAGTCCACATAGTAAAGGTTGTGAATATCATAGATTAAAACTTTATCAGTGGCTTTTATATTTTTTTTAAACCAACCGTCACAATCGTAAAAATCACCGAACTCAAACTTCAGATTACGGCAGAGAAAGTTATCACGATTAAGATACTTGGCATTGGCCCAGGCTCGGCCGGAAATGCCGACCACCGCCTGAAGAATAATCAACCAATAAATTAAGCGATTGGGTTTAACGCAGGCGGCAATGGCCATTAAGGCTAAGGGAAATAAGGCAAACCGACCGAAATCGGTTCCGGGAAAAAGAAACCAGAGCAGAAAACTGAACACTAAAAGCTTGGAAAATCTGGGCCGAAGCAGAAAGATAATTAAGATAATCGGGCCGACCCGGTAAGAAGGGTCAAAAAACAATCTTAAGGGCCGGGATAGCCAGTAAGAAAACCCATTAAAAAACCATTCATGTTCAAAACCAAAATTGGCTAAAAACGGATAAACAGGATTGCCGGTGGCTTTCCAGTTGATTAAAGTAAAAGGCAAAATGCCTAAAATCCCCCAAGGAATTAAAGTAATCGCCAAGCCGTAAACTACGCCTTGCAATTTAACCGCCGAGGCTAAAATAATAAATAAAATTCGTTTCAGGTTTTGATAGTAAACCGCGGCTAATAAAAAGACGGTCATGATTAAATCAATGTAAGCAGTAGTGGACAACCAGCCGACCAAGAGAGTGGAATAAAACAGTAAAGCCGCGGCAATGCCGGCTAAACGATAAATCAGGAAAGCGCAAAACACCCCAAAGGCCCAGTGGACCAGCTTAGCCGGTAAAAACATATAAATCATTTCGCCTAAGCGGGGCAAACCGGACCAATATAAAAGGTTGCCGGGAATGGGAGCTAAAGAATGACGCTCGAGAAACAGTTTGGCTTCGGTGAGGTGGTACCAGAGGGCATCAAAGCCCAGTTCCGGGCCGAGCGCACCGACAAGATTAACTAAAATCTGAATAATCAGCAGGATTTTAAGCCATTTTTTCATATTGTTTGACCCTGACTGCGAATGAATGTAAACTCATAAAAAAGGCCATGGCTAACCCCGGCAGGCCGTCTAAAAAACCTAAATGCCAAAAGTAATTTTTCACAAACTTTACAGGCGGGTAAAATAAGAGTTCAAAAATGGAAAAATGGTTTATCTCTTCAGCCCGCAAGCTGGAATACCAATTAAGCCTGTCCAAAAATTGGCTCAGGCTGATTTGGCGCCGATGGAGAATTATCTGCGGCAAGAGCCGCAGCGGCAGTCGGGA
>CAZYUF010000025.1:6504-7902 GCA_964650605.1 uncultured Pseudomonadales bacterium | reverse complement strand
TAAAAAATAAATATTATAGAAACAAACAAGGATAATTAAGGCTTTAATGATTTTAGGTTTAATTAAGGCAAGCATGATCGCCCAAAGCGGAAACAGGACCGGAAAGTAAGCTTCAGACGGAGCGCCATGGAGAAAAAATCCCAGCAGATTGATTAATAAAAAGTAAAATAATATTTTGTGTTTAAAGATACTGATTAAAGCCAATAAACCCAAAGAAGCGGCCACCCAAGGCTGGTCCCAGCAGACAAATTTTCGCCAGTACTCAAAAATAGCCGGTAAAGCATTACCGTATTGGTGAAAGTTAAGCGAACGGTAGCCGGCCCAGGCAGCCAAACCTAAAGTTTGGGTAAAACCGTGGCTTAAATCGTAAATAATTTTAGGAATAAAGGGAATCAGCCAAAAAAAAGAAAACTTTTTAAAACGGATAAGGGCTAAGATTGTCAAAGGCAAAGTAGTTAGCTCAAACTGAAGTAAAATACCGGCTAAGAAAAAAGTCCAACCGACAGAAAAGCTTTGCAAGGCAAATAAATATAATATCGAAAATAAGGGAATCGGGCTGATGTGATAAGCTAAACGGCTGTGAATTACCGCTAAGGGCGAGGCGGCTAAAATGAAAGCGGCCAAATAACTGCGACTGAATTTGTAAGTTAAATAGACTGTTAAGACACCTAAAGTCGCGGTTAAGATAGCCGGATGGACCGGGCTAAAGCCGGTAAGTTTAAAGACAAAGGCAATCATCCAGATAAAAAACGGGCCTTGGTACAGCCAGGGCACTGACGAAGCGATGCCCACTAAGGCCGGACGGCTGGTTAAGACCATATCGCGGGCAGTTAAATAATCCTTGCCCTGATCGCTGATAAAAGTCATTAGTTCGGGCAGGCGGAAAAACCTCAACCAGGTGGCGAGCAGAATAATTAAAATCAGGACCAGGTTTTGTTTAAGTAAAATCAATAAATTATTAAACCGCAGGGCGAGAAACAAAACATAAGCAGAAGCTTTAGCACCGTATTTTAAATAATAGGTTAAGGCATCGCGGGAATAAATTTGAGAGATAGTTTTCCAGCCGGCTTTGTTCGTCGAAGCCGAGACAGTATGAGAAAGTTGGGCGCTGCCGCAATGAACGGTGGTAAATTTTTTGGCCTGAATTCTTTGGCAAAGATCGTTTTCCGTGTAATAAAGTTTAAAGTTTTCATCATAACCGCCGATCTTTTTGAATAAGCCGGTACGGATTAACATGGCGCCGTCGCTGATTACTTCAGCCGGATAAGTTAATTTTCGATCCTGAGGCAGGGTTTTCAGTTTAATTAACCGGTGCAAGCCGGTCAGCGCCACCAGGTCTGACCAAATACGGTTATGCGGGGAGCCGGTGGCAGCGATGCGGCCGTCTTCATAGCGCTG
>CAZYUF010000025.1:0-6404 GCA_964650605.1 uncultured Pseudomonadales bacterium | reverse complement strand
CACCGCTTTAACAAAAGTTTGGTGTTGTAGGAGACGATGGAAATAGTTAGCTCATATCTTACAAGTCCTACAAGGTTGGACCTTGTAGGTTTACTACAAGGTTGGACCTTGAAGGTATTATTTTTGGGCTTGGATGCAGATTTGGTGCGCATAAAAGTTGGGGAAATATTTAAACAGCCAGTTAAAGTATTTTACTCCGCCGGCCGGGTCGATCAAAACCCGGTTAATAGTAAAACCGGCATCAAGGATTAATTTTTGAAAAGAAAAATAGTTAAAAAAACGCAAATGGGTTTTGTCCAACAAGCCGTACTCTTCATAATCCCAATGGCCGCGCAGGAGTTTGAAGCGCTGGCGCCAATGGGCAACATTGGGAGCGGTAATAATTAATTGACCCTGGGGTTTTAAGACCGCTTTAATTAATTGAAGTGTTGCTTCCGGATTGGGCAAATGCTCGATAATTGCTGAAGCAAAGACGACATCGAAAGGCTTAAATTTTTTAATCCTGGCCCAGGCGGCGGCTAAATTTAAATCGCCGGTAATGTCCGGCTTAACTGCCGGATTAATATCCACGCCGATCACTTGGCAGTGAAGATACCGGCGGAAGTACCGGCCCATAAAGCCGGTGGCACAGCCCAGTTCTAAAACCTTGGAATTTTTCGGCACCAGACCGGTGGACAGCCGGTCAATGTTATCTTTAGCCAGTTTTTCCGGGTCAAACTTGCCCTGGTAGCAATATTTTATTTTTTTAAGAGGTAGCATACGAGCGAATGCGGGGCCGGTTTTTTAATAAGTACTTTAACAGGCAAAGCCTTAATCATTTTGTCATAATCGTGGGCCCAGGTAAAGTAATTTAATTGCCGGGGCCGGGAACGGATTTCTTCAATCAGGATTAAGTGTTTTTGGCTCACCCGGACTAACTCGGCTAGAGCCCGGGGCAACTGGCGGGGAGAGAGATGCATTAATAAGCCGTGAGTGAAAACCAGGTCAAAACTGTTGGAGGAAAACGGCAGATGCAGGACGTTACCGCGGATTAATTGGACTGAGTTCGGCAGTCGGGCCTGAGCCAGCAGGGTTGAAGAAATATCCACGCCGGTAAGCTGAGCCGGATCCAAACCCTGGCTGACCAGCCAGCGCAGATTCCGGCCGAAACCGCAGCCGGCTTCCAAAATCGAGTGAGGCTGAAGCGCTTGAATCGTCTGCAGCAGCCAACGGTGCTGGGGGAAAAAGCGCTTTTGCCAGGGATCATTGAAGAAAGAATTGGCTTTAAGCTGCCAATAAAGTTGAGGGAACCGGCTAACCAATTTTTCCAACCAATAATGTTGCATTAGATAATAGTATAAAATACACAAGATGAACTTAACAACCCGTTCAATCACCGCCGGCTCGTGGCTTTTTAGCTACAATATCCTGGCCCGCTTGGCCGGAATCTTAAAAACAGCCATAATTGCCCGCTTATTAGTGCCGGCCCAGTTCGGTATTTTTGGAATTATTGCCATCTCCCTGGCTTTACTGGAAACATTCTCGGAAACTAATTTTGCCCAGGTCTTAATCCAAAAGAAGCAACTGACAGAAAAACATTTGCTTACCAGCTGGTATGTTACCTTAGTCCGGGGCTTAGGTTTAAGCCTTATTTTAATGCTGACGGCGCCGCTAATTGCGCTTTACTTTAAACAACCGGGAATAGAAACTTTTATCAGATGGGCGGCTTTGGGGCCACTGATAAAAGCTTTGAAAAACCCCCGGGCGATTCTTTGGCAAAAAAAACTTGATTTTAAAAAAGAGTTTATCTTACGTTCCAGCGGCACTCTGGCAGAACTGACAATCGGCATCTTGGTTTCCGTACTGACCCGCAATGTTTGGGGGTTGGTGGCGGCAATGCTGGCTAATGCTGCCGGGGAAACTATTGTTTCTTATTTATTAATCAAGCCGCTAAGAATCAGTTGGCCATCCGTGCCGATTGCTAAAGAACTTTTCCGCTTCAGCCGCTGGCTCTGGGGATCGAGTATTTTGTCCTATGTGGCCACCCAGGGAGATGACATTGTGGTCGGGAAACTATTAGGGACTGAGGCCTTAGGTTTTTATCAAAACGCTTATAAAATTGCCTCGCTGCCGGCAACGCAACTGACCGGCGTTGTTTACCAAGTCACCTATCCGGCCTACTCACTTATCCAGGAGGATAAAACCAGATTAAAAAGAGCTTACAAAAAAACTTTGCTGTTAACGATTATCCCGACGCTGAGCTTTGCCTTAATAATTATCTGCTTCGCCTCGCCGTTAACTTATCTTTTTTTAGGGAAAAATTGGCTGGTGATCGTGCCGACGCTGAAAATTTTAACGATTTATGGTGCAATCCGGGCAATTGTTTCCACCCTGGGTTCTCTTTTTTACGCGGTCGGCCAGCCAAAAATCATTACCACTCACGGAATTATCTTAGTTAGCGCCCTACTTTTGGTAATTATTCCTTTGACTAAATCATGGGGAATTAACGGCACTGCCTGGGCTTGCGTTATTTCCATTTTTTCCAGTTTGCCATACCTGATTTTCAAAGCTAAGCAAGTTTTAAATAACCAATGAAAAAAAATAAAGTATCCTGGTCCAGTTCCCGGGCTTTAACCTCTAGAGCATTACATCAGGCGTTGTCCCGGATACTACCCCGCTACGCCCGGGGAATTGTCGTCGACCTGGGCTGCGGTAATAAACCCTACCAAAATTATGTCAGGGCCAAAAAATATATCGGAATAGATAAACAAGGCGGCGACCTTAAAGCGGATGTGCTTGATTTACCCTTAAAAAACAGTTATGCGGATACGGTAATTTCCACTCAAGTCTTAGAACATGTCAAAGATCCGCAACAGTTGTTCAAAGAAAGCTACCGGATTTTAAAACCGGGCGGCTATCTTATCCTTACCGCTCCGATGAACTGGCCGATACATGATGTCAGCAAAGATTACTGGCGCTTTACCGAATTCGGATTAGTTCATTTAGCCAAAGAGTCCGGTTTTAAAGTAATTGATTGCCAACCGCTGGACGGATTTATTTCTGTTGTTTGGCAAATGATGGCCATGCTGATTGAACGGCCGACTTACCATCACGGATTTTTCAGAACTATCTTAAAATTAATTATCAAGCCTTTATTCCAACTGATCCAACCGGGGATTTATTGGCTTGACCGGCTAAAACCGATTAAAGGCTTAACGATGAACAACGTTCTTATTGCCCAAAAAAAATGAAACTATATAGCCAGGCTTGGTTTAACCATTACTATAAAAACAGAACGTGGCAGTCATACAGCGGCGTCGTGGAAATACTAAAACCCTATCTGGTTGAGCCAATTTTAGATATCGGTTGCGGTTTGGGTTTTACGACAGAAGCTTTTACCAGAGCCGGTTACCGGGCAAGAGGAATTGACAACTCAACGGCGGCGCTGAAACTGGCTAAAAACAGAAACCGTTCGCTCAAGCTTATCCGGGCGGATTTAAGCAAAACCTGGCCGGTGAAAACGAAATCAATTGGTACGCTGATTTGCTTCCAAACGATTGAACATCTGCCTGAAAACAAACAAGAATTCTTAATCAAAGAGTCTTACCGGGTTTTAAAACCGAAAGGTATTCTTTTAATCGATACACCCTCTTGGTGGAACAAAGAGGAACGTCGGAAACCCGGCCATATTCATTTATTCACCCCTAAAGAATTGGCTAAATTGCTCAAAGTCAACCGATTCAAAATTATTCAGTCGCTTTGCGCCAGCCGGGACTGGGCGAAAATCTTGTACTTTTATACAAAATGGGATATTTTATCCCAGACTGCTAGTTTTATTTGTCAAAAAAATGAGTAGCCCTAAACCGATTGTTGCCCACCTGATGGAGGACTTCCTTAATCCGGGGGAAACCTGGCTTTATACCCAAATCGTTACCTCCAAAAAAACCCAGCCGCTGGTACTGACCAGAAACCTAAAAACTGCCAATTGCTTGCCCTATTTTGGGGCGGTTTATCAATACCGGCTATGGTTTGAAATGATTAAAAACCCGACTAATTTATTGAAAATAGTCCTGCGCAAAATTTTGGCTTTGGGACAAAGACTGAGGGACAAATTAACAAACAGCGAGTTGAGGTTCTATCGGCAAATTTTGCTAAAGTCCGGAGCAGAGTTGATTCATGCACACTATGGGACAACCGGCTATAAAGCCTTAAAATTGAAACAACTAAGCGGGTTGCCTTTGGTAGTCAGTTTTTACGGCTCAGATGCTTATTGGCTGCCGGCTAATCATCCAGAATGGAAAAATAAGTACCAGTTGCTTTTTGACCGGGCCGAGGCGTTGATTGTTAAAGGACCGAAGATGAAACAGCAGTTAATCAAGTTAGGCTGTCCGGCCAAGAAGATTAAGATCATTGATCATGGCGTCAGGCTGGAGCAAATCCCCTTTAAGGTCAGAAAACCGAGTCAAAAGGTCAAGTTGTTAACTGCCTGCAGTTTGATTGATTATAAAGGGGTGGATGTGGCCATCAGAGCTTTTAAACTGATAGCCAGCCAGTTTCCCCAAGCTTCTTTAACAATTATCGGCAGCGGGCCGGAAGAAGAAAAAATCACCCAGTTGATTAAGCGCCTTAATTTAAACAAGCGCGTGCTCTGCCGGCCGTTCATGCCTTTAAAAAGGCTGGTGAAAGAAGTAGAAAAATACCACATTTTCCTGCATCCGTCATTTACCTCAAGCGATCATAAGCAGGAAGGCATCCCGACCAGTATTATTGAGCGATCAGCCAGCGGCATGCCGGTAATTTCTACTTGGCACGCGGATATTTTGGAAATTATTCATGACAATAAAAACGGCTTTCTGGTAGCCGAGCAAAGCGAGACTGAACTGGCGAAAAAACTTAAGTACCTGATCCAACATCAGGAGTTGTGGCAAAAATTCGGTAAATACGGCCGCCGCCTGGTAGAAGATAAGTTTGACGCGGTTAAACAGACGGCAAAACGGGAGAGGTTATATCAGCGATTAATCGGGAAAAGCGAACTAAATAAGTGTGGTCTTTAATGGTCCGGCGGAAACCTTTTAAAGCAATGGCCTGTCTTTGTTGAGGACGGTTTAAGTAGTAGTGGATTTTTTGGACGCAGTCTTCGGCTGAAGTAAAAACAACGGCTTCTTTGCCTTCCTGATACCAGTCAGGATTAAGCTGGTCGGTCAAAAGCAAGGCCTGACTTCCGGCAATCTCGAAAGTCCGGATATTGCCGCCCTGTTGCATATGGGTGGGAGATAGATTAAGGCTGATCAGACTTTGAGCATAAATGCGCCGGAGTTGAGCTCCCCAAGCTTCGCCCTGGTAATAGGCTTTGAGCGACGGTAATAACTTGACTTTTGGCGGCAGCCAGCCCCAGATTTTTAAATCAGGATAAAGCTTAGCAATTTGCGCTAGTTGCTGCTGGCGGTCGGGAAATAAACTAGCGACAAAACTGACCGGGATGGTTTTGACGGCCTGATGTTTAAAAACAGCCGGATCAATGCCGGAAATCGGCAGATTAATAACTTTTTTGGCACCAAACTGCTGCCAACACAAAGCATGGCTGTCGTCGTTGGTGACCACTAAATCGGCCGATAAACCGGTCTTCTGCTCGGAAGCGGACAACCAAACCAGAGGGACGCCGCAGAAAAAAATCGTGTGGGGAAGCGGATAAACCGCGTCTTTGCCGGCGGAAAAGAAGATTTTGTCCGGTTTAAATTTTAAAATCTCCTGGTGCAATTGCCAGGATTTAAGCAGTTTTAACTGAGGAAAATGGTTAAGGGGAAAAATCTTTACCCGGTGGCCGAGTTGGGTTAAAGCCTTAAACCAAAAATAATGAGGGTCGGCGGAGCCTAAATTAATGGGAGTGACTAAAAGAATTTTCATGAGAAAACCTGTTTAAGTTTAACAATGAACCAGGGGTAGACGCAGATTTGAGCAATGACCACGGCCCAGGCAGTACCGACAATGCCGTAAGTTTTGGTTAAAGGGAAAAGCAAAACCACCATGATTAACAGCCGGATTAGGTTAAGGCCGGCAATGGTTTTCGGCCGGCCGACGGCGTCAAAAACCGCGGCGCCGACAGAGATTAAGGGCCGGGTCAGGCCGAAAAGGAGTAAGACATTTAAGGCCGGAATTAACGGCAGCCAGGCGGGACCGAAAAATAAGTTGACCAGAAACGGAGCCAACAGATAAACAACGGCGCTAAAACCGAAGCTTAAAGCAAAGGTAATCAGCAAAGCTTTAATCAGGCCGCGCTTGAGCCTAACGGTTTCCCGTTGAATCGAGGAAAAGAGCGGAAAAATAACCTGATAGATTAAACCGGCGCCTTGGGTGGTGGGCAGGTTGGAGATTTTATAAGCGGTTTGGTAAAAGCCTAAAGCGCCGGCGCCCAGGACTTTACTGAC
>CAZYUF010000024.1:2966-10730 GCA_964650605.1 uncultured Pseudomonadales bacterium | reverse complement strand
TCCTCCGGACGTCTTTTTCCGTCAGGTCATAATCCCATAACCAATAAGGACGTTTCTTGCTTGACATATATTTAATTTTACTGTATCTTTACTCTCAATGCAAAAATCGCTCATTACCCTTATCCTTATTAACCTCTTAAAAAAGAGGGAGGATTTGGTGTAATAAAAACCTAAAAACATTTACTAACCAGCCTCCCTCAAGGGAGGTTTTTTTATGGCAGAAAGGAGGTGAAAATTATATGAAAAAAGATGAAGTAATTACCCATTACGAAATCACAAACAGAGGCAATCTTATAAATTATCAAGAAGGTGATGAGATATTATTAACTAAATATCCTGTCATTCCGTACCCGGCAATTGTAGGATACCGGCAACCTGAACCTAGACCTGATGGTTATCACCATATAGTTAACATGACAATTCTTAGACAAATCGACCTGGAACTGAAGCAAAGACCAATACCACCTTACAAAGAGATGAAGCTCATGCCGATTCAAGAAAACGGTGAACCGTTGGTTAATCTTTTAAAGCTATCACCCAAAATTATTAACTTAATGACAGAACAGCGCCTAAGGTATGAAGGTCTAAGCCAGCCGCGGTTAGAATGCCGTAAAACCGTAGCTGATAAATTATTAGGTATATTAAAAAAGCTTAGGGCAGAATACGGCTTAGGAATAGTGGTATGAAAGAGAGTCAGCCAGACTTGGGGTTGACAATGTTAAAAGATGGCTTTCACCAGCACAGACTGATCCAACTCTACCACCATCACCGCACAGTACCGGCGGAGCGGTTGATCTAACCATAGTCAATCTAACTAATGGAGTCACTCCATTGGATATGGGCAGTGCTTACGGTGACTGGAGTCCTAGAAGCTGGACTCATTCCCAAAATATATCAGTATCGGCTTCACCCAGAGGCTGATCGGCCTTTGGCCGAGGTTAGAACCCCTAGACTTGAAAAAAATATATCTACGCCGCCAAAGAGCTAATCCCCAGTTTCTCTTCAACCGTTTCCAGCCGCTCCTCGTGTTCGTTTACCTGCCGCTTCATATCCGTAGAGATAATGTTTTCCTGGCGCATAGTTTCTATTTCGTGCATCACGCCGTCAACCGCTCCCAGAATTTCATCTTTAAACCCGGTAATTAATTCTTTCGTTTGTTCCTGTTGATTATCCAACCTTAATTCCCTGGCAATTTTATGGGCGCTTAATTCATTCCGAAACGACTTCATTTGGCTTTCAACGCCACCGACTCGCCATGAAAGTTTTTGTTCCAACTGTTTCAAATCTTTTTTCGTTGCCGGTTGATTATTATTGCCCGTCTTTTTCTTCATAATACATTCTACTCACCGCTGGTTTTACCTGTCAAATTTTGCTAAAATAGTCATCAAGGAGTCGTAGCTCAGCTGGTTAGAGCGTTCGCTCGACATGCGAAAGGCCTGTGGTTCAAATCCACACGGCTCCACAAAAAATTATGGTGGACAAAACTACTCTTAAAACTATCAAAAAATCTCTTAAACTAAAACTATGACCAAGCTTAAAAACCAATATCAGGATTTGACTAACGCCCTAAAAAGGCTCAAAGAAATTCTTAAGGAACCGAAAACTGAAATTATTCGCGACGCGACCATCAAACGCTTCGACTTTACTTTTGAAGCCGCCTGGAAACTTATGCAGTCACTTATCAAGAAAAACGGCAGTAATATCTATGGAACCAGAACAATCATCCGTGAAGCAGGAAAAATGAAAATAATTAACGACCAAAATAAGTGGTTGAAATTTTTTGAAAATCGCCAGCTTAGTGTTTACGCTTATGATGACGCTCTGGCAGAAAAAATCTTTTTGTCTGCAAAAAAATTCCCTCCAGCCGTTGCCAAACTTTTAGCGACCGCCAAAACCCACCTTGACAGTTAATATTTTAATGCTATTATTGAAACTATGAAACTTAAGAGTATTTTTAACACCACTACCACCGCTTCCGCATAGGAGGGGTTTTTTGGTGAAAATTTACCCCTCCAACCGGAGGGTTTTTTGTTATACAATAGAAAGGAAAGTATGCCAAAAGATTTATACCCATTACGCCATTCTTGCGAACATGTACTGCATGCGGCCATGCAGAATCTGTATCCCCAGCTTAAAAAAGCCATGGGTCCGGCGACGGAGGAAGGTTTTTACTTTGATTTTGATCTTAACGCTAAAATCAGCGAGGCGGATTTTCCCAAGATTGAAGCAGAAATGCGCAGACTGATCAAGGCTGACTTGCCAATGAAGCAGGAATTCTGGCAACTGGAACCGGCGAAAAAACACTTTAAAGCCAATCCCTACAAGCTGGACTGGCTGAAACAGATTAAATCCCGCAAAGAGAAAATTTCCATTTATCTAATGGGGGATAAAGACGTTGATGTCTGTAAAGGCCCGCACGTTCAGTCTACCGGCGAGATCAAAGCTTTTAAACTTTTATCCGTTGCCGGGGCTTACTGGCACGGCGATGAAAAAAACAAAATGCTCACCCGCATCTACGGCACGGCTTTTTATTCCCAAAAGGAACTGGTAGGATATTTGCATAATTTAGAAGAAGCCAAAAAACGCGACCATCGGGTCATTGGCAAAAAACTGGGTTTGTTTGTCTTAACCAACGAGGTCGGCCCGGGTTTGGTTTTGTGGACGCCTAAGGGGGCAACCATCCGCCGGGAAATCGAAAAATTTATTTACGAAGAGCAGGAAAAACGCGGCTACCAGCACGTTTATACCCCGCACATCGGCAAAAAATCACTTTGGCAAACCAGCGGCCATTGGGACTTATACCGTGACAAAATGTACTCGGCAATGAAGATCGATGATGACGAATACTTGGTCAAACCGATGAACTGCCCCTTCCACATGATGATATATAAAAGCCAACCAAGAAGTTACCGCGACCTTCCTATAAAATTAGCCGAAATTGCCAGCGTCTACCGCTATGAAAAACCCGGCGAACTATCCGGCATGCTGCGCGTCCGCTACATTACCCAGGATGATTCCCATATTTTCTGCACCGAAGATCAGGCCATCAACGAATTTGTTAAAGTCTTTGAATACACCGCTTTCTTACTAAAAACTTTCGGCCTTAAGGATTACTATCTTCGCCTCGGCCTGCGCTCGCCCAAAGAAAAATACTTAGGCAGCGATATCCTTTGGGAAACAGCCCAGAAAAAAATCACTCTGGCAGTAAAAAAAATCGGGGCCAAATTCGTCACCAGTCAAGGTGATGCTGCTTTTTACGGTCCAAAGCTGGATGTAATTGTCAAAGACGTAATCGGTCGCGAGTGGCAGTGCGGTACGATCCAATTAGACTTTATGTTGCCGGAAAGATTTAAGTTGGAATATACCGACGCCGCCGGTGAAAAAAAACGACCGGTATTAATTCATCGGGCACCCTTAGGGTCGTTGGAGCGCTGGATGGCCGTTTTAATCGAACATTATTCCGGCGCCTTTCCGCTCTGGCTCGCCCCGGTGCAGGTGGTTATTTTTCCTATCTCCGAAAAGCATCTGCTTTTCGGTCGTAAGCTACTAAAGCAACTAAAGGACCTTAATGTCCGGGCAGAACTCGACGACCGTTCAAAAACTCTCGGAAGCCGCATCCGCGACGCGGAAATGCAAAAAGTACCCTATCTGATTATTCAGGGAGACAAAGAGATTAAAGCCAATAAGCTGGCTGTCAGGCAAAGAGGTAAGGGCAATTTGGGAACAATGGACATCAATAAATTTATTGGTAAAATAACCAAAGAAATCAATGCAAAAATTCTATAAACTCAACCAATACATCGCCGCCTCCCAGTTAAGGGTGATCGGCCCGGATGAAAAACAAATCGGCGTCATGTCCCGCGACGAAGCAATTTTCAAAGCCCGGCAAATGGATATGGATTTAATTCTGGTAGCGGAAAAGGCCCAGCCGCCGGTAGCCAGAATCATTGATTTTAATAAATTCAAATATATCCAAAGCCAAAAAGAAAAAGAAGGCAAGAAAAAAACCGTCCGGACCGATACCAAAGAAGTCCGAATTACTCCTTTTATCGCCCAGGGAGATTTTCAAACCAGGATGAAACGGGTCAAACAATTTTTAGGGCTCGGTCATAAAGTCAAACTCACGGTTAAATTCACCGGCCGGCAAATTTCCCGGAAAAATTTCGGTGAACAACTACTCCACAAATCCTGCCAAGAAGTGGTAGAATACGGCACGCAGGAATCTCAGCCAAAATGGCAGGGAAAACTTTTGTGGGTCACTTTTTCTCCAATTAAAATCAATAAAAAAAATGAAAAAGAAAAATAAAATTATCAAACTAAAACCCAGAAACTCTGTCTCTAAAAGGTTTAAGCTGACCGGCGGCGGCAAAATTATGCGCCGCGGTTCCCAGAACCGGCATTTAAAGGCCAATCGCAGCAAAAGAAACACCCGCCGCAGCAACGTCCCTAAACAAGTTATTAACAGAATGGCCGTCAAAATTAAAAAAATGTTGGGAAAATAGCTTATGAGAGTGAAAACCGGCACAGTCCGCCACCGCCAGCATCAAAAAATCCTCGCCTCGACAAAAGGCTATCGGATGTCCAAACATCGGCTGATTAAGGTCGCCACCGAAGCCGCTCTTCATGCCGGCCAATACGCTTATCACGGCCGCCGCTTAAGAAAACGAAACTTCCGCACCCTGTGGATTCAAAGAATCAATGCCGCTTTAACCGGCACCGGTATGAGTTACTCCAAATTCATTAATGCCCTAAACACAAAACAGATTATTTTAGACCGCAAAATTCTCGCCGACCTCGCAGTCAGCGATGAAAAAACCTTTAAATTCATCCTGGCCCAATGCAAACCAAACTCCTCAACCTGAAAAACCAGGCTTTAGCCTTGATTAATCAAGCTGAAAACCTTCAAGAGCTCAAACGGCTCCGGCTGGGCTACTTTGGCCGGCAGGGTCAAATCAATCAAGTCTTAAAAGATATCCCCAAACTGGAGCCTGAGCAAAAGAAGAAGATCGGCCGCCTGGCCAATGAAGTTAAAACCGCCCTGGAACAAAGCTTAACGGCTAAAACCAAACAGCTGTCCGCCTCGCCGCTAACCGCGTGGTTTGACCCGACTGCTCCTGGGGAATCTTTGCCGCTTGGCCACCTCCACCCCATCACTCTAGCCATTGAAGAAATTACCCGCATCTTTGAGCACATCGGTTTTACCCGCGTGCGCTATCCGGAAATTGACTGGGACTGGTATGTTTTTGAGGCCTTAAATATGCCGGCCGGTCACCCGGCCAGAGACGAATGGGAAACTATTTTTATTGATACTCCCCAGCACCCTCAGCTTGGCCAAATGGTTTTAACCACGCACACCAGTAACGGCCAAGTCCGGGAAATGGAAAGAGTAAAAACCCCGCCTATCCGTATGCTTAATCTTGGCAAATGCTACCGCCGCCAGCAGGATGCGACCCACACGATTATGTTCCATCAATTTGAAGGCTTAGTGGTGGATCGCGGCATCTCGATTCCTCATCTCAAGGGTGTACTTGACTATTTTGGTAAAGAATGGTTTGGAAAAGGCATTAAGTCCCGCATCCGGCCGTTTCATTTTCAGTTTACTGAGCCGTCGTTTGAAGTTGATTTCACCTGCACTGCCTGTTCCGGCAAAGGCTGCCGTTTCTGTAAAGCCGGCTGGGTAGAAGTCGGCGGCGCCGGCATGGTCCACCCCAATGTTTTAAAAGCCGGCCGGATTGATCCGAACAAATATTCCGGTTTTGCCTTCGGTTGGGGAGTGGAACGGGTCTTGCGCTTAAAACCCGGTTTAAACATTGACGATATTCGCTTGTTATACTCAACTAATTTAGAATTTTTAAACCAATTTTAACTTATGAATATTACCATTCCTCATTCTTGGTTAACTGAATATTTAAAGACCGATGCCCTGCCGCAAAAAATTGCTGATTGTTTATCCCTCTGCGGCCCTTCGGTAGAAAAACTGACAAAAACCAAAGACGATTATCTTTACGAAATCGAAGTCACCACCAACCGGGTTGATTGTCTGTCTGTCATGGGTATTGCCCGTGAAGCCAGCGCCATCTTACCCCGATTCGGCTTTTCCGCCCGTCTTAAACACGACATTTATCAAATACCTACAAGGAACATCCTTGCAGATCTGTTTCCCTTAAAAATAACTGTTGACCCTAAACTCTGCTTCCGGTTTACTGCCGTGGTGATTAAAAATGTTACGGTTAAAGCATCTCCAAAAAATATCCAAAGCCGCTTAGAATCAGCCAACATCAGAAGTTTAAATAATGTTATTGATATTTCCAATTACTTAATGCTCTCTTATGGACAACCCGTCCATGTCTTTGACTTAGATAAAATCAAATCCCAAATGATTCTCCGCTCTTCCCGGCCAAAAGAAACTATCACTACCCTAGACGGGAAAACCCATCTTCTTCCCGGCAATGATATTGTTATTGCCGATGCTAATAACCGATTAATCGATCTCTGCGGCATTATGGGCGGCTTAAATTCCAGCGTCGCTCCCCAAACCAAAAATGTTTTATTATTCGTTCAAACCTACAATCCGGTTAACATCCGCCGGACTTCCATGAATCTGGCTCATCGGACCGAAGCCACGGTTATCTTTGAAAAATCTCCTGATCCTGAATTAGTCATGCCGGTATTGCTCCAAGGCATCGCCTTGTTTAAAAAATTAACCAACGGAGAGCAGGGAAGTAAAATCATCGATATTTATCCTCATCCCTATAAACCTAAAATCGTTAAAACCCCGCTTCAATTAATTAAAGAGCGCTTAGGAATCGAAATTACTCAACCAGAAGTCGATAAAATTCTTAAATCTTTAGGTTTTATTAATAATCTTGTTCCCTCGTGGCGCGCCCAAGACATTAATATCCCTGAAGATATCGTCGAAGAAGTCGCCCGGATTTACGGTTACCACCGCCTGCCTAGTCAAATCATGGCCACGGCGATTCCGACTAACTATTCTGGCGAAAACTTTCATCTGGAACACCAAATTAAACTTTGGCTGACTGGCTTAGGTTTAAACGAAATTTATACAAATTCTCTCGTTAGTCAAAATCGTCCCGGTCAGCTGAAAATAAAAAATGCTCTAAGCAGTGATTGGCAGTATTTAAGAAATTCGCTTATTCCCTCCCATACCCAATCATTCCCGGCTTTTGAAATTGCTAATACCTATCACCCCCGCCCGGGCAAACTCCCTGAAGAAAAATTACAGTTAATCATCAGCGGTGTTCGTGATTTCCCCCGTTTAAAAGGTATTATCGATGTTCTTTCCGCCAAACTTCACTACACACTTTCGCCTGCTTATAACTCCTCCGCGGCCGTCATCGACTTATCAACAATTATTAAAAACTCCCGAGCCTATCCTCACTACCAACCGGTTTCTTCCCATCCGCCAATGCTTGAAGATTTAACTTTCACCCTGCCGGAAAAAACGTATCTTGGACCAATCATTAACACCATTAAATCCACTCATCGTTTAATTAAATCGGTTCAGTTATCAAAAACCTATCAGCAAAATTACACTTTCACCATTACTTATCAAAGTCTGTCCAAAGATCTTTCCGCCGCAGACATTGCCCCGATTAGAAAAAAAATCGTCAGCAATCTAAAAATCAAATTTAAGGCGGACTTGATAGGGGAGTTGCACTAACTGACGGGCTCGGGCTGGGAGACGGTGACGGCTGCCAATCCCAAGCTTTGTTGACGCCGATTTTTATTTCCTTTTCACCCACA
>CAZYUF010000024.1:0-2866 GCA_964650605.1 uncultured Pseudomonadales bacterium | reverse complement strand
GCCCAGTCTTGGACCGGTTGTTTAGCTAAAGCCTCCAGAATGATTCTTCTCCAAATCGGCGAGGCGCCGGAAACGCCGGAAGCCACTGATTTCATCCGTGTATTATCATTATTGCCTACCCAAACCCCCACCATCACTCCGGGCGTCCAGCCCACCGCCCAGTTATCCCTCTGGTCATCCGTGGTCCCGGTCTTCACCGCTACCGAACGATTGCTAATATTTAATAAACTGTTGGCTCCAAAGGTTATTAACCGGGCTTTATTATCTGCCAAAATATTGCTGATTAACCACGCTTCTTCTTCTGATAAAACTCTCTGCTTGGACACTGCTTTATACTCTTCTAAAATTTTTCCTTGGGCATCTTCAACCTTGAGAATGCTCACCGGCTCCACCTTCAGCCCGGAATTGGCAAAAGCACTGTAAGCGGCCACCATATCAATCAGCCGAATCTCGCCGCCTCCCAAGGTGACCGATAAACCAAACCTATTAACATTAGCGTTAGTTGGTTCAAGAGTGGTAAACCCCATTTGATAAGCCGTTGTTAACATATCTTTCACTCCCACGAGTTGTAACAGTTTCACTGCCGGAATATTTAAAGAACTGCCCAAAGCATATCTCAACTGCACCGGCCCGCGGACCTTGCCGTCATAATTTTTCGGCTTATACTCGGGAAAATTAACTCCGCCCGGAAACTCGGTTAAAACATCAGCCACCATTGTCGCCGCCGTATACCCTTTCTTAAATGCCGTCACATAAGTTATCGGTTTAATGGCTGAACCCGGCTGTCTTAAAGATAAAGTCACATTCACCTTGCCGTCATAATCTTCGGCCGAGTAATTTTTCGACCCCACCATCGCCAAAATCTCCCCCGTCTGCGGATCGATCACCAAAGCCGCCCCGTTAGTAATCGCGATACTTTCCACCTTAGCAATCTCTTCGCTGACAATTTCCTGAGCCTTTTCCTGCAGCTGCCAATCTAAGGACGTCGTCACTTTTAACCCCCCCTGCTCAACCAATCTTTCCCCATATCGATCGATCAATTGTTGTTTAACATACATCACAAAATGAGGCGCCTTAAAACTCGAACCTTCCGCGGCAAATTTTACTGTTTCCAACTCGGCTAACGCCTGCTTTTCTTCATCTTTAGTAATATAATCATCCTCCCGCATCCGCCGCAAAACCGCCTTCGTTCTGTCTTTATAAGCCGCCGCATTCACTCCAAAAGGGGAGTAGGTACTCGGCGCTTGGGGCAGCCCGGCCAAAATCGCTGACTCGATTAAATTTAACTCGCTCACTTTCTTGCCAAAATATGTCTCGGCGGCCGCTTCCACTCCCCAAGCCGTTCCGCCGTAAGGCGATTCATTCAAATACATCTGTAAAATTTCGTCCTTGCTATACTTTTTTTCTATCTGTACTGACAAAACAAACTCTTTAATCTTCCGGCTCACTGCCCTTTGCGAAGTCAATAAAGTATTTTTCACCAACTGCTGCGTCAGGGTCGATCCCCCGGCCAACCGCCGGAATCTGAATACCGTATTAAACATTGATCTTACCCAACCCAGGGGGTCAAACCCCTGATGGCTGTAAAAATTCTTATCTTCGATGGCAATCGTTGCTTGTCTTAAAGTTAGCGGAATCTGATCCAGAGTTACCGGCGTCCGCCGCTGATCGGCAAACACATCGTATAACAGCTCGCCGTTGCGGTCTAAAATCTTCGTACTGAACCCTTCCCGTCTGACCACCTTATCCGGTCTGGGCAAATCCCGGGAATACCAGGCAAACAAAACCACTCCCAATAAAGACATGGTTAGTAAGCCAAAAAAAGCCGCCACCGCCAACAGCTTAACAATATCCGCCTTAGTTCGTCTGCGCCAAACCCTTTGCCAATTAGCCATAGATATAATATACTTCATTTTAACTTTATGACTCAAATCCAAAAATTAGACCTGTTATTGGCCACTTATATTGCCGCCATTGTCAGCGCCGAACTTTTAGGCAGTAAAATTTTTCAGCTGGGAACAAAAAATCTTTGGCTAAGAAACAACTTATCCAACTTCATTGGTCAGCTTTTTATACTCCCGGAAGTTTTAACTTTATATCGAAACGCCGTTTACTTATCTTGGCGTTTCCTGGTTGAAAAAATAATCTTACTGTGATAACTTGAGTTTATGCTAACTAATAATGATTTAGGTAAAATAAAAAAAATTATTCATGATGGTATCAAACCCGTTCAAATTGATGTTACCGGATTAAAAATCGATGTTAAAAGCTTGAAAACTAACGTTAAAAGCCTGGAAGCCAACATTACAGGGCTAAAAAAAGACGTTAAAAAAATCCGCAAGAACGTCGATATAATTATTGATTCCTTTGATCGGGAAAACTTGTCATTAAATCGACGGGTATCCCGTGTCGAAACCCATCTCCAGCTAAAACCCCTTGCGGATTTTTAATTTTTGTGGTATAATCCGTTATCTTTGAAAATTTAATAAAGCGTTCACAGGAGAATTTTACACTCCTACAGCAGCGCTGACAAAATCAGCGACGGGGGTTCCCGTTACAGAACTAGCGTGTGTCACAACGAAACCGAGCACGTCAACATGAAGAATTAATTCATTGGTTGACCCGCAGTTTTGCGGGTTTTTATATGGATTAATTGAATCAAGGTGGTACCGTCTTCATCCTTGAAGGCCCTTGAATGTTCCGATTTTTTCGGAATGTTCAAGGGTTTTTTATTGAAAATTTAACATCTGCCAAGGCCCCCGATGTAACGTCGGGGGGACTGGTCACGCCGGGACCAATTTAATTAATTAAATTATTAATTTTCCGCCCGCGCGCCAAATGCACCGGTCAGTCGAGTTAATCCTCG
>CAZYUF010000023.1:0-11084 GCA_964650605.1 uncultured Pseudomonadales bacterium | reverse complement strand
AATCCGGCAGATGATCGATGCCCTGAAATTCTTTGACGACAATTGATTTAATTTTGGATTGTAATTCCGGCCTGATGTGCGGATAGGTCATTTCCGCTTCGCCGCCAATAAATTTCTCCTTGATGGTCATTTGATTAATTTTAACACCAAAGGTTATCTAAGAAGAAACATCAATAATACATAAGTTAGGCCAATAAGAATGTGGCTCAACATAATTTAGTGACCCTAAGATTAAAGGTGTGGTTTTAAAAGGGACGTGAATTAACATAAAAATTGTTGCTGCATAGACACGAATTAATAATTGATTTTTAGAAACAATGCTTGCTCGATTAATCAAATACGACCGAAAAATAATTTCCTGCAGAGGCACAGAAATAAAACTGTAACGTAAAACACTGATGCCAACCGGATAAATTCCAACTCCCGCTACCCCTAAAGGATACACATACTTAAGCGGCAAAAATACAAATAAGGCAACAACGGATAACACGGTTAATAACGTCGGCCGGATAAGTACGGCTAACGACCGGTTAAAATTTATTGACTGAAAACCTAACTGTTTCCAACCAAAGTGTTGTGACCAGACAAACAACCAAACATAAATTAATCCAGCCAACATCACCCAATGCCGATAAACCAACCAGTTCGGAAAAATCTTGGCTGAAAATAACAGGAATGCCGAAAGAAGCAAAGTTTCCGCAGCTAATACTAATTTACTTTGATAAAATTTTGTCAACATTAATGTTTAGGAAACTTTAGTATCTTAAGTAACTTAGGAAAAGCAATCAGGTTGAAAATAAATAATCCAAAACTAATAAGGGAAAGGCTGTCACCTAACCGGCGCGCAGGAGTGTGTTCGGTAAAGCGGGTGGCAATGGTATGGGTGCCAGGAATCAAGCGGTAACCGATTAAACCGGGATAATCCTGATTATCATAAATAATGGCTGAGGGTTTTCCGTCGACGGTTAACTCCCAACCGGGAAAGTAGGCGGTTTTTTCAAAGACGGCGGCGGCTTTATCAACCGTAACCTCATAAATATGGGTTTGGGTCTGCCAAAGGCTTGGCTTAAAGTTGAGAGGGCCAACCACTTTATCACTAGAATCAAACAGCTGAGAGTTTTTGGCTTCATCAAACCAAACCGGCATGGCTTCCTGGCCAACAGTACTGGTAAAAGGAAAAAGATAGTAATAGTGATTAGGCCAGTTAAATCCGCCCTGCGGCTTGGCAATAATTAAGGCATAAATGACAGCGGACAAGCTTAAAAATAAACCAAGCTTTGGTTGGTGCTGGACCACAAAGGCGGCCAGCCAAATTGACGATAAAGTCAGAAATAATAATAAGCGCCAGGGATACTGGATAAAATTAAGGAACGGCAGGGAACGGTAGATAAAAGCGGAAATGGGCAAGGTTAAAAATAAATAAATTAAGAAAATTAAAGCAAAAAATAACCAAGTTCGTTTAATTAAAGTGGTCTTTTTTAAATAAATAAATGAGATAATCACCGCCAGCCAATGAAACGGACCGAGCTGAAAAGAAAAGCCGTCAGCAGTGCCGGGAACAGAATAGCCAAAGCCCCAGCGGGAATAAATTAATTGCCAAAAAGAAGGAAAGTGGGCTAGATAGCCGGCAGAATCAAAGTACTTTAAATAAGTAAACTGTTTTTCCATGACTATTGGCAGCCAGAAAAACAAACTTAAACCCAGACTGAAAATAAATGGGGCAACGGTAATAAACCAAGAGCGGCGATTTAAAAGACTAAAGACAAATAGTATTGGCAAGCCGAAGAGAACGGTAAGGTTGTGAGTCAGCAAAAACAAAAACAGACAAATAGTAGTTAGGAAAAATTTGAGGCGGTTAGGTTTGGCTAAATAAAGTTTAAGCAGTAAAAAAATTAAAGGAAACAGGGCTAAAGCTAAGGTTTCCCCCGGACTGCCGCGCACCCAGATAATGACTAAGGGGTAAATCGCCGAAAGGGAAAAAAGTGAGCCGCAAAATGAGGCCAAAGGCTTAAAGTAAAGGCGCAAAAACAAATACCAAAAAAGGCTAGCGAAGATATAGGCGGCAGCAATCATAATTTTCAGGCTGGTTTCAAAAGAAAGATTAGCCTTAGAAACAGTCAGACTGATAAATTCCGGCAGATAATAGTTAAAGTTAAAAACAGGGTAGCCAAAACCATGATTTAAGTTAGTGGCCCAACGGAAAGGAAAATGGCCGTCGCGGAAAGCTAAGTCTAAATTGGCCAGGCGGGCCAGATGATTCTGACCATCGTGAGTAGACGGAAAGGTCGGCAAAAAGAAAAAGCGGATAAAAATTAAGCCAACTAATGTCAGTAAAATCAGGGCCAGGCAGTCAGTTTTAAATTTAGCTGGAAGCAGAGGCATAGGTCTTTAAACTATAGTACCAGAATTTTAAGGATAAGTAATAAAAAACCAAAGCAAAACCGATTGTCCAGAAAATTAAGGCCGGAGTTAATAAACCATAAAGGGCTTTGGCCGGAAAGGTAAAGATCAGGCCGATCGGAATAACAAAGGTTAAAAAGCCCCTCACGCTGGGTGAGTAAATATCGATCGGAACCTGGGCCATGCCGGATAAACTCCGGAAAATCCAGATAGTGTGGTCAACTTCGGTGGTAATGACGCCGAGGGCGGCGACAAAAATATGAACGGCGGTTAAAATCAGCATAGAAATTAAGCTTAATAAACTAAAGACCAAAACATTCTGCCAAGCAACGTGGGGCAACCTGATGATTAAAATAACAACAACAATAAATAGCTGAGGGATGTCTAAAAAGTCAGTATGCGAGGTTAAAATTTGAAATAAGGGATTAATGGGCTTGACCAGTTTAAAATCCAGGTCGCCGGAAAGAATGTCGCTTCTGAACCAGTAAACCCCGCGGTAAAACAGCTGACCAACCAGATCAAACAAGTTATAAATTAAGAAAAAAATTACCAGCTGGTCAATATTATAACCGGAGACCAATTTAATTTTTTCTTTGATGGCCAGTAAAAATCCCAGCATAAAGCCAAAGCGCAATAGTTTACCGCTAATAAATAAAGTGGATGAGAGTTTGTCAGCAATAAGAGATTCGAAAGTTAATTCGCTGGTTTTTAACCAATAGATAAGATAACGTTTCAGCTTCATAAATCAGCGGCCGTAGGCGCTATAATTTTTTAAACCCCGACGCCAAACCAGGCGGAAAATTAAGTAAAAAGCAATCAGCCAAAAAGAAGTGATCAGGAAAATATTAATGATTTGATTGGTGTTGACCCGATTAAGCCAAATTTGATTGGGGTAAAAAACCAGGTAGCTGAAAGGCAAAACCTGAAAAATTTTAACGATTTGGGGCGGAAAAATATCCAAAGGGATACTGGAGCCGGAAAGAAAATCTAAAAGCATGATAAATAAAAACCGGAAAGGCCAACCGTTATGCTCCGGATGCCAAAAAGCATAAGTACTGATTAGGAAACTTAAGAAAAAATAAAGCAAAGCGGCCAAAAAACTGATGGCTAAAAATAACCATAAATGCTGAGTCAAGACTATCTGCGGTTTTAAAATTAAATAAAAGATAATTATTTCTACGCTGAAAAAGCTTAAATTTAAAGCTTTGTCAGCCAAGTCCCTGGTCAGCCAGTATTTAAAATAGCCGAGCGGTTTAATTAAATAATTGCTTAAATCGCCGCCGGCGATTTCCACGCAGGCGCCATAGCTGACATTGGAAAGAACCAGGTTTCTTAAAAAGGCGGAGACAAAAATATAGGTTAATAAAAGTGAGGGGTTGTAACCGGCGATGTTCTGATTACTGTTAACAATGGCTAACCAAAATAAGTAGCTGGCGAGAAAACCGATAATTGAGCGCACCCGCCACATGACAAAATTTAAGCGGTAAGTTAAAGCATTCTGCCAGGAAAGACGGAAGATTAACCAGTATTTTTTCATTTAGGAAAGATCGCGGCCGGTAAAAACTTCACGGATAATATCTTCAATGGAGCTTTCGGTGATGTTTAAATCGGCGACGTGGAATTTGGTTAAAAGTTTGGCGGCCACCTGATTGGCCAGCCGGCGTTTGACGGAAAAAATCACCCGGGGCGGACTGTAATCGCTAATTTTGGCATCAGGAATAATTTTAAAGTCTGGTTTCTCAATCGGGCCTTCAAAAATAACTTCTAAGGTTTTATGGTCGGCGTATTTTTTAATAATCTGGTCCAGGCGGCCGTCAAAAAATATTTGGCCCTTATCAATAATAATCACCCGGTTACATAATTCTTTAACATCGTCCATGTAATGAGAAGTAAGAATGATGGTGGCTTGGAATTTCTGATTATAGTCTTTCAAGAAATCGCGGATCTTTTTTTGCATGACCACATCCAAACCAATGGTCGGTTCATCTAAAAATAAAACTTTGGGGGAATGCAGTAAGGAAGCGGCCAGCTCGCACTTCATCCGCTGGCCCAGGGAAAGTTTCCGGACCTGAACTTTTAAAAATTCTTTTAAGCTCAGCATCTCCACTAACTGAGTTAAAGTGGCCTGAAACTGATCGTTGGGAATTTCGTAAATTTCTTTGTTCAAAAGAAACGAGTCTAAGGCCGGCAGGTCCCACCAGAGCTGGTTTTTCTGGCCCATAACTAGGGAAAACTGTTTTTGAAAGGCAGGTTTGCGGTCAAAAGGAGTAAACCCTAAAACTTGGACCGCGCCGGCAGTCGGGTATAAAAGGCCGGAAAGAACTTTTAAAGTCGTGGTTTTGCCGGCGCCGTTGGGGCCGATAAAACCAACCAGTTCGCCTTCGCTGATGGAAAAAGAAATATCGTTAACGGCTTTGACGTCTTCGTATTTCCGGTGGAACAATGATTTGATTGAACCGGCTAAGCCCGGCTCTTTTTTGTAAACCCGGTAATATTTTTTTAAATTGGAAACGGAGATTACGGACATGAATTATTTTAACACGAAAGCGTCTTCAGTATTCGTCGTGGGTGATAATATCGGTTAAGATATAATCTGAATCGTCTTTGATATAAGTAATCCGTAAATTTCCTTCAATCCAAAAAGCCATTTGATTATTTCTTTTGCCTTTAAGTTTGTGAACCCGTAAAGACGGATGAAGAATATTTTTCCGAAAAAAATTGATTTGGCGTTCGATTTTTGTTTTTAATTGAGGATTTTTCTTACAATGTTGTTTATATGCCAGACGGAAATGCGCAGTGAAAAAAATCTTCATAACAAATCATCAATCGACCGAAGAAGTTTAGTTTTTCCAGCCCGGTGATCTTTGAGAGCCTGCAGGGCTACTGCTTCGGTTTTTGGACTCATTTTAAAAGTGGGCAGATCCATATCTTCCACGTCTTTTATCACTAGGTGCTTAATATAAGTGGCCATCGCCAAACCAAAGCGCTGAGCCTTAGACTCTAAATAATCGTAAAGCGCCACCGGCAAGGTAACCTTAAGTTGAATTGTATCCATATAGTACTATAATAGTCCCTTTTTAGTCCCTTGTCAAGAACCTATGATGAGGCGGAGGTGTAGTGTTTTAAGCTAAAACGCCAGAGGCGGTGCGATAACCAAAGCAAAAAGCCGGCAACAAAAACACCGTAAAAAACTAAATGAATTGACAGCCGGCCAATTAAAGCCTGGGCCGGAATAGTGGAAATAAACGCCAAAGGAATGACATAAGTCAAAAATGGTTTTAATTTGCCGGTAACATCGATAGGGACCCGGCCAAGCTGGTGAATGGGCCGAAAAAATTCGTTTAAGTTCCGGGCCCTGCCCCACCAAAAAACCGGCAATAAGGTGATAAACCATAATGAGTAAGTAATCACGATCGCGCAAATAATTAACATTAAGAAATTGATAATCACCCAGCCGTTTAAGGGCCAGAAATAGAGGCGACACAGATAAACAATAACTCCTATCATGGCGATATTACTAAAAACCATACTAAAAGAGAAGCGCCGCAGGGAGACGATAAACTGGGAGGAAACAGGCTTAGTTAAAACCAAATCTAAGTCCCCTTGGTTGACCAAGTTGATAAAATTGTCAAAATTTATCTCAAAAAAACTGTCAAAAATCCGGTCGATAAAAAAATAAATGGCAGTTAAAAGCAAAACCTGTTCTAATGTCCAACCCTGAACCGAATCAACGTGCTGATAAATAAAAAAATAAACAAGCAGAAAACAAATCGCCCAACTCAAGCTAATAAAATTAATAAGAAAAAAATGACTGCGGAATTCCATCTCCCGAATCAGGCAGTTTTTAAAAAATGACCAGTAAAGTTTAAGGTAGCGCTTCATTTAACCTCCGTAAGCCGAGTAAGTTTTAGTGCCGGCTTTGAAGACCCGGCGGTAGAGCCAATAAACCAACAGGCACCAAAAAAACTGAATCAGCAAACCTGAGCTGATGGCTTGAAGACCGTTAACCCGATTTAACCCTAAAGATAAAGGGAAATAGAGCATGTATTTGAAAGGCAGCCAATTATTGATGACAATTAAGCCTTGGGGGAATAAGTCTAAGGGAATCAATTCACCGCTCAAAAAACTGGAAACAACCGCAAAGCCAAAAAACAACCAACCAACTTCTGTAAACCAAATGGCCGCTAAACCAAGAATAATTTTAAGTAAAAACTGAAGAAAAAAGGCTAAAGCTAAACTGACTAAGAAAGCAATAAAATTTAACCAAGAGAGTCTGAAGATATTAACTTGATGAATAAAAAAATAAAGAAGAATCAGCAAGAAGGGCAAAAAGAAAATTAAGCGAACGGTCCGCCAGGCAAAAATTCCTCCCAGCCGGTAAATGAGAAAGTTTAATGGTTTAAGTAAATATTTTGAAAAGGTCCCATCGCGAATCTCCTCGGCTAAATGGTACTGCGGCTGAATGCCAATTAAATTTTTAACCAACATTACACCAAAATAATATAAAACCATCTGCGGCAATGAATAACCAGCAATATTTGGGCGGGCCTGAAAAGCCGCCAACCAAAAAACCAAAGCCACTAACGCCGGACCAATGTCGGTTAGGACCCAAACAAAAATCTCGGCCCGATAAAGCAAAGCATCAATTAAATGAGTAACATAGTAAGCCCAGAATTTTCTCATGAGAAAATTATAACAGGAAAGAATAAAAGTTATATTTGGAGAGGGAATTACTTTTTGACCAGGCGCTTGAGGGTTTTGCCGACTAAGAAGCGGACGACGCGGTGGCCTTTGATGATTAAATCAGCACCGGTTTGAGGGTTGCGGCCTTTTTTGTCTTTGACTTTGCTGATTTTGAAAGTGCCGAAACCGGATAAAACGACTTTTTCACCTTTATCAATCTGGCGGACAATTTCATCTAAGAAGGCGTCAATGGCTTCAGCGGCGGCTTTTTTAGTCAGGTGGGCTTTTTTGGCAATGATTTCTAAAATGGCTGTTTTTGTCATAACAGAATAAATATAGCCGATGTATCAACCTAAATCAAGTGCCAATTTAATTGATTAAATTAGCCGGCAATGGCTTCGGAGCGCATTTCCCGAATAACGGTAACTTTAATCTGACCGGGAAAGTTCTGCACCTGTTCTTTAATTTTATCCCGGATGTCACTGGCTAATTTAACGCTTTGGTCATCGGTTAAAACAGCCGGTTTAACCATGACCCGGACTTCTCTGCCCGCCTGGATGGCATAGGCAGTTTCCACCCCTTCAAACGAAGCGGCAATTTCTTCCAGCTGGGTCATGCGTTTCAAATAACCTTCGTGGTCAGCATAGCGGGCACCCGGCCTGGACCCGGAAATGGCATCGGCGATGTAGGTTAAAGTCGACTCCAGCGAAGAAAACGGTTTGTCTTCGTGATGTTCGGCGACACAGTTAATCACGGCCTGGGGAATACGGTATTGCTTTAAAAATTTGACACCCAATTCAACGTGCGTCCCCTCTTCTTCGTCAATGACCTTGCCAATATCGTGGAGCAAACAGCCTAAGCGGACAATGTTCGGATCGGCACCGACTTCATAGGCCAGCTTTAAACCAATTTTAGTTTCCTCCAAGGTGTGGGCGATCATGTTTTGGCCATAAGAAAAGCGGTATTTAAAGCGGCCGAGCATATCAATGATTTCAATCGGCAGATTAAAAACTTTAATGGCATGGCAAAGTTTTTCGCCTTCCTGGCGGATAATCCGGCTAATATCTTTTTTAGTTTGCGAGAGAATTTCTTCGATCCGGGACGGCTGAATCCGGCCGTCAGCCATCAGTTTCTCCAGAGTCACCCGGGCAATTTCGCGGCGGACCGGGTCAAAACAAGACAGCCGGATCACTCCCGGTTCATCTAAGTCCACTTCCACGCCGGTAACTTTTTCCAGAGTCCGGATATTCCGGCCTTCGCGGCCGATCACCCGGCCTTTCATGTCTTCATCGGCTACTTTGACTAAGGAAACCGTGTATTCGGCAACGTAATCGGTCGCCCCATGACGCATGGCTTCCACTAAAATCTCTTTGGCTTTGGTTTCGGCTTCGGCTTTGGCGGCGGTTTCGGCATCTCTGATAATCTCGGCCGCTTCCCGGGCCATGCGGCGCTGATAGAGTTTTAAAATTAAATCATGGGCTTCAGGCTGGCTTAATTTGGCAATGGCTTCCAGTTTATCTAACTGCTGTTTTTTGATGGTTTCGATTCTGGTTAACTCTGATTGTAAATGTTTTTCCTGACCGGCAGTGGATTTTTCCCGCTGTTCGATCGCCCCTAAACGATGGTCGATTTCCGCCAGCTGGCGGACAGCCTTCTCCCTTTCTGACTGGGCTTCGCTTTTAATCCGCAAAGCCTGATCCTTAGCTTCAATGATTAACTCCCGGGCCTGAGCCTGGGCGGCAACAACTTGGGTTTGGTCAACAACCGGAACAACCGGCTTTTTAACCGCCGGCACAATCTTAGCTTTAACGGGAACAGTTGCTTTGCCACCACTAATAATTTGCGTAATCCGCTTAAAAAATGACATATAAAACCTTTCTTTGGAAGATAAACGGTCCGGATTACTCCAGCAAAGGAGTGGTTGAAGATTGACTAATTTGTCTTAATTTTAATAACATTTGATCTTCTAATAACCATTTATCAACTAGGGGTATTCTACTCTTTTGCATTTAAGGCGTCAATGACGGAGAAAGAAAACCCCCGGGAAGAAAGTTTTGACTGAGGCAGTTTTTTAGCTAGGGCCAGCTCGGCGTCAAAAGACAACAAAACCGAATCGATAATTTCCCGGTCAAGGCCTTTTTGCGCCAACTCCTGGGTTAAAGCATAGTTGCCCCGGGGACGGAACTTAACTCTTTGATCCACCCACCAGCGGGCAAACTCCTGGTCGTTAAGCAAGTTTTGCTCAATTAAATTATTGATAACCCGATTAATGGTATTAGTATCGGCGTTAGTTTTGGTTAAACGCTTCTTAATTTCCCGGATGCTGCGGGGACGGTAAGATAATAATCTTAAGGCTTTGGCGGTGAGGTACTCAAAGGTGCTGACAATGGCCATTATTTTTTGGCCGGCCGGCCGCGGCGGCGTTTTTCGGACGGAGTTTCTTCAGCTTTAAAGTGTTTCCAAACTTCGGCTTCAATCGCTTTAGCCAGTTTGGGATCTTCTTCCAGTTTAAACCTAACAGATTCTTTGCCTTGGCCTAAAACTTGATTGTTGTATTTATAGAAACTGCCGGATTTAACAATAATGTTGTATTCAACGGCTAAGTCGATTAAACCGCCAGTCCGGGAAATACCGCCTTCGTTGAGAATGTCGAGTTCGGCCTGGCGGAAAGGCGGGGCAACTTTGTTTTTAACGACTTTAATCCGGTGGCGGGAACCGATAATTACCTCGCCGTCCTGGATGTTGCCGATTTTACGGCAGTCCAGGCGGATGGAAGCATAAAATTTTAAGGCTTTGCCGCCGGGAGTGGTTTCCGGGTTGCCGAACATGACGCCGATTTTCATGCGGATTTGGTTGGTGAAAATAATCACGGCCTTGGATTTGGCAATGGCCGAGGTGAGCTTGCGCATGGCCTGACTCATCAACCGGGCCTGAAGCCCAATAATGGCATCGCCCATTTCGCCTTCGATTTCGGCTTTGGGAACTAAGGCGGCCACCGAATCGATAACAATTACATCAATCGCGCCGGAGCGGATTAAAGTCTCAGCAATTTCCAAAGCTTGTTCGCCGGTATCGGGTTGAGAGATTAAAAGATCGTCCAGCTTAACGCCAATGGATTCGGCCCGCTGAGGATCAAGGGCATGTTCGGCATCAATGAAAGCGGCCGTACCGCCGGCTTTTTGGGCTTCGGCAATAACGTGCAAGCAAAGGGTGGTTTTACCGGAAGCTTCCGGACCGAAAATTTCGCTGATGCGGCCGCGGGGCAGACCGCCGACGCCTAAGGCAATATCCAAAGCAATCGAACCGGTAGAAATGGAGGCCACTTCCTGATGTTTTTTATCGCCTAATTTCATGATCGAGCCAACGCCGTATTGTTTTTCGATCTGCTCCATCGCCACTTTAATTGCCTGAAGTTTCGGATTATCGGTCATAGCTTCCATTAAACAAAGATTTACCGAAAGTGTCAAGAAGAAAATTAAATCCCGCTAAAACTAATCTTTAACTCCCCGCCGAATATTCCCGCCAAACGTTGAAGGAAAGAAACCGACGCGGTTGTTTGAGCATTTTCGACACGCGAAATAACTGATTGTTTTGTGTGTAATTTTTTTGCCAGCTGTTTTTGAGTCAATTGATATTTTATCCTGGCTTTAATAATTGCTCTGGCAATATCGTATTCCAAGCGATCTTTTTTTAACGCTTTTCTAAAATTAGAGTTTTTTAATAATTTTTTTTTATGAGTTTGCCAATCCATATAATATATTAATATCACAATTTTGTGATATTTGTCAATTTGGGCATTAATTTTATTAAATCAAATAAAACCCGAAGATGTCAACAGGAAAAAGCTATGTTAAAATGAAGGGAATTAAAATCGGGGTGTAGCTCAGTTGGCTAGAGCGCTCGCATGGGGTGCGAGAGGTTTTCGGTGGTTCGAGTCCACTCACCCCGACCACCCTTCGCCGAAAGGCTACGGTGTGGCAGGCTTTAGATTGATATAACAA
>CAZYUF010000022.1:8826-11266 GCA_964650605.1 uncultured Pseudomonadales bacterium | reverse complement strand
GAGATCGGCCTGAAAGTCAATCAGCCGGTTAAGGAAAAAACTGAAGTTTTTGCAGCTTAAATTCCGCGGTTTATTTTATCACCCCGCCGCCCAAACATTCAAGAACAGTAGGTTCGGTTCTTACTGTTTCTCGGTATATCGCCGCGACCTGGCCGGGGGCAATCCCATATTCTGCTTTTTCCAAAAACACTTTTTTACCCGTAATCTTACACCCAATCAACCTCCCCTGATGCCTAATTCTCACCAATAATCCAAGGGGCGAATACCCCTTGCTCTTTAAACTCTTGACAATCTTTAGGGGGTGAATACCCCCCCATCCCTCCACCTTAAACTCTTTTTTAGCTAAATCTGGCTTCTTCCCCACTATCAATCTATTTCGTTCTATATCTTTCCCTATCACAAACAACGGTCTGGCATAACTTTGGCCGATCGTGTAAAATTCAAACCCCTGGTGTTTGCCGACTACTTTTCCGTTTTTATCTACCGCCTCGCCTTCATGTTCTTTGATTTTCCTTTTCAAAAACTCCCGAAAATTCAAATCATGGCCGATAAAACAGATTCCGCTGGAATCCTTTTTATTCCACACTTTCAGACCTCTTTTTTTTGCCTCCAAGCGCACTTGCTTTTTCGTTAAATGTCCGATCGGAAACAACACCCGCCGCAACTGTTTTTCTTTCAACATTGCCAGAAAATACGTCTGGTCTTTTTGCTCGTCTGCCGACCGGAGCAAATGAGTTGACGCAGGCGATACAAATTTTTGCGCGCGCAGCGTCTCATCTGGAAAGCCAGATAGCTGTGAGCACGCAGAAAATTTCGTATGCCGAGTCGAAATTAGTTGGCAATAGTGTCCGGTGGCCAAAAAATCAAATTTATTCTTTAGTGCCCACTTTAAAAACATCCCGAACTTTATTTCCTGATTGCAGACAATGTCCGGGTTCGGCGTTCTCCCTGCCTTATATTCCCGATAAAACCAATCCAGCACTTTTTGTTTATACTCCTTCTTAAAATCCAAAACTTTAAACGGGATTTTTAACTTTAACGCCACCCCTAAGGCATCCTGCCTATCTTTATCCCCCTGACACGGTTCATTTTTACCCGCCATAGCTTCAGCGTCGGCGGGCCAGCATTCCAAAAACACCCCGGTCACCTCATAGCCCTGTTCTTTTAACAGCGCCGCCGCCAAGGCACTATCTACTCCGCCGGAAACTCCCACCGCTACTTTCATATCAATATTGTATCAGCCCTGTATAATTCATCCATGCCCCAATTTACCAACTCTAACCTTCAAATTCTTTTTGCCGCCGCCCAAAAACTTAATCTTTCTCCTGTGGTTATTTCCGTTCAGCCGCCAATTCTTAGTTTTCGCTCCGGCCAGCGCACCCACCAAATTACGGAAAAATCTTTCGGCCTGAACTCCACTAAAACTATCAATCTATCTCTTAATAAATCAAAAACAATCAAAAAACTCTCTCAATATCATCTGCCTGTCCCTCAGCAAATTATTGTTCATTCAGTTAAAGAATACCTTTCTGTATGTCAGTCCGCCCGCTGGCGGATCCCCCAAGTAATTAAACCTCTAACCGGCCAAAAAGGCCAGTTTGTTTTCTTAAATATTCAAAACAAAAAATCCGGCCAATCAGCTGTTAAAGAAGTTTTAAACCATTATCCTGATGGCTGTTTAATCGAATCCTATCATCAGGGCAATGACTACCGCTTTTTCGTTTTAAATTTTAAAGTTATTGGCGTGGCTCAACGCTTGACCCCAACCATCAGCGGCAATGGCCGCTCCACCATCAAACAGTTGATTGATGCCGAAAACCAACGTCGCCTCGAGTTATGGCAAACTAGCGGCAAAAGACTTCTCAACCGGATGAGAAATTGGCAAAGAATTTCCTGGCATCTTCACCTGCAAGGACAGTCCCTGCAGGCTGTTTTACCGAAAAATAAAACTATCACTCTTTACCCCATTCCCAATTTCTCCACCGGCGGTTCAGTCAAAACCATCCCTCTCCGCTCAGTTAATCCCGCTTTAATCCGTCTCGCCGAAACTGCTGCTAAAATTATTGGTTTAAAAATCTGTGGCATCGACATAATTGCTGGGCCAGATTTATCCGGCGAATGCCGGATTATTGAGCTTAACTCCGACCCCGGCCTCCGCCTTCACGACTGGCCCAACCAAGGCAAATCCCAGCATGTCGCCGAAAAAATCTTAAGTTATATCTCCAATAGGCATTAATTCAAAACTATCATAAACTGCTCTGACTGCTTCTTTTATTTCCGGCAGCAGCTTGCCTTTTTCGTCCACCACCCGGCGTTTAAACACCAACCTCCCCAGCCTTTCCGCCGGCTTCAGCACCGACTCCTCTCCCGCCACCCGATCGCACAACACAAACTCTCCGCCGGCTGGCGGATCATCTTTAATATCTAAAATAGAAAACCC
>CAZYUF010000022.1:3744-8726 GCA_964650605.1 uncultured Pseudomonadales bacterium | reverse complement strand
ACACCCCCGCCTTCACTGTTTTCGTTGCCGTCACTGTTCTTCTCTCCAAATTATGTAAAAGCAGCTGCGCCCCGCCTCGCGTCGACTCGCCGCGAGTCGAGGCGGGCCCTTTCTTCTCCCCCCTGCCCAATTTATTCACCTCTTCCATATCCATTTCATAATCCATTCCCAGCCATTCCAGCAAATGCCACACATCCAAAGGCATCTCGTGATTATCAATCTGCATCATCGTGTACAGCGGAAAAGCGCCGGTATAGCGTGAATTGCATTCGATTGGAAATACTTGGTTATTTTTATTAACAATAACATCCAGCCCAAACACCCCCTTATATCCTTGTTGATACAAATAATCTCCCCACTGTTGGCACAATTTCTCCCCTTCGGCTTGCGCCTCGGGGCTAAAGGCTACATTCCAATCATGCCCCAACCACACCCCGCTTCTGCCCGCCGGCGCCGCCAGCTCCGGCTGGTCAATAATCTGTTTTTGCAACCTTCCTGTTACTGTCCCGAATTTAGTCGCGCACCCCAAAATACTCGCCGCCTCTCCCTCGATAAACTTAGTCACATTCACCCACTCAATCACTTTATTCAGCTCCCGCCTTACTTCTTTTCTTCTCGCCACAAACTCTTTAAAACTGGCAAAATCATTCTTTGAATTAATAAAAAACGTGCCCAAACCCCCGCCCACGGTATAATCCGGCAATTGAAACACCAGCCTCTCGCCGAGTTCTGCTTTACATCTCTCCCATCTCTTCTCATCCATTTCCTCCACCTGCAAGGAACATCCTTGTATCGGTTTTAAACCGGCTTTCACCAGCTCTTCCCGGAAAAACTTCTTATTCTCAAACACTTTTCTGATTTTCCCCTCTGTTCCTAAAATCTTTAAATTTAACTTCTCTGCTTCCCGGTCAATCGCCTCGCTGTCTTTATACACAAACAAATTCTTTTTCCCTTTCAACCACTTCTTGACCGCTGCTAAACCCAAAATGCTCGAGGTATTAAACTTTTGGGGCAATCCGCCCCCTAAACCTTTCTCCACGCTTACCACCGGACAAATCTGCCTGATTGCCCCCAAATCCGCAGTTTCCAACAACGACAAAATCTGGTAATTCGGCAATAAATATCCCAAGGCCGCCCGCGGCCACCCGGTCACTCCCACTCCCACTACCCCAACATCTTTAGGAAACAGTTTTTTGATCTCGGAAATTTGGTTAAATTGTGCGGGAATTTTCATTCCCGCTATTTTACCACTTTATCTATTTTAAATTTACCAAACTTTGTTTAAATCTTATTTTCATTTCTTTTCTGCCGTCACTGCTTTTCAAATACTTTTCTCTCATTCCCGCTTCGTGCTTTGTTAAATATGCTTCGTATCCTAACAATTTCAATGGTCGTCTATTTTTGGTTGAAAAAACTTTCCCTTCAAAATGACTTCTTAATCTTATTTCCAAATTACTAGTCAAACCAATATAAAACCTATTGTCTTTTAACGAAATCAGTATATAGACAAAATACATATTAATTTCTCAGTGGCGAATGCCACTGAAACATTTATCTCTTTAATTTTAAGGGGCGCATGCCCCTACGCCTCCTGCCCGGCTTCGCCTTCTTTCACCCTGATCGAAAATCCCAACAAGTCCCGCCTGGCGATAATCATCGGCCGTTTTAACTTCGACCGGTCAGACACCGACGCCGCGGTTTTAATTTTCTTGCCTTTTAAATAAAAAGTCACTCCCACCACTTCTCTTTCCTCTCTGCCTAAAGCGCTCCGGTAGCTTCTTTCCCATAAAATATTTTCCGGGTCCATCAATCCCAGCTTCCTGGCTAACCCTTCATCAATCGAAGTCCGAAACGCCCCGCTGTCAATCTTTGCCTTTATCTGCTGTTTTTCTCCCAAAAAATTCTCCACTTCCACCTCTTCAAAAATGCCGATATTCAACCACCCGCCCTCAATCGACTCGTCTTCATCCCTGGCGGCAAATAACTGCTTGCCGATATTAATCCCCTGTTTGACTGTCTTAACCGGCAAACCCTCCACCCGCTCCAGCCTGCGCTTCAAACCCGCCTCATTGGCCAGCTGAATTTTCAAGCCCGGCTGGGCATTGACTTCCAGCACCATCGGCGTGCTTTTCAGTTTGCCTGTTTTGGTTGTCCTTGGCTGCAGAGCAATATCTACGCGGCAATAACCCAACCCTACCGCCTCGGCCGTTGTCACCGCCAGCTCCAGCACTTCCTCCCAGCGGGGAATATGAATCCCCGCTAGCCGCCGCCGCGAATCCGGAAAAAACTTCACTTCGCTGGTATATTTAACCGCTTTTGTGGTCACTCCGGTGGCCATATCCACTCCGCAGGCCACGGCCCCCTGAAACATGTTCGCCTTGCCGTGCGACTCTTTTGTCGGCAGCCTTAAAAAGGCCATCACCGGAATTTTATTAAACACCAGCACTCCCACATCCGGAGTTCCCTGACAGCTGATCGGCTCAAATCTTGGATGAACCCTAACCCTTTCTTCAATAAACGCCTTATCCGGCAAATCCAGCATTGAATATTTCCCAGCCAGAATATCCAAAATGTGTAAGCGCAAATCATTAACCGTCAGCTTGTTACCGTCAACGCTGACCCATTCTCCGGCAAACTCGCCGCCGCGGTCAACCACCAGAATCCCTTCCCCGCCCAACCCCTGGCTCGGTTTAATCACAAAACTATCCGGCAAATTGGTAAAATCAAATCTTTCCACCACCCTTTCATTCTTAAATATCCGGTGCAGTCTTGGCACCGGTAACTTAGCTTTTTTCAAAATCGACTTGGTTACCAGCTTAGAATCCGCCGCTCTTTTCCCCTTACGCGAGTTATACTTCGACTGATACAAATGGTTCCGGGCATTCATGCCCAAAATGTCAGAAAATTTTGTCATTTAATTATTTTTCTGAACTTCCACATTTCCAGTGCTCTCAATCCCGTATACCTGCCCACATAAATATCCAGCAAAGCCATCACCAGCAAAGAAATTTCCGGATTTAATAAAACTAACTTCTGCACCCAATTGGTTTTTAAAATCACTGCCCCGATTATCGCCATTACTAACGTCTGGATCATCACCTGCACCGCTTCATGCCGGCTTTTGCCTGTCTGCACCTCAATAAAATTCTCGGATAACAGCATTAAAATTAAAATCGGAAAAATGGAGACCGCGCTTAAACTGCCTAAATTAATGTTCACTGCCCCCAAAAGCACTGCCAGCACTGCCGCCGACACCAGCCACATCATTAAGGCCATTCTTGGTAAATACTGCAGTTTTAATCTTTCGGTAACTTTCCTGGCCAAGCTGGCCCCTAAAAACACCACCGCGAACATGATGATACCTACTTTAATACCCGTCGCCACAAAGGCAACTGATAACATTGCCGGCACAAAAATCCCAAACCCGGTTAAACCGATTAAATGCCTGGCCGCGGCAATCAACCCGGCCACCAGCGGAAACAAAAGCACCAAAACAATCGTATTCGCCGACACCCCTTTGTCCACCGCCTGTCTGATCGCCTGCTGTAAAAAATTTAGCCAACTTAACTTGCCAATCTCTTTTTCGTCTAAATATCCCTCCAACCTTCCCTTGACTGCCGAAGTTCTCTCAGTAATATCCTGCTTGGTCACCGCTTCAATGCTTAAAGTCCCCGCCGAAGTGGCCATCTCCGCGCTGGCCGTCGCCTCCGCCGCCGCCGCCCCGACGGCCGTCGGGGCCAAAAACAGCAATAGGAAAATTATCGCTATCCGCTTCATGGCCGTATTATACCGTATCTCCGCCAGCTGGCGGATTACTTCAGCGCCTCGTCAATCGCCGCTTTAAACTGGACAAACGGCTGCGCTCCTACCAAAATCTTCCCGTTAATCACAAAACTGGGCGTGCCGCCCAATCCGCCCCTTTTCGCCAAAGCTACATCGGCCGCCACTGCCGCCTTTTGCTCTCCGTTAGCCACGCACTGGCTGAACTTTGCTTCATTAAGGCCTAAACTCGTCGCATATCCGGCAAAAGTTTTAGTCACATCTGTTTCTGTCGACCAACTATCCTGGTTTTTAAACAGTAAAGTGCTGTACTCAAAATACTTCCCTTGGACCCCGGCACACTTAGCCGCTTCTGCCGCGGCTTGGGCAAACTGATGAAACTCTAACGGCAGAGTTTTGGCAATATATCTAACCTTGCCTGTAGCCATATACTCTTTTTCAATCTGGCCCAATGTTTCCTCCGCGTACCGTTTGCAAAACGGACATTGAAAGTCGGTAAACTCCACCAGCGTCACTTTAGCTTTACTATCGCCTTTTACTGCCGTTGGATTTTTTATAATTTCTTTCCAAACATCATCGCTGACTTCTTTCGGCTCTTCCGCTTGCTGCTGCGGCTGCTGGGACGCCACCGGTTTACCCGCTGGCTGATTGCCACTCTTCAACATTTTCAACTCCGTCCACATACTGCCAATCGCAAACGCCGCTATCACCAACAACCCCACCATTATCGGTTGCAATAAATTCTTTTTTTTCTCAGTCATATTTCTCCTTTTATTAATTTATCAATACTACAATATAACACAACATCGCCTTAACTTCATCGCCTTCTTGACAACAAAGAAATTAATACATAAAATGTATTATATGGATACAATTACCATCAACATCACTCTGCCTAAACCGATGAAACAGGCCGTTGACGCCCAAATTAAAACCGGGCTCTATACCTCTTTCTCCGAGTTTGTCCGCAATGCCGTCAGATATCTGCTGTTCTCACCCACTGTTGTTCCTTATGGTCCGCCTTTCTCACCCCAAGCCGAAAAAGAAATTCTTAAATCTGCCACCGAAGCATTGACCCACAAAAATAAAAATATCGTTTTAAAAACGCCGCAGGATATTGATAATTTCTTTAAAAACTTATAAATGTTCGAGTTAGAATTCTCTCAGAAGTTTAAAAAAAGAGTTAAGAAAATTAACCCTCA
>CAZYUF010000022.1:0-3644 GCA_964650605.1 uncultured Pseudomonadales bacterium | reverse complement strand
ATAGTTTTTTATAAGAGCCGGCAAACGCTAATATTAATAGATATTGGTTCCCACGATCAGGTTTACCGCTGACCGCCTCTCATTTTCATCGCCTTGACCACCCGGCCAACGGCTAAAATATATGCCGCCATGCGCGGTGTCAATTTTTCGTTTTTCGTTTTGCGTTTTGCGTTTGCATAAATCTTCCACACCTCCCCAAAGGCTTTATCCATAATCACTTTAAGCTTAGAAAAGACCTCGTCTTTTCCCCAATAATAACCCATGTTATTCTGGCACCACTCAAAGTAAGACACGGTTACTCCGCCGGCATTGGCTAAAACATCGGGAATGGAAATAATGCCGCGCCGATGCAAAATTTCATCCGCTTCCGGCGTCACCGGGCCGTTAGCCATCTCAATAATATACTTAGCTTTAATCTTTCCGGCATTATCTTTGGTAATCTGATTCTCCAATGCCGCCGGTACTAAAATATCCACGGGTAATTCCAGCAATTGTTCATTGGTAATCTTTTTCCCTTTATACTCTCCGCCCTTAGAATTTGACCAGGCAACGACCCGGTAACCGGCTTTCTTGGCAAACTCAATAAACCAATAACCGACGTTACCCACCCCCTGGACCGCTATCGTAATATTTTGCGGCAGGTTCCGAACCTTCCGCAACTGCTCCAGCACATAAAAACCGCCCAACCCTGTCGCCTCGGTCCGGCCTAAAGACCCGCCCACCTCCACCGGCTTGCCGGTAATCACTCCCGGCTCGTGTTTACCGGCAATTTTTTCATACTCGTCCACCATCCAGGCCATAATCTGCGGGGTGGTATTCACATCCGGAGCCGGCACATCTTTGAAAGGACCGATATATTTGGCAATGGCCTGAATATAGGCCCGGCTCAATCTTTCCAACTCCGCCTCGCTCATGTTTTTCGGATCGCAGATTACCCCGCCTTTCGCCCCGCCGTAAGGAATCCCCACCACCGAACACTTCCAGGTCATCCACATTGACAGCGCTTTCACTTCGTCTTCGCTGACGTTAGGATGAAACCGAATCCCGCCTTTATACGGCCCGACCGCGTCATTATGCTGCAACCGGAAAGCCTTAAAAGTTTTAATTTTTCCATCATCCATTTTTACTCTTAAATCAGCCTTAATCACTCTTTTTGGACACTTTAACTCCTCCAGGGTCCGACCCTGCAGGTTAATGTATTTCGCCACTGTTTCTAACTGCTTCACCGCATTCTGATATGGATTATTCTTCATATAATTCTTATATAATTTATGATGTTTATGATTATTATTGGCTTTGATTCTCCAACCATTTTTCTGCGTCAATCGCCGCCTGGCACCCCATCCCCGCCGCGGTAATCGCCTGCCGATAACGATAATCAACGCAGTCACCGGCCGCGAAAACCCCCTGAACCGAAGTCATTGTTTGCCAAACCTTAATATAGCCTTTTTCATCTAAATCCAGCTGGCCTTTAAAAATCCCGCTGGCCGGCTTATGGCCAATTGCTAAAAACACTCCGTCGGTTTTTACTGTTTCTGCATTATTGATTTTAATTGCTTCGACTTTATCTTCTCCCATAATTTCCGTTACTTGGCTCTTCCATAAAATCTTGATTTTAGGATTATTTTCCACCCGCTGTTGCATTATTTTCGAAGCCCGCAATTCCTCCCGCCTGACCACCAGCACCACTTCTTTGGCAAATTTCGTTAAGGCCAAAGCGTCTTCCACCGCCGCATCTCCGCCGCCGACCACCGCCGCCTTTTTATCTCTGTAAAATAACGCGTCGCAAACCGCGCAGGTCGCCACCCCCCGCCCTAATAATCTTTCCTCTCCGGGAATATTTAATTTAATGCTCTCCGCTCCCGTAGCCACGATTATTGCTCCGGCCGCATACACCCCCGAGGTGTGAGCATCTTTCACCTCGGGGGTGAAAATCTCAAACGGCCTGTTCGAAAAATCCACTTTAATCACCTTTTTATCGATTATTTTGGTTCCGAATTTTTCCGCCTGCTCCCGCAAATCCCGCATTAACTTCGGCCCCGTCACCCCGTCTTTTGCCCCCGGCCAATTTTCCACCATTGTCGTATAAATCAGCTGGCCGCCGCTTTTTTCTCCGGCAAATAAAAGCGGGTTTAACCCGGCTCTCCCCGCATAAATCCCGGCCGTGTATCCCGCCGGCCCGGAGCCGATGATGATGAGTTTATATAACATTTATAAAATTTATAATCATTATAATGGTTATTTCTCTCCTAAAACTTTTTTCAAAAGTTTTACCACTCCGTCTTTCCCCCCGAACCCGCTCACCCTTTCCGCCTCTTTCCCGTCTTTAAATACTACCATTGTCGGAATACTCATAATCCCATATTTGCCGCTGGTGTTCTTGCTTTCATCCACGTTCACCTTGCCGATTAACACTTTCTCTTTATACTCCTCTGCCAACTCCTCAATCACCGGCCCGGCCTGCTGGCATGGCCCGCACCAGTCAGCGTAAAAATCCACTAACACCGGCAGGGTACTTTTTATTACTTTCTCTTCAAAATCTTTGTCAGTAAAATGAATTGCCGGCATACTTTCCTCTCCCGATATCGGTAAACCGAATCGTGGACTCTCGATGCTATTAGCATCGGAGCTTTTTAATTTTTAAATAATTGCTTTAAAATTTTGTCAAACTTATTTTTTTCTGATTGTTTCAACATACACTGGCAGGCTTCCTGTTTCAATAGTTCCCGGCCGACCCTCCCCAGCGCCTGCCTCGCCGCCGCCGCTTGCTGGACCAGCTCCAAACACGGCTTTTTCCCAGCATACATCTTATTAATGCCTCTTACCTGCCCCTCAATTCTCGCTAATGATTTTTGTATTTTATCCATACTCCCTCCTAGTATACTAAATTTCCCACCTTTGTCAACTACTCTATCTCCGTACCCGTAAATGGCTTCCCTTCCAAAATCTTCTCCAAATTAGCAAAATTGTGGCCGTTGGCAATAATCACTTTTAGGCCGATTTTCTTGGCTAAACAACAGGCAATCGGATCAAATGGTGAGTTTAATCCCGGCGTCCATTTACTGCCCACTAAAGCAATCAGGTCTTTCCAGTGTATCTTTTTAATTGGTTGAGCGTCTTTAAATTTATTCGGGTCTTTGTCATAAACCTGGTCAATGTTCGACAGATTAATCACTGTCTGAATATGGTAGTCATTGGCAATTAAGGCCGCGTCATAATCGGTTGACCAACCCGGCTTCCAGCCGCCGCAGATTACTACCGGAGAATTAACTGCGTTTTTATCCACCATATCAAAATGCTTTAAAATCCACGGGTAAGCCACATCCCGAAAAATCGTCCGAAACAGATGGGCGTTTAATCTGGTAGCATGGATTCCCAGCCAGTCCAGGTCCTCGTCGGTCAGATTCCGTCCGGCCGCTTGCTTGGCCGCGTCGCGGTACTGCCGGGCAGTATAACCGCCGCCGCAGACAATAAAAAATCGCCTCTTTTTGGCGATTTGTTTTCTGATAAACGCTTCAAAATCATGAAGATATTGAATATCAATCCGGTTGTCTTGGTCATTGGGAGCAAACACTGACCCGCCGACGGACAGCACGAAAGTATTTTTTAGTTTAGTCAAAATCATTTCCGCCCCATTATGAAGC
>CAZYUF010000021.1:0-11274 GCA_964650605.1 uncultured Pseudomonadales bacterium | reverse complement strand
TTATTATCGACACTGACATGGGTGTAGATGACATCGTTGCCATCAGCCTGCTGCTGCTCTCAAAAAAATTCTCTGTCAGGGCTATCAGTACTGTTTTTGGAGTTTCTAATGTAAAACAAGGCGCCATTAATCTTAAAAGAGTGCTGTCTTTTGCTAATCAAAAAATTCCTGTCTTTAAAGGAAAATTTCAGGCTTCAAAACCTGGTTGGAAAGCTAAATTTCCTCCCCAAGACTGTCTTCGAGCCAATCAACTAACCCTATTAACCAACCTTTCTATCCCCAAATATACTGGAAATGCTGGCAACATTGGTTCAATCGATAAACTTTATAAACTAGTTCAAAAACAAAACCAAAAAATTATTTTAGTCTGTCTGGGACCGTTAACCAACATCGCTTACCTAGCCAATAAATACCAAGAAAAATTTACCGACAAGGTTGACAGAATTTATTTAATGGGTGGAGCTGTAAAAAAACCGGGCAATGTCCCCCTTCTAAATATTGCCGAATACAATATTTTTCTTGACCCGGAAGCCGCCAAAACTGTCTTTAATTTTAATATCCCTATCGTAATGATTCCCATCGATGCCGCTAAATTTGCTCCCGCCATGCCTGAGTTAGTTAAAAATTTACCGACTCAAAAACTTTTAAATAACTTTTATTCAAAATTAAATCTCCAACAGCCTAAAAATAAACTCGGCCAAATTATTAAAGAACTAATTTTAAACAATCAGTCTGACTTTAATTGTTTCTACGATCCCATTGTTGCCGCGGCTATGGAAAAACCAAAAATAATTAAACAGTTTCAATCCGGAAACATAAACGTCATTATTCAGGGAAAAAATCGGGGTCAAACAATACTAACCAAAGGCCGCAAAAGAAATATTCTGGTTGTTACTAAAATCAACTCCTTAAAATTCTATTGCTTAATCCTGTCATTAATTATCTAAATAATTAGTTATGTCCACCAAAGAATCTTTATCTACTTTTTATCAGCTCAGTGGTTCTATCGATTCAAGAATCCAGCAGAGCACCGGATTAAAAACGCAGCCGGAATTACTTGCCTCAACTATTATCAAAAACAAAAAAATCGCTGTTGATTTACTTATCCCCTCGACTTGCAGCGAAAACTGCGGGCACTGTTTTTTTGTTGAAAATAATCTTCCTTTTTTAAAAGCTGATTCCGAAACCTTAAATGAGTTAAGAAAACTGGCTCAAATCTTTGATCCCCAACAAACATATTTAACTATCTATCCTAGAGAAATAACTACCGCCATGGAACTGCTGCCCATATTTACCCAATTACAAAAAGACACGGTTTTAACAAATGGCGCACTGCTTTCTGAAAGAATAATCAGTCAATTGAAGAATGCCGGCATTACCAAATTATCAGTCAGCTTACACGGAAATCAGGACCAACAAACCAAACTAACCCAAGCCGACCCAAAATTTTTTGAGCTTACTCTTCAGGGTATTAATCGGGCTATCAAAGCCGGCATGGATGTGAGCACTTTTACCTCGGTTAGTAAAATCAACGTTGACTCGCTTGATTATATCTTTGATTTAGCCGATCAACTGGGCATTAAAGAAACCAAGTTGATCAAACTCATACCAGCCGGTAGGGCTCAAAATCTACCCAAAGATATTTTTATTGATCAAACTGATTTAATAAATATGCTTTATTCTGTCAACGCCGCTCGACTGAAATACGAAAACTTAAGAATCTCCCTTTTTGGCTTGTCGTTTGGACCGAATTTTTTCTCTAAAGGTCCCTATAAATACTTAAGCGGTCAAACTAATAGATGGCCCGCGAGTACCTTTCTTTGCCCTTGGATCGGACAGGATTTTTTAGGCATTTCCTTAGGCTCTAAAAAAATCTATCCCTGTTTTGAAGCGTTATCTTTTCCTGAACTTCAAATTGGTTCAGTAGAAAATAATCAAATTAATCTTACTCAACCGCCTTTAAATCCTGAATCTCTTCAAAAAAAATTAACTGGTATCTGTAGCAGTGCCAACTGTGAATATCAAAAGTTATGTTTGGGCGGCTGTCGAATTTCAGCCTTTGGCTTTGCTAAACTTAATAACCAAGAAAATCCTATTTTTTCCGGACAGGATATATGTTTAACAAAAACATTAAGCCAATTAAATAATTAATTATAATGATAAGATAAATTATGCTCGCCGCCGCTAGAAACGTCATGAAACAGTGTCTGGCTGTCAAACCCGGCGAGTCGATTTTAATTGTCACCGACCCTACGAGGAGACTCCTCGCAGGCATTTTTGAAACAGCTGCCAAAGAAATTACCGCTAAAGTTGACGTTGCCGTTGTCAGCGGCATGACCGGAAACGCCCAGGAACCGCCGCAGTCAGTGGCTGACAAAATGTTAAAAGCTGATGTGGCTTTATTAATTACTACTTATTCCCTCTCCCACACTCAAGCACGCAAACAGGCTTGCACCGCCGGCTGCCGGATTGCCTCTATGCCGGGAATTACCCTGGATATGATCCAGCGGACACTACTGGCTGATTATTCTCAAATCGCTACATTATCAGATAAACTCGCCCGGATTTTAACTGACGGACAAACCGCCAAACTTACCTCGCCGGCAGGAACAAATTTACAGCTAGCCTTAGGTAATCGTTTAGGAGAATCGGATAACGGTCTTTATACTCAAGCCGGCAGTTTTGGTAATTTACCGGCCGGTGAGGCCTGTATTGGACCACTCGAAGGCCAAACTCGGGGTATTTTAGTTATCGATGGCGCCATTGCTGACATCACCTTAGCTAAACTATCGCCCAATGTTTTGGAAGCAGAAAAAGTTTTTGGCACCTGCCATGTAGCTTTAGGCAGTAACATTTCCTATGGAGGCAAAGTTGATGTCCCCTTTCACTCTGACGGCATTGTTCTTCAGCCAACTCTGCAAATTGATGGTAAAATAATTATTAAAGCAGGAAAATTTTTATTATGATGACTAATAATTATAAACTATTATCAATTGATGAAAGCGGCAGTGCCTCTTACAACCATCAATCATAGGATCGAACAAATTAAAGTCAGATTAATTGAAAGAAAACTAAAAGACCCTATAAATCCCAGTTATCTTGAAATGTTGTTATAAAAACGAAAAGCCGGCCAAGGCTATCCGCACATATGCCGACTTCTCAATTGTTATAATATAACATTAACAAGAATATGTCAAACAAAAAACTCATCACTCCCAAGATTTTAAAAGGCTTTCGGGACTTTTTACCCGAAGAGGCCCTAAAACGGCAGTACGCCATCGATATTATCCGCCGAACCTTTGAACTTTATGGCTTTGAGCCTTTAGAAACGCCGGCCATTGAGTATCTGGAGACTTTTGCCGGCCAGATCGGTGAAGACGAAAAACTTTTTTACAAATTTACCGATGCCGGCGGCCGGAAAGTGGCTTTGCGTTACGACCAAACCGTCCCTACCTGCCGGGTCATCGCCCAATACCCTGATAAAATCTCTTTGCCGTTTAAACGCTACCAAATCCAAACTGTCTGGCGCAGCGAAAAACCCCAAAAAGGCCGCTATCGGGAATTTCTCCAATGCGACGCGGATATTTTTGGCGTAGATAACCGCACTGCTGACGGTGAAACAATCGCCTTAACCATTGATATTTTTAAAAACCTGGGTTTTACCAAACCAATTGCCATCATTAACGACCGCGATCTTTACCAAGATATTCCCTATTCAGCCATTGTCGCTATTGATAAGCTGGATAAAATCGGTGTTGTCGGCGTCAGTAAGGAACTAACTCAAAAAGGTTTTAACCGGAAAATTCTCGATCAAATCAAAAACAGCCAACCCAACGATAATCTCAAAACTATCTTTGATTATCTTGATAATTATGGTTTTAAAGAGAATTACCGGTTTAAACCCACTCTCGCCCGCTCTTTTTCCTACTCCACCGGCACAATCTGGGAAATAATCGATGAGAATTTTTCTTCCGGATCTTTGGCCGGCTGTGAACGTTTTGACAGCCTGGTGGCCAAATTTTCTGATCGCTCGGTGCCGGCTGTTGGTTTTGCCATTGGTTTTGACCGGACGATTCTGGCAATGGATGAACTAAAACTCTTTCCTGCTATTACCACTAAGACAAAAGTCTTGGTGACCGTCTTTAATCCCCAATTATTAAAAACCTCTCAAGTTATCACCCAAAAACTCCGGCAGAATCAAATTAACACCGACATTTATCCTGATCCGCAAGTCAAACTGGCCAAACAATTAAAATACGCTAATGATAACCAAATCCCTTATGTTCTGGTCGTTGGCGAGGAAGAAATCAAAAAAAACCAAATCACCTTAAAAAACATGACCAGCGGCAAGCAGAAAACATTAACTTTGGAAAAGGCGATTAATGTCCTCACGCGCTAAAGCCTATCTTGCTCTTCTGGGCACTGCTCTTGTCTGGGGCGCCGCCCTACCCATAGTCAAACCTGCTTTAAACTATGTTTCTCCCACTCAGTTTCTGTATTTTCGTTATCTTATAGCCGTCCCCCTGCTGCTGCCTTTTTTACTAAAATTCTTTTTAAAATTCAGGCCAAATCTCCGCACTGTTTTAAATATCTTTTTTGTCGAGGCCTACAGCTTTTTCGGTTTAATCCTGCTTTATCGCGGCCTTCAGCTTACCACCGCCCTTGAAGCTTCTTTAATCGGCGCTACCGGCCCGGTGTTTATTGTCTTAGGCGGTATTCTGTTTTTGCATGAAAAACAAGAAAAATTCGAATGGACTGGATTAATAATAAGCTTTATAGGCACGTTAATACTTGTTTTAGAACCATTATTTACTGGCAAAAACCACTCTGCCAGCTTTTCTTTTACTGGCAATTTAATGATCATCGGCTATAACCTGCTCAATGTTTTCTCAGTCATTTTTCAAAAAAAACTTTATAAGCATATCCCGAAAATCTATGTTTCCAGCCTTAGTTATCCAATCGGCTTGTGTATCTTCTTTTTAATTTTAACTTTAACCAGCTCATCTGCTTCAGTTTCCCTCTTAACTATTCCTTCTGTTATTTTAGCTTCCGGCTATATGGCTATCTTTGGTTCTATTATAGGCTTTACTCTTTTTCTCTACGGGCAAAATCTGATCGAAGCTTCGGAAGCCAGCTTATTTACCTATCTTCAGGGTATCGTCGCTGTCCCGGTCGCCTGGATATTTTTAAACGAAATGGTCTCGCCATTAATGATCTTGGCAGTCATTATTGTCGCCCTAGGTGTTTATCTTGCCGAATTCCGGCCGAAACGCTATAATCGTAATCCATGAAGAAAAACATTCATCCTCAATACTATCCTCACTGCCAAGTCACCTGCGCCTGCGGCAATACTTTTACCACCGGTTCGACCTTAAAACAGATTAAGGTCGATATCTGCTCGGCCTGCCATCCTTTTTTTACCGGTCAAATGAAGTATGTCGACACTATGGGCCGGGTGGAAAAATTCCAAGCCAGCCAGCGGGCTGCCAAAGCGCGTAAATATGTCAAAAAATCTAAACACCCTGTTGATGACGGCTCTAAAACGCCGCGAACCTTAAAAGAAATGATTGAACAAGAAAAAACCAAAGCCAAGAATGCTAAGTGACTATCTTCAAGCCGAACTTGATCGCTTGGACCAAAAAATAACCGAAGCTCAGGCCTCGCTGGCCGACCCGCAATTAAAACCCCTGGCCGAAGAAGAAATTATCAAACTCACCGAACAAAAAAAAGTTTTAATTAACATTCCACCCCGGGGTGGAAACGTTACACCCCTAGGTGTTAATGAGGGCAACATCATCTTAGAGATCCGGCCCGGCACCGGCGGCGAAGAAGCCAAAATCTTTGCTTCAGATCTGCAAAACATGTACACCCGCTTTGCTCTCTCCCAAAAACTTGAAGTTATTCCCCTTGATGAAAATATTATTAAAATTAAAGGCAGGCAAGCCTACTCGCTCTTTAAATTTGAAGCCGGCGGCCATCGGGTCCAGCGTGTCCCGGTCACCGAATCTCAAGGCAGGATTCATACCTCTACCGCCACTGTCGCGGTTTTGCCTGAGGTTAAAGAAACTGATATTCAGCTCAATCTCAAAGATATCGAGGTCCACTTTTTCCACGCTTCCTCCCATGGCGGCCAAAATGTTCAGAAAGTTTCTACGGCTGTCCGCTTAACTCATAAACCCACCGGTATTATCACTACCTGCCAATCCCAGCGTTTTCAGGAGCAAAACCGCAAAATCGCCACTGATTTATTAAGAGCCAAACTTTATCAATTAGAACAGGAAAAAATCGCCTCTCAAACCGCCCAAGCCCGCCAAGGGGCGGGCAGCGGTATGCGGGCGGAAAAAATCCGCACCTATAACTTCCCCCAGAATCGGGTCACTGATCATAGAATCAAGACGTCATGGAAACAATTAGACAAAATTATGGCAGGCAATTTATTGCCCGTAATTCAAGAACTTAATTTTCAATTTTCAAATCACAATTTTCAATCAAATCTCAATAATCAAATTTACAAACATTGAAAATTAATTAATTGAAAATTCATTGTAAATTTTATTACCCTCCCATCTCTTCCAGCTTAACCTTAATCGTTATTTCCTGACCGTCTCGGTAAACTTTCAACTTAATTTCCTCGCCGACTTTTTTCTTGGCGATCACTTCGGCAATCCCGTTATTATCGTCTAATTTAAGTTCGTCGATCTGCATCACAATGTCCCCGGTTTTCAGACCGCCTTTTTCCGCCGGTGAATCTTTTACTAATTCCACCACATACGCTCCCTGAGGCACATTATTGAGAAGCGCCGTCTTTGCCGTCAACATTTGGTAGCGCACCCCCAAATAGGGCCGGGAAAACTTACCGGTCGCCTCAAACGTATTAATCGCTTCCTTAACAATGTTAATCGGGATGGCAAAACTGATATTTTGTCCCGCTTGAGAAACCGCCACATTTACCCCGATCACTTCCCCTGAGGAATTCAACAGCGGCCCGCCGGAATTCCCCGGATTAATCGCCGCGTCGGTTTGGATCACATTATCCAACCGCTCGCTCATTCCCCCCCAAGCCGAACCGGCATCAATCCCTCTGCCTAAACCGGAAATCACTCCGGTAGTGACCGTGGACCGGAACTCACCCAAAGCCGTACCAATGGCAATCACTGTCTGACCGACTTTTAAATTATCTGAATCTCCTAATTTAACCGCCTTAAACCCTTCGGCCGGCGGACTAACCTTAATAATCGCCATATCATTAATCTGGTCCCGGTAAATTTTTTGAGCAGCCAATTCCTGGTTATCAGCCGTTATAATTTTATATTCCGCCTCCAAATCATCCACTACATGCCGATTAGTAATTACCAAACCTTCTTCCTTAGAAATAATAAAGCCGGAGCCGATATTCTCTTCAATTAATTGTTCATTGATCTGAGAATTGAAAAAAAACGACATCGGGTCAATTGTCTTTTGCGTCTTCTTGATACCAATGGTCACCACTGACGGAGTCACCGCATCAACTACTTTAATCACCGCGTTTTCTTCATTTAAAACTTCCCGGTAAATTTCTTTTTCCGCTGGTTTAAATTTTATCGCTGGAAATAATTTTGCTCCGCCAAAAGCCGAAACAACAATAATGAAAATAACCAAGATTATTATTAAGAAACGCCGCATACTTTAACTTTGACTTTAGCCCTTATTTTTCCAAACTTTATTTCTACCTCGTACTCGCCGGGCTTCCTGATCAGCTTGGGTAAAATGACATTAGTTTTAAGAATTTTAAGGCTGGCGGCAATTTTCTTTTTAGTCACCGTCTCGCCTTTAAACTCAATCACTTTGCCGTCCAGCCTCTCCGCTTCCTGCTTATCCTGTCTCTCTCCCTGGCTTTTGGCTTCTTCTAATTCTTTAGCCGCCTGTTTTAACTGCTCCAATTTTTTTTTGGTGGCCATCACTCCCAATTTTTTCGGGAGTAAATAATTAACCGCGTAGCCTAAAGAGACGTCCTTAACCTCATTTGTTTTTAAAATAATCACCTTCATAGATTCTCCAGCGCTTTCTCCATTACTTCATCTTTGGCTGTTGTCTTATCATCCTGAACCTCAATCTCCGGGGTAATCCCTTTGGTTTCATTCACCCACTGGCCCAAAGGCAGCAGCCATTTGGCTGTGGTCACATGCAAGCCGGCGCCTTCAGCCACATCCAACGCCTCCTGGATCGTCCCTTTGCCAAAAGTCTTCTCCCCGATTAATTTGGCCCGCTGGTTATCTCTTAAAGCCCCGGATAAAATTTCCGAAGATGAAGCACTGCCTTTGTTCACTAACACTACCAAAGGCTGAGTTAACAGCCTGCCGGCCTTAGTCACGCTAAAAGTCTCTGTTTCTCCTTTGGCTGACTCCTGTTTCACCACAATCAGGCCGGGTTTTAAAAACTCGCTGGCTAAAGCCACGGCCCCGTTTAAATAACCGCCGGGGTTATTTCTCAGATCTAAAATTATCCCTTTCAACTGATTGTGTTTTAAAATCTCGCTGACTGCTTCATCCCACTCGGATTGCGTCCGGTCGCCAAACCGGCTTAACTTTAACCAGGCCGCGTTTTTACCTTCCCCCTGCCACTCTAAGACCACGCTTTTAATCACAATCGTATCCCGCTTGAGCTTAATCACCTTTGTCTCTGTCTCCCCTTCATGCAAAACCGTCAGCACTACCTCAGTGCCCTTTTTACCTCTGATAAGTTTTACCGCTTCCGGCAAAGACATATCCGTTGTCTCCGTATCTGCTCCCTTTAACTCATCCTTAATATGAAAAATATAATCGCCGGCTTTAATTCCGGCCGCTTCCGCCGGCATGCCGGCCAAAGGGGCGACCACCGCTAAAGTCTTATCCTTAAAGCCTAACTCAATCCCCACCCCTTCAAAAGCGCCGTTTAACTCTTCTTTGGTGGATTGATTATCTTCCGGCGGCAAAAACACCGTATAGGGATCGCCTAAAGAAGCCGTCATCCCTTTAATCGCCCCCCAAACCATTTCTTTCGGCTTCAGGTTTTCTTTAATTAAATAGCTCTCTCCCAGCTTATCCCAAACCTGCCAAAAAAGACCTAAATCGATCTCGGATTTATCCAAAGATTTTTCTATTTTATCATTACCTAACCTAAAACCAGCCAAGCCGGATAACAGCATTAAACTTAAAACTGTAATCCCCACTCTAATCTGTTTTAAAGATATTTTCATGAGACAAACGGCAATAAGGCTAAATGCCTGGCCCGCTTAATTGCTCTTGTCAGCCGGCGCTGGTGTTTAGCGCAAACTCCTGTCCGGTCGGCCGCTTGAATTTTACCTCTGTCTGACATAAACTTTTTTAAAGTTTCAAAATCTTTATAGTCAGGCAGTTTTTTATTCTCGCAATAATAGCATTTTTGTTTTGGCCTAAACATAATTTTTTGGCTTAAAAAGGAATATCGTCCGGATTAATTTTCTCGTCCTCAGGTTCGGTGGCTACTTTTGGCTCTTCGGCCTTTGGCTTTTCTGCTTTCTTTTTTTTCTTATCCGGTTCTTCCGGGGCCGGTGCCGGCATCGGGGCCGCTACCCCCTCATCAACTGGGATAGCTGTGGCTGTCTCTTCAGGGTATTCTTTTTGCTGATAACTGCCGCTTTCCTCCTGGCCTTCTTTCCGCTTATTATCCAAGACAATCATATTGTCAATGACAACCTCTACGGTCGTTCTTTCCTGGCCTTGAGCATCAGTCCAATTTCTGGTTTGGACCCGGCCTTCAACAAACACTTTTCTGCCTTTAAATAAAAGCTCACTGCACAACTCCGCTAATTTATTCCAGGCAACAATCCGGTGAAACTCGGTCTCTTCCTGGCGTTCTCCGCCGGCTGACGGCTGCCAGGAACGGTTAGTGGCTAAGCCAAAGGTGCAGACCGGTGTCCCCTGCGGCGTATATCTTAACTCCGGATCGCGGGTTAAATTCCCGATCAACAAAACTTTATTCAAAGAACGGCTCGACATATCCTTTACTCCTTCTTAATTATTAAATTTCTTAAAACTTGGTCATTAATTTTTAAATTTCTATCCAAACTCTTCATTTCTGATCCCTCGGCTTCTATTTCCATAAATAATACCCAGCCTTTTAAGGCTTTTTTTACCGGGTAGCTTAACTGCTTTAGCCCCAAACTATTAATACTGGTAATTTTGCCTTTAACTTTGGAAACAATCTCAGCTGCGATTTTTTTTAGTTCAGCTTCGCTCTTTCCTGCTTCCTCCCTCAGGACCAAGGCAAATTCATATATGCTCATTGAATTTGTATCTTATCCAAATTATTTAACTATTTCAAGAGCCAATTTTAAATTCCACCACGTCTCCCTCCTGCATTACGTAATCTCTGCCTTCTAATCTCATCTTGCCTAATTCTCTGGCTCTTTTCCAACCGCCCGCGGCTATAAAATCATCAAAGTCAACCACTTCCGCTTTAATAAATTTGGCCATAAAATCCGTATGAATCACCCCGCTTGCCTTGACGGCCGTCTCGCCGCGCCGAATGGTCCAGGCCCTGACCTCCTTGGTTCCGGCCGTTAAGAAAGTTTGCAGTCCCAAAATTTCAAAAGCTTTCTGAATCACTTTCTCCAATCCGGTTTTGGCTATCCCCAGCTGTTGTAAATATTCTTTTTGTTCCTCTTCGGAAAGTTCTGCCAACTCTTCCTCCAGTTTGGCGCAAATACGCAATCCGCCGTTGTTTAATTTATCCTCATCGGTGTTATAAACCACTATTCCCGGTTTTTTTGCCAGTAAATTTACTTTCTCTTTGGCGTCCAAATCAGCCAACTCCAGCTCCATGCGTAAAGTTTCCAAATCTGCTTGCGGATTTACTGATCCGGCTTTGATAATATTTTCATCAGTAAAATCCCTCAGCAAATATAAAATCGCGTCCACTTCCCGAATGTGGCTCAAAAACTTATTCCCCAAACCTTCGCCTTGGCTGGAACCTTTAATTAAACCGGCAATATCCACAAACTTCACTGTCGCCGGCACCTCTGGAGGCAGACTATTCATTTTCTCCGCATTCTTTACCACGTCTGCCAATTTGGCCAGACGTGGATCCGGCACCGGCACCACCCCGACATTCGGCTCAATCGTCGCAAAAGGAAAGTTGGCCACATACGCTACTTGTTTTTTAAGCAAAGCGTTAAACAGCGTGCTCTTCCCCACATTTGGTAATCCGACAATCCCGACTGCTAGGCTCATATTTATTAAATTAAAATGGAGGAAACTCTTCTTTAATTTTCTGTTT